>NZ_JBQEPB010000011.1:0-263922 GCF_052045455.1 Pedobacter sp. 22226 | reverse complement strand
TTAAAACTAGAGATGACGAAAATTCACCCTGCCTTTTATTTAAACGCTTACTAAGCTTTCTTCTTGTAATAAGATTTGCAACAAAAAAATCAGTTTGATAAACCAAAGGAGATGACGAATCGACTATGCTTGCGCTCGTTTCCAAACGAGTGCAGAAATAGTTCTACGATTTTATCGTTGTAAACGATATGTTATTGAACGCTCGTTAGCAATAGCAAATTGAATAAATTTTGCCACGGGACACAGAAAAGCACGGAAATTAAGCGAAAAGCTAGGGTTTAAATGATTTTGATACGATTTTCATCCCCGCGATCCGTCATTTCGACTGAAGCTGCTGATTTTTCATCAGTAGCGGAATGGAGAAATCTATTATAAGATATTTGTTATTAGATCTCTCCATTCCGCTTTGCTTCAGTCGGGATGACGAATCGATTCATGCTTGCGCTCGTTTCTAAACGAGTGCAAAAATAGTTCTACGATTTTATCGTTTTAAACGATAAGCTATTGAACGCTCGTTTGAAACGAGTGTTAGCAATAGCAAATTGAATAAATTTTGCCACGAGGACACAGAAAAGCATGGAAATTAAGCGAAAAGTTAGTGTTTAAATGATTTTGATACGATTTTCATCCCCCGCGATTCGTCATTTCGACTGAAGCTGCTGATTTTTCATCAGTAGCGGAATGGAGAAATCTATTAGAAGATCTTTGTTCTTAGATCTCTCCATTCCGCTTTGCTTCAGTCGGGATGACGAATCGATTTTAAACTGCCAAAATCCTTGCTTCGTACCATAAAAAGGCGGCTGCAAGTAAAAATCCGGCAAAGAACCACCAGATCGAAATCTCTTCTTCTACAAATACATCTTTTAACGCTGTATTATTTTCAGCTGTACGCATATTCCTGACGAATTGATGCGTATCATTTAAAGTCTGTTGATTTTTTAGTGTTTGCCAATCGGTTTTTTCGTAAATATAAACAGATTCAATGCTTTGATTTACCTGTAAGTTTGTCCAGCCTGCTTGTTGCGGCCAGTAAAATGCATCCCACTGGAAAGGAAGTTCCATATTTTGCCGCGGACTTAACGCAACATCATCTATTTTTAATGCCGGCATCTTACCCGATGTTGCTAAATCAGTAATGATCCTGGTTTTTTGATTTACCGTTGGAAATTGTGGAAGGATGTTTACGCTTAAAATCTCGCTTCTCTTTTTTGCAGCGCTGCTTAAAAGTTTGGACCAATAGGTAGCGTAATCTGTTTTTTGTCCGGAAAGTAGCCAGTTATATGTTGAAGAAGGGGTAGAAACCATTATTTTGCCAGCACCACTGATGCTGCTGTTTACCAAAGTTTTTCCACCGGCATCGGTAATAATACTTTGATCATGTTCACCTGATTTCAAAAACAAAGCTTGCTCAATGGGCAATGGTTTAAATTTGAAATGATCTTCGGTCAGACTTAAATTTAAAGGTTTGTCCTTTAAAACAGGAGATTCGAAACGAGTGAACCTGCCGCTAAGCGGGGTTAAAGCTTTCGGACCTGAAACCCTGATGAGTAAACCCATCCCATTATTAACTGCAACATTTATCGAAATCCTTTCGTTTGGATTGATGGCTGCCAGTTCATCTTCATCAATAATCAGGATGTCGAATTTTTTTAAGGTTGAAGCATTGATCTGATTGAGGTTTACACTATCAATATTTAAAAAATCGGAAGCAAACTTATTTTTACTGATCTGACTCCTGAAAGCCAGTGGATAATGGTTTTCGTACAGCCAGTTTTTTAAAAACTTATACTCAAAGTCGGGGAAAGAAGCCAAAATCAGTACTTTCATTGCTGGCTGATCACCTACCTGTATTGGGATAGGCTCTTTGCTTAAAGTATCATTTTTTTGCAAAGCAATGAGTTGATAAATGGCTTTTCCACTTTGTTTTGGTGTGGTTTTAAAAGAAAATGCTTTATTCGATTTTCCTTCAATAATAGTTGAGTCGATGGTTTTTCCCAAACCTTTAAGCAAAAGTTTAATGGTTTGCTTGCTGGTATTTTGATAATTTCCCTGTACGGCAAGAACGTCGGTGGCTTTTAATTTTTCCTGCCAGTTGGCTGCAATAATCCCATTAGGATTGGCAGATGGATGGAATTTGACCTGATAGCCTTTAAGTTTTTCCAGCTTTACAGCATTTAAACCATAACCGTAAATATTCAGTTTCCGGATATTGAGATTGGTTTTTAAAAAATATGAAAGATCAGGAATGGAGGTTGCTTTTATATTTTTTAGATCTATCGACGAAAGCACATATTTTTTCCCCTTTAAGCTGGCAACAGAATCAGGATGGGTGCCTTGCGTAAGTAAAATGATTTCATCGGCACGTTGTTGCAGGTGTGTTTCGTATTTAATAGGAACGATTAATAACACAAAACAGCCAACAGCGATGATATTGGCTAAAATACGCCAGAATAACCTTGCTTTATTTGGTCTTTTTATTTCTTTGTACAACAAAAAAACAAGCAATAATAGCGCAACCAGAATAGCAATGTATTTAAATTCCATATCTATCTGCCCGCTTTGTTTAAATTGTTAAAATAATCCTGATACAAGGCCGAAGCCGGACCAGCATTTTGTGTTTGTGGCTTCGTTGGTTCGGTACTGATCATTTTTTGGATGGCCTGCTGAACCAGATCAATATCTTTAACTATCAATTTATCTGCTATGCTTAGTTTTCTTAAACTGGTTAATGCATTTAAATAAGTAGAAGGATGATCTGCTGCTGCACCAATCATATATTTTTCAGTTTCGCTGAGTAAAAAGTGATCGTTTTCGGTAAACTTTTTGCCCATTTTTCTGCTTTCCAAAAGGGCAAGTGCGGTTTTTAGCGAAGCTGTTCGTTTTTCTTTCTGCTCGAAGCTCATTTTTTGTACAGGTTGTGTAATCTTATCGAGTTCACCGCTTAACCGCTTTTCGGGTTTTAATGCTGCAACCTTAACCGTGGTTTTGGCTACGTAAGCACGAGATTTTTGTTGCAGGTCTTTAAGCAACCTCAAAGCTTTATATTCGTATGGCAAAGCTTCCTGCGGTTTGTAGGTTCTTAAACGCAGTTCAGCATTCCACATTTCGGTTAAAACAGCTTTTAACTGCGCTTTCATTTCCGGCTCGAAAAAAGTGGCATCTTCTGCAATATCGTGTTTGTGCGCATATTTGTCCATAATGGCACTTACATCACCAAATTTTTCACCTTCGGCTTTGTGTTCGGTATGTTCATCATGGTCGTCGTGATCGCCACCAATTTCGGTCTCGTTTTCTTCGCCCAAAAACTGACCGTAACGAAGCCTTAATAACTTCTGATCGATGCCGAGGTCGTTACTTCTGGTTTTAAAAGTTGTTATCGGTAGGCTAGCCTGCTCTTTCAATAATTTTTCGGTATCGATAATGATCTGCCTTTCGCTCCTGAAATATTCGGGTACAAGGTTTACGCCATTGGTCATGCCTGCCAGACTCATTAACTCTGTGGTATCCACAATTGAAACAAAATACACATCCGAGCGGCTCGATTGACCGTGATTATCCATTGCTTTGATGAAAAAATAAAGCTCATCACCGGGTTTCATGCCCAGGCTTTTTAGATCGATGTGTTTATTTAAGGAAACATGCTTCTTATTATCGAAACTCGTATTGAAAGGGAGTTTTTTTTCTGTAAAACTTACACCTTCACCTTTTCCACTGGCCATCGTAGCAGATATAAAAGCATCGTTTATACCATAATCATCAGTGAGCGATACACTCAGGTCGAACTTTTGTGGCTGACCGATATCAATTGTGGTGTGCTGCTTAGGTTGCGTAATTTTAATGGTAACTGGTAGATCGGGGATCACTTCGATCTGGTAAAGATCTGATTTTTTACCATCCAGATCCAACTGATAAAAACCTGATTTATTAATGGTTTTGCTAAAAATCCACTGCGTATGCGCTGCATTTAAAGCTTTTAATGATGAGATTTCATTGTCGTTAAAAATGAGTTTTAGCTTTTTGATCGCAATATTCGTTTCAATTTTCCAGTTCACTGTTGCCCCCGTTTCGGCGTTAATGGTAAACTGCTTTTGTTTCCGTTCTGCTTTTCTGGTATAAGCCGGAGGAATAATGGTTGCACTGAAATCTGAAATTTCTGCAGGGATATTTTCTTTAATCAGCGGGATTAAAGTTTTGACTTCTGGTGAACTTAAATCTGTTTTTTTGGTTTGAGCGATTTTGCTGAACCCGAAGCTGATGATCAAAGCCAAAAGTAGGATAGCCAGACCAAAATATAATTTCTTTGCTGGTTCTTTTGGCTGCTGCAGGTTTGGAATAACACGCTCAATTTTATTTCGTTGCAATTGTTGCAGCATAGATAATTCCGTTTCGTTTTGCAGCAGCAGATCGGCACTTTCTTCCAGTTCGGGGTAATGGTTGTTTGCAAATCTGGAAACATCAAGATCTGTGGTTTTCCAAACGGGTTTGCTGAACAATAAAATTGCAAGGGCAAGCGGAAAAATAATCGTAAAAATCCAGATAGGAGCATGCAATAGGTAAAAACCTGTAACTGATAAAAGCAAAGCGATGGCCAAAGCCGTGGCTATAGTACCAATCAGGTAAAAACTGATCCATCTGATTTTTAGCCTACGTATCCAGTTTTGTCCTTCAGTTTTTAACATATTGTGGTTTTTTTCTGAATGATAAAATACGTTCGGTAGCGAAAATCAAAAGTGCCGCGATCCAAAATATAGTGGAAAGGGGCTTATTTTTGGTGCTTTTTGTTGCTGAAACAGTTTTATTGGCCTCAATTACCGTTTTCTGTTTAAGCGATAGGGTTCTTTGATCGGCTGGGTTATTCTCGAAACCAAAATCTTCCGGATTTTTATCACGGATAACGATCGGCATCAGTGCTTTTACAAATAAAGGTTCCCAAACCAGTTCGTTCCATTGTGGATTAAAACGGCTGTAAAAATGGAAAGTACTTAAATCACCAGTCCCTTCTTTTGCCAAAATGGCATCCCCAAAACCATCTGTCCATACTTTTTCTGCCTGATTGCCTGATGCAATTCTTTTACTCAATTTGAGTTGTTTTCCATCAATTTTAATAAAAGACGGCGTAGTGAGTATTTTTCCTTTTTCGTATTGAAACAAGGCACCATCCGGAGCAATTGATGATTTAAAAGCTGCTGAAACTGTTTCATCTGATAACCAAAAACCGATGGTAGCCTTGCCTGCCGGAGGGTTAATGATTATCTTCCGTTGGGTAAAACTGCCGATAGCTTTCAAAGCCGCGATGATGTATTTGCTATCGGTAATTCCAGCTCCTTCATGTATCGCTATGTTTATCGGAGTGTTCTCTGATGTGTTTAAAACTTGATAAACAGTGCCTGATGGATTGGATTTCGCTTCGTACCTTTTTCCTGCATAAGTGGCAATCCAGCTGCTTAAGGTATCACTTTGCTTAAGCGGAATCCAGTTCAGTTTATAATTTACAAAGGGCAATTCATTCCCAAAACGATTTACACGCTGATCGGCAAAAAGATAAACCTGCGCCCCTGCAGGAACGGTTTGATCGGCTGCACTCAGTAAAGTGGTATAACTGAGGTTATTTTGCTGTTTAATTTGATTAACAACAGTATCTTTTAAGCTTAATAACGAAAAACCCGCATTAAAATCATGAATTTCGTAGCCTTTTTTTAACAATGAATCGATCGTTTTTCGATGCGATTTAAAAACCTGCGGGAAATTATTTTTATCGGTCAAAATCCAACCTGTTTTACTACTTTTTGATATTGTTTTTTTAAGATAGGGTTGTGCTAAAAGAAAGGCCAGCAACACCAGCAGTAAACAACGCAATACAAACAAAAGCCAGTCGTTAATTTTAAAACTTTTGGAGCTTGCACTCGAACTTTCGCCCAGTAAAGCGATGCTGCCAATTTTGATGGTTTTGCCCTGTTTTACATTCCACAGGTGTATCACAAGTGGCACAATGATGCCTGCAAGCGCAAATAAACCTATAGGATATAAAAAATGCACGGTTAAATTCTGAGTTTACTTCTTTGTTTTAAAAAATCCCTTAAAGCCTGATCCAATGCTTCGTCGGTAGTGATGGTACGGTAAAAAATTCTTCTGTCTAGCAGTTGTATCCTGGTATTTTCCAGATAAGCGTTAAGCTTGTGCTGGTAATCTTTTCTTGCTTTGCTTTGATCAATCTGGATGGTTTCTCCGGTTTCAAGGTCCTCAAAATTGGTGTAACCTTTAAAATCAAGATCGAGTTCGTTTCTTGATAATATATGGAAAACCACAATTTCGTGCCTTAAATTATTCAGTGTATCCAATAATTTGATGATTTCGTCATCTTTCTGGTAAAGATCGGTTACAAAAATCAGCAGTTCGCGTTTTTGGGCACCTGCAAACAACTCTTTATGATGAATGGGCTTGGTAAATGTTCCATCAGGGTGGATCTGCTCCAGCTGATAAAACAAACGGGCCAGATGCTGGTAATCCTGTTTTGGCGTCATGGAGAAAATGCCCGAATTCTTCAATACATATAATCCAATGGCATCGCCCTGTAAATTGGCGAGATAAGCTAAGGATGCACCCAGGTATTTTGCATAATCTATTTTGGTGAAATCGCCATCGTTGTGGTTCATCGAAGCACTGGCATCAATTAATATACGTACGGCAATATTGGTTTCCACCTCCGATTCGCGGATGTAATAACGGTCTGACCGGGCAAACATTTTCCAATCGAGCGAACGAAGATCGTCGCCAGGCTGGTAACTTCTGTATTGGCTAAACTCTAATCCAGGCCCTTTTACGGTACTTTTGTTAATACCGTTCATAAACCCATCAATCGTCATTTTAGCCGATAATGAAAGGTCTTTAATGGCCATCAATATTTTTGGATCGAGCAGTTTACTCATTAAATATTGGCTTTTGGTTTCGAAATGGCTTTGATCAATTCGTCGGTTACCTTGTCTGATGAAACATTTTCGGCCTCTGCCTTAAAGTTCATTAATACCCTGTGGCGCAATACCGGATAGGCCATGGCTTGTAAATCTTCCAGAATTACCGCGTACCTGCCTTTAAATAGGGCCCTTGCCTTTGCGGTTAAGATTAATGCCTGCCCTGCACGTGGTCCAGCGCCCCATCGTACCCATTCTTTTACAAAATTTACGGTAGTGGTATCTGGTCGGGTGGCGCGGATGATCTCACTTACATAGGTAATCAGGTCGTTGCTGATGCTTACCTCACGGGTAATGGCCTGAAGTTCTTTGATTTCCTCAGCACCGATAACCGGGTTAATTACGGCTTTTTTGCTGCCTGTTGTGCTGCTTAAAATCTGTGTTTCTTCCGCTGCGGTAGGATAACCAATTTTGATATATAACAGAAAACGGTCTAATTGCGCTTCGGGCAGGGGATAGGTTCCGGCCTGTTCAATAGGATTTTGTGTGGCAAGGATAAAAAACGGACGATCTAAAGGATAGGTTTGTCCGCCATAGGTTACCTCAAATTCCTGCATGGCTTCCAATAATGCCGATTGTGTTTTTGGCGGGGTCCGGTTTACTTCATCCGCAAGGATAATATTGGCAAACAACGGACCTTTGTTAAACTTAAAAAAACGTTTCCCGGTCACATGGTCTTCTTCCAATATTTCGGTGCCTACAATATCGGTTGGCATTAAATCGGGCGTGAACTGAATCCTGCGGAAAGAAAGGTCTAAGGCCTGCGACATGGTTCTTACCATTAACGTTTTTGCCAAACCGGGTACGCCTTCCAAAAGGCAGTGTCCGCCGGCCATTAAGGCAATCAGCATTTCTTCAATGATCACATCCTGACCCACAATTACTTTCTGTATTTCGGTTTTTAACAGGGAGATCTTATCGATCAATATTTTTAGGTTGCTTTCTGAACGCTCCAAAATGGTTGGTTTTTTTAGTTTGACGATATGGTGCTTCAATATAGCGCATATTGGCAGATAGTTTTTAGCCAAATAGAAAAAATATCAAAAAATTTACAAGATAATTGGCATAAAAAACGGTTTTAATAAAAAATGAAGCTAATTTTAGGGTGATGCATAGAGTAAAATTTACATTTGCGAGGTTAAAATATAATTCTGGTGATTGGGATACTGATCAGCGCATGCCGTCTAATCTGTTAAATTCTCTTTTAGAATATACAACCATTCCTCTGGATGAAGAAGAAAAAATTGTTGAACTGGGGAGCAAAGATTTGTTTAAATATCCTTTCTGTTATTTAAGCGGACATAAACTGGTGCAGTTCAGTGCGCAGGAAGCCGTAAATTTTAAAAACTATGTACATAATGGGGGCTTCGTTTTTGTTGACGACTGCAACCACGATATTGACGGTTTATTTGCCCGCTCTTTTGAAACACAGATGACTAACCTGTTCGGTGCACAGGCGCTGAAAAAAATTCCTAATAACCATGGTATTTACAGCTCTTTTTTCAAATTTGAAAAAGGACCACCAACCACATCATTTGAATTAAACGGCTGGGGAGACGACCTGGTGCACGATTATCTGAAAGCAATTACAGTTAACAACAGGATAGGAGTATTGTATAGCAATAAAGACTATGGCTGTGAGTGGGATTACGATTTCAGGAATAAACGCTTTCTGGCAGAAGATAATACCAAGTTCGGGGTAAATATTATCCTGTATGCCATGGGGGTTAACAGTTAGGTTTTTGCTTGTGCTGTCAGATGTTACCATTTGACAGATTGGATAGTTTGTTTATTATCTACCACCCCTGTTCTCTATATATTAACCATATAAGAAATATAAGAACATCTAAGCGCATTGAGCTTATATGAAACTTAAATGTCTTATATGGTTCAAAAAAGATATTGGTTCATTTATTTTACCACCTGAATCACCTGAGCGCATCTTAGTTACATTTGCATAGAGTCTTTTTAGGTGTACTAAGGTGACTTAGGTGGTTCAATATTTATAGTTAATTATTAGATATAAGAAGATGTAAGCATATTGAACTTATATGAAACTTCCATGTCTTATATGGTTCAAATTATTTTCGCTGTTACCATATTTCATAATCAAGTATATAAGGGCATGCAATCGCATTGAGCTTATATGAATCTTCCATGTCTTATATGGTTCAAATTATTTTTGCTGTAGTATATATAATCGCTGCGTTTGTACCTGAATTACCTGAGATCATCTTCGTTTTTCCTTGCGCTGTTCGGATGATAATATCTGTGGCCATGCTTTCAATCCCGATTAAAAATCTATCAATACTGTTTAAAATCTTTTGCTAGTGGATTGATTACCCTTTTAATTTATATTTTTGGTTTTCTAATCACATACCATTTTATGAAACTACTTTTTAGATTTTGTTTGCTTGGACTTTTAACAGGTTCAACACTTGTGGCCGATGCACAAACCGTTACGCTCGATTATTTCTTTAACCGCGAAACGCATAAAGATAAACAGGGTAAAGAAGTTCGTTTTCATTATCTGTGGGGTGAACAGGCCATGAGTGGTTTTTCTATTCTTGGCCATGTATTCAAGAAGCAAGGTTTTAAGTTAGATTCACTTGAAACAGCACCCACACAGGCCAATTTAAAAGGAAGTGATGTTTACTTAATTGTAGATCCCGACCGTCCGAAAGAAAATCCTAAACCAAATTACATCGGGGCTGAGCACATTGCTGCAATTTCTGCCTGGGTAAAGCAGGGCGGGGTATTGGTAATGTTTGCCAACGATAGTGCCAATGTAGAATTGCCGCATTTTAATAAACTAGCCAATTTATTTGGCATGCATTTTACAAACGAAATGCAAAACCACGTGATCGACGATGCTCATTTTGAAGATGGCGGCATTGTAATTAAAAATAATCCGGTATTTAAAACAGCCAAAAAAATATTTATGAAAGATGTCTGTTCTATCGATACCAAAAACGGTGCAAAACCTGTACTTAAAAATGCTGCGGGCGCAACGGTTATTGCCTCTGCCAAATTTGGTAAAGGAAATGTAATTGCCATTGCCGACCCGTGGTTGTATGATGAATATGTAAACGGCCGTTTGCCAAAAGAAATGGGCTTCGAAAATGATAAAGCCGCTTACGATCTGGTGCTTTGGTTAAAAAGCCTTGTTAAAAAATAATGATTTATAGTTTATCCAACTTAAAATAGCCTAAATGAATCTCATCTTCAGGTAATCCTGAAGATGGTTTTATTTCGATGTGGTATTTTTGTTTTGCCTCTTCGCTTAAAATATCTTCTATTTTATAAATATCATCTACATCGATGCCATATTTTTCGTCGATGTGCGAATTTGCGCCTTTTATAGAATTGGTTTTAAAAAAGATCGTTTTTTTGGCATCCTGAATGGCTTTGGCCCGCTCATCATGCACCGATAATACAATATGATGCTGCTCGTATAATTTGTTGGATATATAGCCCCCAAGATTGATAAAAAATAATTTATGTAGTGATGGCGGCGTATGTTCATCTCTTAATTTAATACTGATTTCGTAATCATCAACCGTGTTTACTTCCCGCCAGCCATCAATATGCAGGCTATTACCCGCTTCAGGCCAAAAAGCTTTAATCTCCGGAACAAGATCTTTTAGTGAGTCTGCAATGCCAAAAAAGTAATCGTGCTGCTCTACGTTCCGCTTCGGGGCTTTCGAGCCCAGTAAAATCATATATAGTTTCATTAATTGGTAATTGTTTACCCTTCGGCTACGCTTAGGGGGGTAACTGATACAATATTGCTTACCTCTTCTAACAGCAATTCTCACAGTTGGTTCTTATTTATTGCAAATTTTGTTTGCGATCGCCATCTCGAGCGGAGTATAACGTAGTTGAGAGATCTAGCAAACCAGAGCTTTCCTGCTTGGTAAGTTATCCTCTCATTTCAGACCGTTCCTCGACTTTTTAAACACAACCAAAACAATTTCTGTTTTTTTATGATTGTATGAACTATAAATGGACACGAAAACAGCAAAAAAGAAAATTGCCATCATCGGCGGCGGCCCAAGTGGTCTTTTCATGTATAAAAGATTAACAGAATCGGGGAATACTGACTTTGAAATCAGCATATTCGAGCGCAAGGATTATTTGGGGGCTGGTATGCCATACAGTGCCGAAGGGGCAAATGTAGAGCATATTACCAATGTATCAGACAATGAAATTCCCATTATTTTTAATTCTATAGAAGATTGGGTAAAGATTGCGCCAAAGGCCATTTTGAAAAAGTTTGATATTAACGAAGAGAAATTTAACGAATATAAAGTATTGCCCAGGTTATTTTTCGGCGAGTACCTGTCAGCCCAGTTTAATCTCCTTAAAGAAGCTGCGGCGAAAAAAGGCATCGAAACTCATGTTCATTTAAACTGTATTGTAGAAGATATTATTGATTTACCGGCAGAAAATCAGGTAGCCATATGTGTACAGAACGAGGATAAAGTTTATTTCGATCAGATCGTGATCTGTACCGGGCATAACTGGCCAAAAAAATATGAAGGTAGTACTCCCAGCTACTTCGATTCCCCTTATCCACCTAAAAAACTAGAGCAAAAGCTGAATCATGCGGTTGGCATTATGGGTTCGTCGCTAACGGCGATTGACGCCCTGAGAACACTGGCGAGGCAAAATGGAAAATTCGAAGACAATGAAGATGGAACCTATTCCTATCAATTAGAAAGTAAAGGTTTTAAAATCGTGATGCATTCTCGCAGTGGTTTGCTGCCTGCCATCAGGTTTCATTTAGAAGATTCGCACCTGGGTAAGGATGAAACATTGAGCAAGGCCGAAATTCATAAAAGCATAGCCGAAAACGGAGGTTTTTTACCTTTAGATTTTGTGTTTGAAAAGAATTTCAAAGAAATATTTATTAAAAAAGATCCTGATTTTTACAAACAGATCAAAGATATGAATCTTGAAGCTTTTGTAGAGGCCATGATGGGCTATCGGGAAAGGATGGAACCCTTCGATCTTTTCAGGAAAGAATATGATGAAGCTGAAAAATCCATTGAAAAGAGAAAATCCATTTATTGGAAAGAAGCCCTGGCTGTTTTAAGTTTCGCAATGAATTATCCTGCAAAATACTTGTCGGCAGAAGATATGGAAAGGTTGCAGAAAGTATTAATGCCATTAATTTCTATTGTAATTGCATTTGTACCCCAAAGCTCGTGCAGAGAGTTGCTGGCCTTGCACAACGCCGGTGTGCTGAGCATTGTTGCAGTTGGAGATGATGCCAAAGTAGAGCCTTTAAAAACCGGTGGTGCAGATTATCACTACGAAATAAACGGTGAAAAAACGGTTAAGCACTTCGATACTTTTGTCGATTGTATCGGTCAGCCGCACCTTTCTTTTAACGATTTTCCATTTAAAAGCCTGATCAATAACAAAACGCTGAGCCCCGCAAGGTTAAAGTTCAAATCGGCTGAAAGAGGAAAAGCAGAAATTAAGAATAACGATTTAGTAGCGCAGGAAGATGGAGATAATTACTTTTTAACGGTACCCGGAATTACCATAAATGATCATTTTCAGGTGGTGGATAAAAAGGGTATTCCGAACAAAAGAATTTACATCATGGCCGTTCCATACATTGGTGGTTACAACCCCGATTATTCAGGAATAGACTTTTGTGAGGCTGCATCAGAGGCCGTGATTAACAGCATTTTGCGCTAAATAAACAGCAACATTTTTGTATGATTTTAAAAGATCTCTTAAATTTATTTAAGAGATCTTTTTATTTTAAATAACTGATAATTAATCTTTTGTGTTTTTAGTTCTCTGTTGTATCTTAAAAAAAACAAACGTTTGCGCTTAGTTTTGTATCCCTTGCTCTTTTGGTTGTTATATGGAATGATTGATTGTATTTAAAAATCTATACTTTATCAAAATCCGATGACAAAGGTTTAATTTTTGTAACAACACTAATTGTCATTTTAATGTTTTTTTAAGCATGTTGTACAATAATTGTATGCCTCTTTCAGAAAAACTTATAATTGCTCGTCGCTGGTTATTTTTAAAATGGCTTAAGTGCTTATAGTTTAGTAATTAAGGCATTTTTTTAGGCAAACGTTTGCGTTGAAAAAAATAAAAATCCGGCTTTCTTAATCTATACCTTGCATTAACAAATCATAACGAGCCGATATTTTATTTTAGTGTACGAGCAAAAAAATCCTGCTAACCACAGGAATAATGGACTAATAAAATAACCTCTAACCAAGGTATAATAAACAAACAATAACTAAACCGTTCATGGCACAACCTATTTGTGTTATGGATAAAAATTAATCATCCAAATCCAACTGTATGTTCAAAAAAATCATTTTTTGTCAATAGGCATTTATGTGCCCAAAAACAAACAATAACTAATCCATTCATGGCACAGCCTATTTGGGCTATGAATCAATTTTAATCATCCAAACTCAAACCTTATGTTCAAAAATTTTACTTTTTGTCTACGGGCATTGCTATGCCAAAAAAAACCAAACAGGGGTAATTTTTCAATTATCTTTTAAGCAACCGAGTTTCTTCTTTAAACAAAAAATCAAACAAAAACTAATCAAATGGTTAAAATTTACACAAGCATTTGTTTTGCCTTGTTTTTATCTGTTTTTGGATTTCAATCTTCACATGCCAATGAGGCATTGATTAAGAGGATCAACAGCAACTATTTTGCCTTTCAGCAAGATACCTCTAAATCAAAAAAAGATTTATCCGCCAACGCTGTAAAAACAGATACGATCGGGCAAATGATCAGGGCGTTGCAAAAATTTAAAACAGTGCGCGATACGGTTAACATTCGTTCGGCAGCACCAGTTCCAAACCTGTCGCTACAGCAGATTATTAAAGGGAATTTAGCCGGCGTTTACGTACAGGAACCAAATGGAGAGCCCGGAACGGAGCAAAGTATTATTATACAGGGTGCATCGGGCCTGCTTTTTAATAAGAAAGACATCTACGCTTTACAGCCGGCTATCTATTTAAATGGAGTGCCCTTGGTGGCCGATAACCCTTTTGCATTTGATGTACAAAAGTACGATTACAACAGGATTGGCCCTGCAACCAATTTATTATCGCAGGTAGATATTAACAATATACAATCGATTACAGTAATTAAAGATCCTTTCGAGTTGGCCAAACTTGGTCCGAATGCAGCCAATGGAGCGATTTACATCACCACCAAAAATGCCAGGGCAGGTGTTAGAGACATAAGCCTCAACTCTTATTTTGGTTATGTTACTGCTCCAAAGGTTAATACCGTTAACGGAGTGTACGAAAATAATTTCAGAAGTCAGTTTTATCAAAAATATAATCCGGCGGGCAGCCCGGCTTCTTACCTACGCGATTCTACCAACGTGGCTTATTTCGGGCCATCAAACTGGACAGATTTGTACTACCAGAATGCACCAACTTTTTCTGCCGATTTGGGGATTACAGGTGGTACAGATCGCGCCAATTTCAGGTTTTTTGGTTCGGGAACTAAAAATGCGGGAAATGCTGATGATACCGGGATTGACCGTTACAATTTGTTTTTCGGAATAAATATGGCGCCTTTTAAATGGCTTACCGTATCAAGTACTGTTAATACGGCGCGCTTAGACCGTACCAGGAACAAAAGTTTACGCGACCGCTTTGCCGAAACACGTTACATTCCGGATTTAAGCAGTCCGCTGTCTCCGAATGCCGAATCGTACGCTTCATATTTAACGCAAAATGATAGAAACGTAGATAACAACCGCTCTACCGTATTAAACGGAAACCTGACTTTAAGTGCCAAGGTGAATAAATTTGTAATCTCTACTACTGGTTTGTTTAATTACAACGAGGGCGTGAGGGATTATTTTATACCATCTACTTTACTGGCGGGTATCAGTTATATTTCTAACTACTTCGGTTATAGCCAAAGAGTATCCATCAATAATAACATCAGTTACAAATATGATATTAATAAAAATCATGTTGTAGATTTTGAACTTGGCCAGAGCTTACAGGGAGATACCTACAAATATAATTATGCAAGGGCTTACAATGGTCCTAATGATTATGTAAAACTGACTTTTGTAGATGGAAACCCTACCAGAGACGGACTGGATAACCCCGATTACTTAAACGTACTGGCTAACGGTAATTTTTATGTTTTCAGGTATATTGATAAGGAACGTAATAATTTAATGTCGTTTTACGGCTCTGCAAAGTACGCTTATAAAAACCTGTTCACATTAAGTGCACTGGTAAGAAGAGATGGCGCTTCAAATGGTCAGCCAGATAGCCGTTGGGTAACCACACCCGCATTTAATGCCAACTGGAATTTAAAAGAACAGTTTTTAAAAGATAATAAAGCGATTGATGCATTGCATTTAAGTGCAGGCTGGGGCAGGACTTTGAGGATTTTCCAGGATGACCGTTTTGCTGCAGGGCCACAATATCGCTCAGAAAATGGATGGGAAGAAGAACCCACTATACCGGGCTACGGTGGTTTGCTGGGGATTAACCGTCCGTACAATAGTGGATTTATCGGCTATAACATTAGCCTTCCCTTTGCCGATCGAACCAGCATAACTTTAGATGCATCGTTTTTAAACAGTCGCGTTAATGCTGCGGTAACGGTATATAACCGCGAGGATAAGAACAGCGTAATCGGCTTACCTGTAGCGGTTGAAACAGGTTATTCTACCCAATATAAATCGGGTATGGATATCAATAATAAAGGGATCGAGTTTTTGGTTAACGGTGCTGTTTTACAACAACGCGATGGCTTAAACTGGAATACAGGTTTAAACCTGAGTTATAACAAGAATAAGCTGTCGGCATTGCCAGATGGTTTAAATGAATTAATTTATCAGAATGATAATAAACTACAAATTGGAAAATCAGCAGGCAGTTATTGGTTGTATAGCAATGACGGCATTTATAACAGTGATGCTGAAGTGCCTGCGGGCAGAACCTTTAACGGGATTCCTTTAAAAGCCGGCGATCCGAAATGGGTTGATTATAATAATGATAACCGGATTGATAGTAAAGATAAAGTATTAACCGGCGACAGGTTACCAAAATTTTTGGGTGGCTGGAACAATACCATAGCTTACAAAAACTTCGATTTAAACTTCAATTTCATTTTTGCTGCAGGACAAAAAGCCATTAACCAATACGAGGCAACCCGTTATGGCTTTGTAAACCGCGAAGCTGGAAACGACATTAATTCGGTTAAAGAAGTTTCTTCATGGCAATCATTCGATAATGAGAAAAACTATCCGGTTTACAATCCATGGAGCCCTGTAGATGCTTACCGTACCGATCAGGATTTGTTTTTAGAAAGTGCCTCTTATGTTAAATTAAGATCGGTTACCCTGGGTTACGATTTCAGTAAAACCGGTTTATTCAAAAAAGCCGGTGGAAAAATCAGGAGGGCATATTTATATGCTACAGCCTTAAACGTATTTACACTAACCAATTTTTCAGGCGTTGATCCGGAACTGATCAATTACAATGGGATATACGATGGTGCCAATATCACCATCCCGCGAACATTTGTTTTAGGCTTCAAACTCGATTTATAAAATATACCATTATTGATATGAAATATTCTAATTATAAAATTAGTATCTGCAGGTCGGTTACCCTGGCATTAATACTAACCCTGGTTGGTATGGGCAACTTTTCCTGTAAGAAAATTGATGATGTACAATCAACAAGATTAGCTACCGAAGAGAGCAACTGGAAAACGCTGGAAGATGCCCGCGCCAACTTACTTTCGGTATATGGTTTAATGCGTTCGGCTACCGTTTCTGATAACACACACTGGTTAATGGGCGATTTACGCCAGGGCGATTTTCAGATTACCAACCGTGCAGATCTAAAATCTATTGTTACGGGGCAACTAAATGCACAGTATCCGGTAATTAACAGGATTACCAACTGGCGCAGGTTTTATGCGGTAATTAATGCCGCAAGCTTATTTATCGAACGCTCTAAACAGATTATACCTTTAGATTCGCGTTATACCACGATCAACAATAATGTAGATGTTGCTCAGGCCAGAATATTAAGGGCATTTGCATATTTCTACATGGTTAGGATCTGGGGTGATGTGCCTTTGTTAACCTCATCTCACGATGGCGATTTTGTTCAGCTGCCCAGAACAGGTAAAGAAAAAGTTTTACAGTTTGCTACAGCCGAGCTATTAGCTGCAGCACAAGTGGTGCCTTTTAAATATGGTGGCGACGATCCGATTTTACCCGGGCTTTATTATGGCGCAGGCTGGGCAAGCTGGAACGGAAATATTTTTACCCGCTTATCGGCCTATATTATTTTAGCCCATATTGCAGCCTGGCAGGGCAATTACCTCGATGCAGCTACATACTCAAAATTTGTATTGGATAATTATACCAAATCTAACGGGAGCGGCTCTAACGGGATTGTTTATTTAGATATGGATGCCCTTACAGAGAATGTAAACTATTATAGTCCATTTGCTTTTAAACGCGCAACTGTACTGGTTGGTTTTCCATTTGAGGCAGGTAATGGTTTATCAACGGCTAACGGCCACATTGAGCAGTTAACGCTGGCATCGCCGTTTATTCCTAAAACTCAGCCTGAGATGTTTGTGCCAAAAGACAGCATCCTTAAAATATTTACCGATCCGGGAGATTTAAGGTTTGGCGTTAACCCTGCCACAGGCTTATACCGGACCAATTATTTTTACAATTTCCCTTCTGAGCAACCTATTTTTAACAAAATCAAGGTGATTTACACTGCTCAAACCTCTGGTAACTTAACCCTTTTCAGTTCAACCATGCTGTTTAGCCGTATTGAGGAAATTACCCTGCTCAGGGCAGAAGCCTGTGCGGTATTGGGTTTACGTGA
Source organism: Pedobacter sp. 22226 (assembly GCF_052045455.1). Taxonomy (NCBI): domain Bacteria; kingdom Pseudomonadati; phylum Bacteroidota; class Sphingobacteriia; order Sphingobacteriales; family Sphingobacteriaceae; genus Pedobacter; species Pedobacter sp. 22226. Next base: position 246,055 of record NZ_JBQEPB010000011.1, on the reverse strand, counting down.
TGAAGCCATTTCGGCACTAAACAAAGCTGCTAACCTGAGGGGCACAGATACTTACGATTCTGCATCGGGCAAAGATTTAATAGATGCCATTTTTGAAGAACGCAGAAGAGAATTAATGGGTGAGGGGTGGAGATGGTACGATATTGTACGCTTCAACAGAATTAAAAATTCTATCGGCACCTTTATTAAGAAGAATGGCGTGCCACTTACCTTCACGCAGTTTGAGCGTGCCGGAGGAATTTATTGGCCGGTATCTCAGGATGTAATCAACGCCAACCCTTCGGTTACCCAAAATCCATATTGGCAATAATCAATCAGAAGATCATGAAAAAGAAATTATATAAGCATAGCCTATTGTTGCTGGTAGCTGTAACGGGCATTTATTTTAGTGCCTGTAAAAAAAGCGACTCGCCATATTACGATTATACCAATACAATACAAACTTTTAAAGGGTCGGCCATGGATTATTTAAAATCTAAGCCCAACACCTTCGATTCGCTGCTTTTGGTATTGGATCGTTTTCCTGCCCTTAAAGATTCACTAACGAATCAGAAAGTTACCCTGTTTGCACCTGTAAATGAAAATTTTGCAGCATCAGTTAAGTATTTAAACCAGGTTAGAAAGGCCGGTGGCAGGGCTCCGGTTTATTTAAAAACTGCTGATCCGGTAGAACTGGAATTTATGCTTTCGAAATATATTGTCAGGGGTAATTTAACCACTGGTACCTACGCCAGCACGGTTGATGGTATTTCGGTAACTGCAATAGATGGCGGCTATCCGATGCATGTTAAGGCCATACAGGCAGATGCATCTGGTTTTGTTGGGGGAGGGGCAACCACACTCGAGTATAGCGATATGTTTGGCTCAACCATTAAACTTAACTGGATTACCACCACTACCAATGCAGTTAATATTAAAACCAACAATGCAATCATAAACATTTTAACCCCACTGCACAATTTCGGGTTTGATGAATTTACATACAGATTAGACCAATAGCCTTATGAAGATGAAAACTAAAAAATACTTTCTTAGTATAGCAATAATGCTATCAGGTATGATGATCGCATTGGTGTCGTGTAAGAAAAATTTACCGGATAACAGGTTGTCTATCGCCAATGACAGCCAGTACACACAGTTTCTATATCAGCCTACTTTAGGCAGAAATACCTTATTTACCAACAATTTTACCTATGGAAACTCCAGCAGGCCGCTGGATTTTAAAATTGTAAACATGCGCACCTTTGGTGGCGAGCCTGCTCCCGAATTAACCAAACTTTATCCCGTTAAGGTATGGAAAACGGCTTATGATGGTACCGAGAAATCGCTGGCAGAAATTGAGGCAAAACGCGTAATCGAAAACCATCCTTTGTTTGAAGTACGTCCGCATTCTGGCGAGTTTTTAATGTGGGCGGAAGCTAATTCCAACATGATTAAAGCCCAGCCGGATTCGGGTTATGTTTTTGATGTGGAAATGTCGAATACCGGCGGAAGGAAATATTTTCAGAACATGCGCCTTGCACCGCTGCGCGAACGTCCGTATGAACCATCACCGCTTGATCCGGTAACAGGGCAGGGAACATCCACCTCTGTTAATCCGGCCGGATTATTCATTACCGGTGTTAGAACCAACCAGTTTTTATCGTCCAACGATGTAGCCGTAGTATTTAATAAACTGCCAAAAGGGTTGCCAGGCTATTCAGGCCATAGCATCAGTTTCAAATTTATAGATACGCTGGCGCAGGTAATCGATCCGAATAAATTCGCTTTAACCGACTGGGGCAATCTGGTGCACGGTTTCAACATGGTAAAAGATGCTACTAAAGTAAAATTTGATGTGGCTTACCCTATTCCTTTAACCGCATATCCTACCCGGTACACCACAACAGATGGTGCCGCTGCAAGGGTTGTATTCAGGTTCGACAGGCAGGCATTTGGTGCGGCTTTACTTCACTGTTATCTCGCCTTAAATTTCAAGATCTACGAGGAGGGGGATTGGGAAATTATCTTTCAGTTCAAGAACGACAGACCAAAATTTGATAACGACTGATGAAACAAACTAAATCCAAACAAAACATATTTCCAATGAAGTATTTTTACAGCATAGTAATTTTATTGATTTTTGGTTTGCACAATCTCGCCCTGGCACAACAGCAAATTGCGGTTACCGGTACGGTTTATGACGGCGAATCGAAAAAGAAAGAAACCATGCCCGGCGTAAGTATTTTAAGCGCTGGCAGGGTTTTGGGCCAAACTGATGGCGATGGCCGTTACAGGGTAACTGTAGCATCGAATGCAGAAATTACCTTTAAATATTTAAGTTATGTAACGCAAACCGTAAAAGTAAATGGAAGAACCACCATTAACCTTACTTTACAGGGCGATAATGCTACTTTGAAAGAAGTAACCGTTACGGCGGGTTATCAAACCAAAACCAGAACTTTAACTACGGGCTCTACCGTAACCATTTCAGGTAAAGATATCCAGGGACAGCCTGCAAGTGATATCATGTCTCTTCTACAGGGTAAAGTTGCCGGTCTTAATATTCAGAACAATACAGGTGCACCGGGTTTCAGGGGGTCAATTACCTTACGTGGTATTTCAAACATCAACGTATCAGGTTCAGGAAGCTCAAGTTTCTTAACGCCAACCTCGCCACTGTTTGTAATTGATGGGGTACCCGTTGATGATAATACCAATTATTCCTATGGTTTTCAACAGGCCGGGCCGGGTGTATCGCCTATCTCACAAATACCGCCAGAAGATATTGAAGACATTACCACTCTAAAAGATGCGGCTGCTACCTCCTTGTACGGATCGAGAGGCGCTTATGGAGTAATTTTAGTAACCACCAAACGTGGTAATTCTAAAATACCGGTAGTCCGTTATACAGGTGCATCTTTCTTTTCAATGGTGCCTCAGTTACGCAGTGTTATTGGAGGTAAAGGCGAACGGCTGTTGCGGATCAATCAGATTCTGCAAAATGATACCAGTTATAACCATGCGATAGACATGATCAATTATAATCCCATTTTAGCAGATAGTTTAAACGCCTATTTTAATAACTCTACCGATTGGCAATCCTATTTTTACAGAAATACTTTCAATCAAACCCATAATGTAAGCATTTCGGGTGGCGATGTAGCATTTAACTATAAGGTAGGTTTAGGTGCTTATGATGAAACGGGCATACAGGAAAATACAGGCTATTCGAGGTATAACCTCAACATGAATATGCAATACAATCCAACGCCTAAATTTAAGTTGTTTGGTCAGTTGCAAAATTCAATTCAAAAGCAACAGGTCGGCAGTGGCAATGGGTTCTTAAATAGTGGTTTAGCTACTACGGGCCAGGCCTCAAGCTTACTGCCGTCACCATCGCTATTTTCCTCTCAAAGCGGGGTGTTGGCACAATTGCAAACTGATAATGATAATAAATCATTACAAACTTTTGCCACCATTAATGCAGAATATGAGGTTTTTAAAAATTTCAGGATCGCTACTTTCTTAAACTATACCAATAATACCAGTACAAAAGATAATTTTTCGCCTGCCGCATTAAACGGCAACCAATCGAAATACTATACCTATAACGATCGTGCCACTAAATTATATAACCGTAACCAGTTTTCTTATGTATATGGCTTAAAAGATGCTGCCGGAGAAGATACACACACATTTAACCTTTTTGCCTTTACAGAGATTAACTCGAGCTTTTTTAAAGCCGATGCCATGCTAAACGAAAGGGGGGTGAACGATCAGTTAAGAGGGCCTTTAACCAATATGACAGATTACCTGACCTCTTTGGGCGGAACCATCGATTATAACGATGCCAGAAGCGTGGCCTTTGCAGGTGCATTTTCTTATAACTATAAACAAAAATATGTATTGGATTTTAACTATCGTTTAGATGCCAACTCGGCCAATGGCGAAAATGCCCGTTACATTGCCAATCCATCCATCGCTTTAAAATGGAACTTTAACAAGGAAAAGTTTATGCAGAACATTAAATGGGTTGATTATGCCGATATCCGTTTAAGTTATGGTTCTAATATACAGCCGGTAGGAGGTGTTTTTGATGCTTATGGTAAATATGTGGGAGGAAACCGTTATAATAATGCCAATTCGATCATATTGGACTTAAAAAGGCTGCCAAATTTAGATTTACAACCTACTAAAGCAACCACTTATAATGCTGGTGTTGATTTTAGTTTATTCCAGAATCGTTTGTCGTTCGTTTTTGATACCTATTATAAACAAAACGACAATATTTTCAGGTACAAGGATATTTCGAGTGCCAATTCATTCGAAACAGTGGCCTCTAACGAAATCAGTAACGTAAACTACGGATGGGAGTTTCAGGCAACTGCCCGTCCGTTAAGTCCTTCCAGCCCGTTTAAGTGGACAATATCCGGAAACTTAGCCATCAACAGGGAAATCCTTGCCCAATTGCCAGATAATCTGAGGGATTTTATTTACTACGATAAAGCTTTACAACAAGATACCTATTATCGCCTGGGTACAAACTCATTATCTAATTACCTGTACAACACAAAAGGAGTGTACTCTACCAATGCCCAGGTACCTGTTGATCCCAATACCGGTTTACCTTATCGCGTAGGGGGTACCGGCCGCTTAAATTATTTTAGGGCAGGTGATCCTATTTTTACCGATCTGGATGGAAATTACGTACTGGATGGTAACGATAGGGTTATTGCGGGTAATTCGCAGCCACAGATAACCGGAGGATTTTATTCCTACCTGCAATGGAAAAACTGGAGTATTGAGGTAAATACTTCTTTTACACTGGTTCGTGATATTATCAATAACCCATTAGGTAAACAATTACAGAACTATACTGATTTTAAACATTTCGGCAGTTTGGTTCCGCTGGATCAGCTGAACTACTGGAGTGCACCTGGTCAGAATGCCACTTATGCCAACCCTTTAGATTTTGTGCGTGCAGGCATCATCGATCCTTTCAGGTTAAACCAAACGGCTTTTCAGGAAGATGGCTCTTACTTTAAATTAAACTCGGTTAAAGTGTATTACATCTTTGATAAAAAATTTACCAGCAGGTTCGGCATGAACAGGGTAAGCATCAATGCCACTGCGGCAAACCTTGGTTTTATTACACGTTACTCTGGTCCAAACCCCGAGAATGTGACCAGTTTAGGTAGAGATGATTCAGGCGGTTATCCTTCTCCAAAGCAGTTTACACTAGGCTTAAACATTGAGTTTTAAAAAATTAGACAGATGAAAAATACAAAATACATAGTCCTGTTTGCTGCACTGGTATTTACCACATTGGGCTGCAAAAAATTTCTAAACGTAACACCAATTGAAGCACAGAGCGGAAACAACTTTTGGAAAACCCGTGAAGATGTAGAAGGATTTACAAACGGAATTTACTCACGGTTAAAATCGAAAGTGGCAGGCACACCGACTTTCTTTAATGATGACGACCGCGCATTCTTCCCTGCGTTAGAAATGAGGGGCAATAAGGTGTCAATAGGAAGTTTAAGTAGCGATGGGGCAAATACCTTTATTGCACTTGCAGGCAATAATATGAAATTTCTTGTTTCCAGTTCCGGGCGGTTTAACGGCATGATGAAAAACATCATGAGCTGGAAAGAATGGTACGATGTAATTGCTGCGGCCAACATTTTATACTTTGAGGTTGATAAAGTGCCTTCATCAAGTTTGCCCGATGCCGATAAAAAAAGATATAAAGCCGAGGCCGTATTTTTACGTAACCTGAGCTACATGTTTATCTGTAAATTATTCGGCGATGCCATTTATTATACAGATGCTTACCACAGTACGCCGCTGGGCAGAACACCACAAGTAACGGTAATGAACAGGTGTATTGCAGATATGACTGCGGCAAAAACCGATTTACCTGCTTTTTATAATGATGCCACCTCTAACGGTTTCAGGCCAACAAAAGCATCGGCAGTGGCATTGTTAATGCATTTAAATATGTGGGCATCAGCCTGGGATACCAGTGATAAAACCAAATACTACCAGGCCGTAAAAACACTGGCTGCCGAACTGGATACTTATAGCAATTATAAAATATTACCGGTTACCCCAGCCAATACACTGAAAATTTTTAAAGGAAGAAGCACCGAAAACCTGTTCGGTATTTTGCAGGATTTTAACTATGGCGAAGGCTTTTCTTTACCTGCCAGCCTTTCTTATTATTTATCACATTATCCGTACCAGGGCAATGTAACCAAAACCCAAAGCTCTATTACTTACCAAAGCGATTATATCCGTAAACTTTATCCCGCTGGTTCTGCAGATGCAAGGATAACCACCTGGTTTGAAAACTATGATTCGCAGGGAGGAGCTTTCCAGTTTAAAAAATTTGCAAATATTTATTCAACCGGATCAGGCAGTGCAATATCGATCACAAGTGATGACAGTGCCATTATTTTCAGACTACCCGACTGTTATTTATTAACCGCCGAAGCCCTTGCAGAACTTGGCGATGAAAGCGGTGCTAGAGATTTTGCCAACAGGGTAACCATAGCCGCCAATGCACCACTTATTACACAGAACGGGCAGGATTTAAAAGACGAAATTTACAGGGAAAGATGCAGGGAACTGATAGGCGAGGGGCAGTTCTTTTTCGATCTGGTAAGAACAAAAAGGGTACTCAATTCAGATTTCACCAACTCTCCCATATCGGTAGCCAACCTCAATGCAGGTGCCTGGACCTGGCCGCTTACCATTACTGCTGCCGAGCGTAGTGCAAACCCGGCTTTAATCGGTAATAATTTTTGGAATTAATAGATATGATGATGAAGAATTATAAAACACTGCTATTTTCAGTAATTTGTCTGGTGTCGGTTTTAACCGGCTGTAAAAAATACTACATAGAAACGGGCGTGCACGAAGCAAAGTATAATGGCAATATTATGCAGTATATGGAAGCAAAGAAACCGTTTTTCGATTCAACCCTCACGGTGATTAAACTAGCCGGACTGGCCGATGTAATCAGCAAAGAGAACATTACATTTTTTGCGCCCCCTAGTGGCTCTATCTTTAAATCCATCAAAGGATTAAATGTAAGATTAAGGGTAACAGGTAAAGATACTGTTTCGCAGTTATCACAAATCAAGCCTGAAGTATGGAAGAACATACTTTCACAATACATTTTTAAAGGAAGTAACCGCCTGAAAGATTATCCGCAGCGCGATACCTTATCATACCTCGCTTACCCGGGTCAGGGTTATACCTCTTACAGCGGCAGGATCATGAATATCGGGGTAATATTTAACGATGCTGTGGTGTATAGTGCTAACGGAGAAGAGCTTTCGCGGGTTGCTTATGCCGGTTACCGGCAGTTGTACCTTGCTTATATTCCCGATCTGTCTAATCCTCAGGTATCATTGGTTAATATTCCGGTTGCCACTTCAGATATTCAGCCCACAAATGGTGTTTTGCATGTGCTTACTAAAATCACGCACAATTTTGGCTTTAATACAAATGTTTTTATCGAACAGGCCATATCCGCCGGTATTAATCCGCCAACACCATAGGTTTATTATCTCATCCATAAATTGACTAAAAATGTTAACTAACATAAAATATAAATTTAAGCTGTTTTTGTTCGGGGCAACATGCCTGACAGCAGCATTGGTTTCCTGCCAAAAGGAAAAAGGATTGGGAGAAGATCCTTATGCCGGCGGTAAAAAACCACTGGATCTCACTTTCGTTTCTAAAACGATCGAACCAGATGTGGTAAACGCCGGAGATGTTTTAACGGTAAAGGTAAAAGGCTTAAGCAAATACATCAACGATTTTAAAGTATTTGTAAATGAAATAGAAGCCGAAGTGGTTAAAGCATCTACAAACGATAGCACCTTAACGTTCAAAGTTCCTTTAACGGCCAGCACAGGCAGCATGTGGATCACCTCGCAGGGGCAAAGTTTTTTTGGCCCGGTTGTTAAAGTGGGTGGTAAAGTAAGTGTTGATGCCAGCTGGAAAGTGGTTAATGGCGCAACAAACAACACCAATGGTTTTAGTTCCAGTACCATATACGATATTGAGGCTTTACCTGGCGGTAATTATTTTCTTGGAGGTGCATTTAATGATTTTGAATTAAACGGAACCGAAAAATTGCCTATCGGGGGGATTGCACAAATTTCGGGTGATGGTGCCTACACTACAAGTGGGGTTAAATTTGGTAAAGGAGCGGGAGGTGCCGATAAATCCATTTATTCGATTACCCGTATTTCAACCGGATCACAGGCTGGCAAATATATTATTGGCGGCAGTTTTACCAGCTTTAACTCTACACGTATTAACCGCCAAACCCTAAGTAATGTGGCCCGGTTAAATGGCGATGGCTCATTGGATAGTTTAGTCCTCAGGGATGTAATTAACCCAAAACCACAGGAAACCTATAAAAATGGTGATACAGTTTCCACTTTTAACGCAGGTGTAGATGGTGTGGTGAGAAAAACCTTTGTATTTAACGAACAGGTGTACATTGTAGGTAATTTCAATAATTACAAACGGATGTACTTACCCAATTCCAGTTACGATGAGAAAGTGTACGATTATACACGGATGCGCCAGATGGTTAGGGTAAATATGGATGGTACCATGGATTCTACCTTCCATTACAACAAATCTACCCGCCAAAGTGCAATAGGTGCCAACGGCATTATTTTAGATGCCATGATGCAGAGCGATGGGAAATTAATCCTGGTAGGAACATTCAGCACCTTTAATGGAACGCTGGCCAACAGAATTGTGAGGTTAAACCTTGATGGCAGTGTAGATAACAGCTTCAATGTAGGCTCAGGTGCCAACAGCGACATTGTTTCAATAAGATATAACGCCACCACCAACAAAATTGTAGTGGGAGGTACATTTACCAGTTTTAACGGTAAAACAGCTTCGGGTATTAACCTGCTAAATGCCGATGGTTCTAATGTAACAACCTTTACCGGCCAGCCCATAACAGGCGGTATCACAAACTTTGTGGGCCAGCTTAACAACGGAAAAATTATTGTAAGCGGTTCTTTTAATAAATATGGCGATTACCTGCGCCAGGGTTTTATGGTTTTAGAAGCCAACGGAGCTTTAGCTGTTGGTTACAACAATACGGGTGGTTTTCAGGGTGCAATTTACGACATGGCAGAAACTACAGTTGCCACAGGTACAAAGGTGATTCTGGTGGGCGATATCCTTCGCTTTAACGGCACTTTGCCACACAACATCATACGCCTCAATTTTGCTAATTGATCAATATAGTTTCAAATATAATAACAGATGAAAAAAGGATTTACATTAACTGCAACCTTAAAATATCCGGGCCTTTGCCTCGTATTCGGGTTATTCCTTATGGCCGCCGGGTGTAATAAGGATTTTGAAAATACATTGCCGCAGAGTTTCAGAAACGATACCTTAGGTTTAGGTGCTGGAAAAAAAGTATTATACATTGTATTGGATGGTGTAACAGGAGCTGCAATAAAAGCACTGGCGCCCACTAATCTGGCTCAGATTAATGCAAAAGCTACCTACACATACGATGGTTTGGCCGATAACAAATACAATGTAATTACCAATGCTTCTGCATGGACAAGCATGTTAACCGGTTACGATTATACCACGCATAAGGTAACAACCGAAGATTTTGCCGGTTTAAACTTACAAAATACACCTACTATTTTTACCCGGGTTAAAAGTTCGTTAAATAATGCCCGGACTGTTTCAATCGCCTCAACCACAGTTTTTAACGATAAACTTGCAGCTGATGCAACCGTAAAACAGAACGTAGCCGATGATGCTGCGGTAAAAGCCGGAGTAGTTACCGAATTAAGCAGCAATAACCCATCAATGGTGGTTGCGCAGTTTCACAGTGCAGAAATCGCTGGCGCCGCCAATGGCTATACAGCTGCAACGCCTGCTTATGCTGCCGCTATAAAAAGTATTGATGGTTACATTGGTGAAATATTAACCGCACTAAAAGCCAGAAAAGGATATTCAGGAGAAAACTGGCTGGTGGTAATTGCTTCAAATAAAGGCGGTGGCCCATCTGGTGGCGCACCAGGTTCAAATATTTTTAACGATCCGTCGCGAAATGCCTACATCGCTTTTTACAACCCGCGTTTTTCATCCGTAATGATCTCACAGCCAGATCCCAATAGCTATCCGTTTGTGGGTACCGGTCCGCGTTTTATTGCAACAACCAATTCGAACGTTACAGCAATACAAAACAACACCTCAATCGGCAATTTTGGCACCACAGGCGATTTTACCTTTATGTTCAAATTTAGGGATGATTATGGTCAGGCCAATTACTATCCGATGTTCCTTGCAAAAAGAAATGCTTTTAACTCGGTTTCATCTACCGGATGGGGCTTCTTGTTCGGTGCAAACTCTGCACAGTTAGATTGGGGTGGCAACCCTCGCCCGGGTTTTGGTATCGATATCCGCGACGGACGATGGCACACCGTAGCCTTTACCATAGGTTTATTAAACAATGTAAGAACACTTACTTTATATGTGGATGGTTTAACCAGGTATTCAGGATCTGTAAATGGAAGAAACATTGATAACAGCATCCCGCTCAGATTAGGCGGCGACGTTGGAACCAATGGCGATACACAAACCAATATCTTAATCAGAGATGTGGCCTTGTTTAACGTAGCAATGTCTGCAACAGATGTAGCTGCAGTAATGAGGACGCAGATTAAAACAACTACGCCTTTTTACAATAACTTACTTGGCTTTTGGCCTGGAAATGAAACCAGTGGTACCCAAATGCTCGATCAATCAGGTAAGGGAAATAATTTTACCTACAGCAGTAATGTAACATTTGCAGGTTTCGAAGAAATTTCGCCAAATATCTCACCCGATATTTCACCTGCGGCTTATCTTTCAGTACCTAATGGTGTCGATATTCCAATGCTTATTTACAACTGGTTAAATATTGCTGTTTCGCCTCAATGGGGTTTAACAGGCAGATTGTATAGTCCAACTGTTGCATTACCAACTAATTAACTTTAAATATTAATAACATGAAATTTAATCAGTTAGCCAAAATATTTGGCCTGTCTCTTTTAGTGGCATTTACTGCCTGTAAAAAGTATGGCTATGAAGTTCCGGATGGATATCCTGATGATTCGCAAAACGTAGCCGACGGCACTATCGATACCAACATGAAACTGATCGATAAATCGATGTACGCCAAGGCAAGGGTATTTCCAGGGTTGGTAGATCAATCAGAGCCGAGGGTAAAAGATGCTCAGTTTACTTTAGACTTAAACTTTACCGATCAAACTGCGCAAAATTTAAGGATTTCCGTAGCACCCTCACCACAGTATAGTACAGGGTATTACGCTGCTCCGGGTGAGTTGATCAAACTTGTGGTTCCTGCCGGCATTGATGGTTTAACCGTACAGATTGGTGCACATACCGATAACCTGGCAGGTAAATCTCCATTATTACGCGATCCGGTGATTTACAACAGGAAAAAACTGGTTTCAGGTGTAAATTATATCAGGAATCTTTACGGTGGCCACATTTACATCCTCGCAACTTTTGCTTATGCAAATCCGGTAACTTTTAGCATAACCGGAGCATGCGCATCGCCTGATTTTATTTTAGGTCAATCTACTGATACAGAATGGATAAACAGGGTAAAAGCATCGTCTGTGCCATGGCTCGAGCTGCGAACAAAACGCGTAATTTTTACTATTCCCAGAGATAAGGTTTTGGCTACCTTCAATTCTGCTGAGCCATTTACCAATCCTACTTTGGCCATGACCAAGTGGAACGATGTTTTTGACCTGGATTATAATGCCTGGATGGGCTTATCAGATAATGCACCGGATATCAGAGACCGTAGTCCGCAAAGTCAATGGCGTGGCGTGCTCGATATTCAGCTCACTAACGGATACGGACATAATGGATTCCCGTTTGTAGGTACCAATGATAGCGAATGGTTCAGAAGTTTTACCAGTGTAAAAAGTTTAAACACCAGCGAAGGTCAATGGGGTTCATATCACGAATTTGGGCACAATTGTCAGCAAGGAAGTGTTTGGAGCTGGAGTACTTTAGGCGAAACCACCAATAACCTGTTTAGCTTTAAAGTGGCCAATAGAATTGGTGCCAATTACAATATCCTGCATCCAGCGGTTTCGAGTGGTTTTCCTAAAGCAATTGCTTATGCAACAGCAGTTGGAACCAAAAATTTTGATACCGATGCAGCGATGAATGCTGTAGATGAAGCACCCTTTATGAAAATGACGCCTTTTGTGCAAATTTTCGAATTATACGGATATGGCGCAATGACTTATTTGTATAAAGAAGCCCGCCACGCTGATCGTTTAAATACCAACGACATTACCAAACATAACTTTGTTTACGAAAAGCTTTCTGATTATACCAAAATTGATTTGGCCCCATTTTTCGACGCATGGGGGATTCTGATTAGTGATGCCGTAATTGCAAAAGTATCAGCTAAATACCCAATGTTAAATAAGGCCATCTGGACCTATAATCCACTAAACAAAACCGGTGGAACGGCCGCATACGATCCGACGCGTGTAATTTCAGTAAGTTCTTTGCAGAGTACCACCAGTGATCTTGGTTCCAATTTAATTGATGGCAATACGGCTACATTTTGGCATTCTAAATATAGCCCGGCCCCAACCGCTGCAGAAACCTTTCCTTTTACCGTAATTATCGGTACCGGAACCCGTACTGCTATACCGGTTAAAGGAATTACATTTAATCAGAGAACAAGTAACAACAATGGTTATATAAAAGATGTTGAAATATTTGCAAGTAATGATAATGTTAGTTACACATCGGTAGGAACCACTACAGTACCGCAGAATGCAAATAAATACGATTTCAATTTTCCCGGGGGGAGTGTCAACACTAAATTTATAAAAGTATTGATAAAAACAGGCGCCAGCACCGTGTTTTGCTCTTTAGCCGAATGTAATCTGATCAAACCTTAATGCACCATTATGAAAACCAACAATAAAATATATAAGATACTGCTTTGTGTTTGTACCATTTGTATTCTGGGTTACACCAGCTGTAAGAAATATGCTAATCCGCCCGCAGTTTATGAAGAATTAAAGCCACAATCAGTCGGACAGCGCAAAGTTTTAGTCATTAGTATCGATGGCGTTACCGGCAGTGAAATTAAAACCATTGCTCCACCCAGCATAACAGCGTTACAGAAAACATCAAAATATTCTTATGAAGTGCTTAAAAGCGGAATAGGTAACGATGCATCTTCATGGGTAACCATGACAACCGGTGTAAGTTATATCAAGCACTCCATTGGTACCGATAATTTTGAAAGATTAAGAGACCCTAATGCAGATGAACATGCCGAAATTAAATCATATAGAAATGTTTTAGACTACATTACTCAATATAAATCAACAAAAACAGCAGTAATTACACCTTGGGATAATCTGCGTAGATATTTAAGAAATGCTGATTTTTCACCTGTGGTGGGTACTGATGTGGCTGTTAAAGACAGTACAGTTAACATCTTAACCAGGCAGGAAGGCGTGGGTGCAGTTATTGTTAATTTTAGAGAGGTAGAAACGGCAGGTTTAAACGGTGGTTTCATCGCAACAAACAGCAATTATAAAAATGCAATATTAAAGGCAGATGAGTATGTTGGCAATATCATAACCGCTTTAAAAGCAAGAAAAAATTATGCTTCAGAAGATTGGTTAGTCATTGTTACTACCAACCATGGTGGCAGTAGTACAAGTCCGCAATCTGGTTTTTTAATTGCTTCAAATAAAAATTTAAAAGAAGAAGAAGTAAAGAAAAGAGGCTTTAATACTCCGCTATTTAATGCTACCGCAATAGGCGCACAGGTTAATAATGATAATGGTTTATATGATGCCGGATCAACAAAAGATTTTACCGTGCAGATGCAGGCTAAATTTAATACCGAGAATTATTATGTTGGTTTCCTATCAAAAAGCACCATAATCAGCGGCACCACGCAAACAGGATGGATGTGGTTTCAAACCGATTCTAAAAAATGGAATGTTTCTTTTGGCGGTACCGCCAACGGATCTGGTATTAACAGGCAGGAGGTTAATGGCGGTGGGGTAGTGTTTGATGGTGGATGGCATACTTTAACCATGACGGTTAAATATGTAAATGCAACAACCAGAACAGTAACGCTTTATACCGATGGTGACCAAAATCAATCTATAAATATTAGTGCGCATAAAAGTTTATCAACATCAGAAAAATTAACATTAGGCTATAAGCAGTTTTCAGGCGGAACCGGTTTAAGTTTTCAGGGTGCAGAACTGGCTTATTTTAACACCGCACTTGATGCTGCAACAGTAAAAGCAAATGTTGGCTTAAAAGATATGACCAAGCATCCCAATTATGCCAATCTGATTGGATATTGGCAAAATAACGAAGGAACCGATGCCTATTTAGGAAATAAAGCGCCAGGCGGCTACGACATGTCTTTATATGGCCCTTTTACCTGGAAAGCTATGGGAACCGATGCTCCACCATCCGTAACACCTGATGCTGATGCTTCGGGTAAATCTATAGCATTAACACCTGCTACCGTTAGTGCAAATATGTTATACTGGATGAATATCAAAATTTTAGCAGATTTTGGTATAGATGGAAACCCCTTCTTAAATCAGTTTGAATTAGAATTTTTAAAATAGTAGTTAGTTTAGTTAGTGAAACCCTTGCCGCCGGAGGTGGCAAAGGGTTTTTTAGTTTAATGATAATAATAGTTGGTAAGAGATCGTCATTGCGGGAAGGCTTTTTCAGCCGACGAAGCAATCTTACTACTATGGGTTATCACGATCGCTTTAAATTCATTTCAGGCTCTATTGCAAATCGATTAGTAAGCTGGGATTTCGTCATTGTGAAAGCTAAAACCAAAGTCTGATGTTCTTAATTCATTAATCAAACTTACCTTGACAATCTTTCTGCATCATGCCCGTAAGATTGTCAAAGTTTAAATTAATATGTTATCTCGATCGCTTTAAATTCATTTCAGAGTCTATTGCTATAATTTTTAATAAATATCACTTTTTTAAATCGATTAGTAAGCTGGGATTTCGTCATTGTGAAAGCTAAAACCAAAGTCTGATGTTCTTAATTCATTAATCAAACTTACTTTGACAATCTTTCGGCATCATGCCCGTAAGATTGCCAAAGTTTAAATTAATATTCTTAATGGTCAAACATTAAACCACTACTCACCCCATCGTAACATCTTTAAAACTCAAACGTTTGCGCAGAAACATTTTCATCATCCTAAACTAATCATCAGTAATTTGGTTCCACGAGACCAATTTTAACACACAAAATGAAAAAAAAGCTAACCATTTTATTCACATTATTATTTATTGCCGGGCAAATCAGCGCGCAGGATCTGCCTTCCGAACTGCAAACTCCAGAAGTAGTTTCGGTAAACCGTTTACCCATGCGCGCATCGGCCTTTGCCTTCGAAAATCAGGAGCTGGCCGCTAAGAGGGCAAAAGAAAAATCAGCCTATTTTTTATCCTTAAACGGAACCTGGAAATTTAACTGGGTAAAAGATCCGCGTAAACGCCCAACCGATTTTTATAAAGTAGATTTTGACGATAAAACCTGGGATAATTTCAAAGTTCCGGCCAATTGGGAAGTGAATGGCTACGGGCTGCCTATTTACGTAAATCAACCTTACGAATTTGCCGGCCGGCAGTTAACCGGTGCAAAAATGAACCCGCCATTCGATATTCCTGCAGATAATAATCCGGTAGGTTCTTACCGTAAAAAAATCAATATCCCTGCAAACTGGGATGGCAGACAGGTATTTATCAGTTTGGGTGCAGTTAAATCGGCATTTTACATCTGGGTAAATGGAAAAAAAGTAGGTTATAGTGAAGACAGCAAGCTTGCCGCCGAATTTGATCTCACCAAATTTGTTAAACCCGGCGAAAATACCATTGCACTGCAGGTTTACAGGTGGAGCGATGGCAGTTATTTAGAATGCCAGGATATGTGGCGCATTTCGGGCATCGAACGTGAAGTTTATCTTTATTCTACCCCAAAACTGGATATCCGCGATTTTAAGGTAATTGGTAATCTAGATGCCACTTACACCAACGGCTTGTTAAATGTTGATTTAGCTGTAGAAAATTATAAAATAGATCAGCGCACCAACCACAGCCGTCCCGATAGTTTTTATGTAGCACTCGATCTGGTTGATGCAAAAGGCAATAAGGTTTGGAAAGAGGAAACAACGCTTCAAAAAGTGTTAGGTAACTATAAAACCAATCTTTCTTTTAAAACGCAGGTCAGCAATGTAAAAAACTGGTCGGCAGAAATCCCTTATTTATATACCCTCTATATCACCTTAAAAGATAAAAACAATAAAATAATTGAAGTAATCCCTCAGCGTGTCGGCTTTCGTTCTGTTGAAATTAAAGGAAGCGATTTACTGGTAAACGGCAAACGCGTATTTCTGAAAGGCGTAAACAGGCACGAACATAATGCCACCCAGGGCCATACCTTAACCCATGCCGATATGGAAAAAGATATGGAAATGATGAAAAAGCTCAATGTAAATGCCGTTCGTCATTCTCATTATCCGCCAGATCCTTACTGGATGGAACTTTGTGATGAATACGGCTTATATGTAATTGATGAGGCCAATATCGAATCGCACGGACGTTATTACAGTTTAGAAACCACTTTTGCCAACGATAAACAGTGGAGAAACCCACATCTCGAACGCATTACAAGAATGTACGAGCGCGATAAAAACCATGCTTCCGTAATCACCTGGTCTTTAGGGAACGAAGCCGGTAATGGCGTTAACTTTTACGAAGCTTATCAATGGCTTAAAGCAAAAGATATCCGACCTGTACAGTACGAAAGGGCGGAGAGCGATTTCAACACCGATATGATCGTTCCGCAGTATCCTTCACCAAATTATTTGCCGCGCTACTCAAAGCAGGAGAAAGAAACCCGTCCGTTTATTATGAGCGAGTATGCACACATTATGGGCAACAGTCTGGGTAATTTTAAAGAATATTGGGATGCCATTGAAAATAACCCTAAACTACAAGGCGGTTTTGTGTGGGAATGGATCGATCAGGCGATTGATACCGTTAAAAATGGCAAACGCATTATGGCTTATGGCGGCGATTTCCCTTTAAGCGGTCCGGTTGACGAAAACTTCAGTGATAACAATTTCTGTGTGAAAGGTGTAGTAACGGCATACCGTGGCATAACTCCTATGGCTGTAGAACTGAAAAAAGTACATCAATATATTAAAACTACTTTCAACGGTACCAACCAGATCAATGTAAACAACAGCTATTTCTTTAAAGATATCAGTAATGTACAATTAAACTGGGAACTGGTAGAAGATGGAAAAGTAATCCAGACAGGAGTAGTAACCAACCTGAATATTGGTCCTCGCCAAACACAGCAATTAACTTTACCGTTTAAAACCAATTATGCTGCAGGAAAAGAATATTTTTTAAATGTGCGTTACCGTTTAAAAACACCTGAGCCATTTTTAGAAAAAGGTTATGAAATTGCTTACGAGCAGATTGCATTAGCCGGCACGCCGAAAGCTAATGTTTATGCTGCTGGTAAAAAAGCTTTAAAAGTTGAGCAAACAGCCGATAGGGCAGTAGTTAAAGTAAGCGATTTTACCATTACTTTCGATTTAACCAAAGGAACATTAATCAGTTATTTATCAAAAGGGCAGGAGTTATTGGTCTCCGGACCACAGCCTGGCTTTTATCGTGCACCAACCGATAACGACATCGGTGCGGGTTTAAATACCAGATTACGCATGTGGCGCAACGTGTATCAGGATAACGATGTGGCAAATATAAAATCTACCGTAAATTCAACAGCTGATGGTTTTACCTTAACCGTTAAATCAAGTTTATTGAAAGGCGATGCCGAAACCACGCAGGAATTTAATGTTTTGGCCGATGGAACCATCAAAGTAAGCAATCAGTTTAAAGCGGTAAACGGTAATTATAAAAGCCTGATGCGCATCGGTAACGATCTGCAGCTGAAAAACGATTTCAGCAATATTCAATGGTATGGCCGTGGTCCGGGAGAGAATTATACAGACCGCAAAACGGCTTCGTTAATCGGTACCTATAAATCAACCGTTTCAGATCAGTATTTTCCTTACGCCCGTCCGCAGGAGAGTGGAAATAAAACAGAAGTACGCTGGGTAACTTTCACCAATAAAGCAGGCAAAGGTTTACGTTTCGAATTTGCAGATCAGTTGTTGAGTTTTAATGCATTGCCCTATTCGGTAGAAGATCTTGATCCCGAAGCAGAGAAAAAGCAGTACCACTCCGGCGAACTGGTAAAGCGCAACCAGGTTTATGTACACATGGATTTGCAGCAACTGGGCGTTCAGGGGATTGATAGCTGGGGTTCTATGCCGCTGATTCAATACCAGATTCCATTTAAAGATTACCAGTATAGTTATTATATTAAACCGATTAAATAATGGATGACGTAAAATGGATGATGGAATCACATCATCCATTTTACATTGCTAATAATTTACTTATGAAATTAAAATTAACCCTTCTAATGCTTTTAATTGGCTCATTTGCATACGCACAAGAGTCAAAATTAGCTGCAACACCACCAATGGGTTGGATGAGCTGGAACATCATGTCAGAAAATCCGAACGAAAAGGATATTAAAGAAATGGCTGATGCCATGGTAAACAGCGGAATGGTAAAAGCAGGTTATCAGTATATCTTTCTGGACGATTGCTGGCAGGGTGGCCGCGACAACAAAAATAATATCATTGCTGATCCAAAGAAATTTCCTTCGGGCATTAAAGCTTTGGCCGATTACCTCCATAGTAAAGGCATGAAATTGGGTATATATTCTGATGCTGCACCCTTAACCTGTGGTGGTTATACGGCAAGTTTAAATTTTGAAGAACAGGATGCCAAAACCTTTGCCTCCTGGGGCATCGATTATTTAAAATACGATTATTGCAATGCGCCTGAGGATGTAGAAACGGCTAAAAAACGTTACGGTACCATAGCAAAGGCACTGCGTAAATCAGGAAGGGATATTGTGTTGGGCATCTGCGAGTGGGGGCCACGCGAACCCTGGAACTGGGGCGCACAGGTTGGCGGACAAAGCTGGCGTACCACTTTTGATATCAGGGATAAATGGATGGATATTGAAGGGAAAGGCGGCGTAGGCATTTACAACGTGGTTGATAAAATGGCGGGATTGGCGAGTTTTTCAGGTCCCGGTAAGTGGAACGATGGCGATATGTTGGTGGCTGGATTGCATGGTACAAAAGGGCCTTCATCTGCTTTTAATGGTAATGGCTGCACAAAAGCCGAATACCAGAGCCAGATGAGTTTATATAGCATACTTAATTCTCCGCTATATGCCAGTTGCGATATCCGTAAAATGGATGATGAAGCAAAAAATATTTTTACCAATGCCGAAATAATTGCCTTAAATCAGGATGTTTTGGGCAAACAGGCCGAAAGAAAAATCAAAACCGATATATGGGATGTTTTTGTTCGTCCGTTGGCCAATGGTGATTTTGCCGTTGCAATTTTAAATAAATCAGCATCCACACAAAATGCCAAAGTAAATTTTGCAGAGCTGGGCTTAGCCGATCAATATGAAATTAAAGATTTATGGCAGCATAAAATGATTGGCAAAAATAACCAATGGACAGGTGAAGTAACCGCTCACGAAACCAAAGTTTTCCGCCTAAAAAAAGTTTAAAACTTTAAGCTTAAATCAATCAAAAATGGCTGTAAGCAGAAAAATTGCTTTAAAAACCGATGAGCAAAGCGGTAATCAGCTTCATATTTATGAAGTAAATCCAATTATCTTTTACTCCGGAGAAGCAGACGAACTCAACATCGAACTCTTGGAATTCAATTATGGCGAACTGATTATTAAGTCGCTGTCTACAGCCATTTTAAAAGTAAAAGAATTGTTTATGGAGGATGAAGGGTTTAAAATAAAATGGAAGCAGGATACAAAAGGGTTGCGCATCACCCTGCCTGATGGCTTGACCAACGATGAAAACCGAAAAAAGTGCACGTTAAAGATTAAATTCTAAATTTCTTTAACCTGCGGAATACTGGTCAGCTTTATAAGTTTTTTTTAGTAATTGTCGCGTTTTTATCGGAGCACCCGTTTAAGGTATAAACCAAATAAACTAAACGATGCTCTACACATTAACCTCTATTGTACTGATTATAAGTTTAACATGGGGCCATAAAGATGGCAATGGATCCATGCGGAACAAAGATTAAAATTGTAATATGATAATAATGGTGTCAGATGGAAACATCAGGCACCATCAAAATCAAACAACATTTTCTAAATATTCCGAAATACTTGTTTTCAACTTAACCAGTGTTGTTCCGTTATTCTCAGGATCCGTATTCCCGTTCACAACAGTTTCGGTCATTTCGATAAAATTTTTCCTTGCATCCGGCGAAAAACCTATCTTTTCCAGCGTTTCATCCCAATTTTCATGCGGAATCTGTTTTGCTTTTACCTCTTTATTCAAAACTGTAGAAAATGCGGCAGCAACATCATCCGAACTTAACTTTTCAGGTCCAACAATCTCGTAGATTTTCGATTCATCATCTTTTACCAACACATCGGCTACAAACGTGGCCACATCCATAGGCGAAATCATTGGAATAGCTAAATCAGTTGGGTAAAAAGTAGGTAATATGCTGCTTTTTTTAGCTTCGGGCATTTGTAAAAGCCAGTTGCTATAGTAATAAGCCGGTCTGACAAATATCTGCGGGATATCCAGGTCTTCAAAGGCATGCTCCAGCATGTGCGACATTAACAAATTCCCTGTGCCTTTATCATATTGCGCACCAATGGATGATAAACCGACCACTTTTTTAATCGAAGATTGTTGGATTGCTTTATGATAATTTTCGAGAATGGTTTTAGTTTCACCCAACACATCCTCATTCTTTCCGGTTTCAGGTGTTAAAACGAACAGTGTATCTCCGCCTTTAAAAGCATCAATTAATGAATTTAAATCCATGGCATCAGCAACCGCTAATTCGGCTCCCTTTTCTTTTATTTCTGAAGCTTTTTCAGGATGATGAATAACAGCTTTAACGGGTAGTTTTTTATCCAATAAATGATCCATAATTGCTGATCCGACCTGACCAGACGCGCCTAAGATTACGTACATAACAATCAAATTTTAGTTACGAGCGTTTTCTTAATCAACAAGTAGCAAAGAGTTTTGGTTTCAGGTATGAGTATTTTTCTATCGGTTGGTGTCTCACCAACTGAAACTTTCCTTATTTCCTCTCAAAAGAAAAGTCAAGTTTATTGGCAGGGTGGCTATTCAAATTTGACTTCTATATCGCCGTGGTCTGTGTCTCCACAGACCGTTCTTCTATTGATTGGTGTCTCACCGACCAAAACTATCGCCATGGTTCGTGTCCCCACGGACCAAAATACTAAAGGTCCAATGGCCGTGGTCTGTGTCTCCACAGACCGCTCTTCTATTAGTTGGTGTCAATTCTCTTGCTTGGTGTCCCACCAACCAAAACTTTATTTAACATGCTCCATAATAAAATTTTGCGGATTATAAAACCGATCATTCAATTGCGTATTGTTAAAAGTTAACCAGCTTGCACAGCCGTAATCATCAAATTTCTTTCTGATTTCCAAATGAAGATGATGATAATCTCCACCATATTTTTTGCTTTCCTGTGGGGTAAATAACCTGGCCAGTTTGGTATTCTGATCAACCGCCTGACCATTGCTTACATAAACTTCTTTTAAATGTTTGTAAGAGGTAAACATCATCTGTCCGTTCGGTAATTTATGCTTAACCACAACCGTGCGCTGGTTTTCGCTCAAATGAACAGAACACACTATTCCATTAGCCATAGCGTAAACATTCACCAGTTTTGCCTTTGGTTGTACAGGGTTAATATCGATTGCCGTATGGATATGCCCTTTAACATAACTATCGCGGTGATCACCAAAAATGCTGATGATTTTGATGTTGTTTACCTTTTTACGGTTGGCCACATCAAACGGAAGATACCATTGATCGGCGATTTTTGAAGGAGCCGTATCCGTATAGTAAGGTTTCCAGCGATCGCGGTCTTTTTCAATCGTTGGTGTTTCGAATAAAAGTGCAGATAAGAATATAAATAGTAATGTTTTCATGCTTTAAGGATTTAAAAGCAAGATAACATTATTTAAAGAAATTAACTATTTTTATAGTTTAAGATAATAAAGTCGTCATCTCGACTGGAACGCAGTGGAATGGAGAAATCTAACTCGAGACAGATTTCTCGACTTCGCTTTGCTCCGCTCGAAATGACGATAATAGTATGAATTTAGCTACGCCAAAACATCCTCTTTAAGCGCCTCTGCGGCCGGATTAACCAGAGTGCCAATCAATTCAGGAACAGGAACATCCGTGCTTTCGCTGTAACCATGGGTTAACAACCTTACCCTGTTAATGCAAACCCTGATAAATTCTGGTACAAAAAGGTCGAATTTTTCAAATTTTGACGATAATTCTGGATTTTCCTGCTGAAACTCTAAAATTACATCAGCCACCTGACGCCAGAACTGTTTTTCGTCCATTCCTACATAACTATAGAAAATATTGCCCAGATACCTGAATACCGCATCAAATATGCCCGAAAGGATGAATAATGGTGCCAGTTCATCGTTGATTTCTCTTAAAACGTCAACAAGGTCATTCGGTAATTTAGCTTTCGATTCTTCTGTTAATACAATTTCTTCCACAAAATCTTTAATGATAATGCGCTCCGGAACACCATTTTTCATGACCAGAATCGTGTTTTCACCATGTGGACTAAAGAAAAAGGCATGTTTATAGAAAATCCTCAACACCGGTTTCAAGTAAGCCGATAAATAAGCGTTTAACCAGCTTGAAGCGTCTAATCCAGATTTTTCGATCAGTGCCTGCACCATACTTTTGCCATTATCGTCCACATAAAGTAAACTGGCCATCGTCATGATATTTTCGCCTTCCAGCAGGTAATTTTCAGCACTTTCGCGCCAGATGGCACCTAAAAACTCCTGGTATTGATACGGCGAACCCGGAATTTCACTGTATTGCGGATGGGTATAAGCTACCGTAGCTACTTCGCCTAAAAGAACTACTCGGGTTTGTTTCAGGTATTCATCTCCCTGCAGCATGTCTTTTGCCCATTGGGTAACTTTTGGTGCAATAGCCAGTTTTTTAGGCGATAATCCCCTGAAAATCGAGGTATTTAATATCGAAATGGCCGTTTTTACATAATGTTTTTTAGGTTCACTCACATTAAAGAAAGTACGGATGCTGTTTTGGCACATGTATTCGTCGTTACCAAGGCCAACAGGTACAATTAGCTGATGGGCAATATCATGCGCCAGTTGCAATACAATTTTATTGTTCCACTGCCATTCGTGTACTGGGATAAAGAAATAATCTTCGGGGTTTAATTCCTGCCGGATCAATACCTGGTTAAAATCGTGAACCTGTTTTAAACTCAATTCTTCGTTATAAAAAGAAAAAGGAGAAATGCTTTCGATGCTCTTAAATTGTGCCCTTGATCGGTGTACCGCCAACCAGGCCAATTGTGTACGCTGTGCAGCTTCGGGTGCATATTTGCCCTGATCGCTGTGGTTAAAGCCAATACGGCCTTTGTTGATCGTAGCCCATGGATGACCATCCATCTGATGTTCAATCGTCTGGTAATCTGCATTGGCCAGTTCATCAGCGGTTAACCTGCCTTTTTCGTGGATATAAGCATCAGCATACAAAGTATTTAAGGTTTCTTCAATAAAATGGGCTAGGGTAAATGGTTTAATACCAAAGGTTTGCTGCAGTTCGGTATAAAAGGCCGGGGCATTTTTTACCGCTACACTTTCGCCATTTACAAACTTTTTAATACTTTGTTTGTCGATGTGCAGGTAATCCAAAGCGCGCTGCTGACCAGAGAAAGTATAGTAGATATCCTCAGAATCAGTAGCCAAACGGAAATTGACAACACCATCTTCATTTGTATTCACTAATGTTGGTTCTGCCAGTTTCTCGTGCATCAGTTCCACGATCGATTTTGCAATATAGTTTAGGTTTACCTTATCCCAAACTTCTTTTTTTAAAGGTTTTATGTGATTGAAATTGTTGTAACTCATGGTATTTAATTTTTTAAGTTGTTAGTCCGGATTGTAATCCGGGCTTGTTGTACCCCGGATTTTAAATCCGGTTCTCAATGGTCGGGATTATAAATCCCGACCAACGTGGTCTTGTTGGTCCCGATTTGCAATCGGGACCCTATTTACAAATCCCGACCAGCCAATTGTAAATCCGCTTCAGTAAATTCCACTTTCTCTTCCTCTCCATTTATACTAAACTGCTGGAAAGCGATCCGTTTTTCTACCGGATAGATTTCGAAGCCTAAAATGGCATTGATGATAGATGCATTGCGATAAGCACCCATACCCAGATCAGGCGTGACAAATCCGTGCGTATGCAGTTCGGCGTTTTGCACAAAAATTTCGTTTCCATTTACATCAATGGCATAATTGCGGTGCACCTGAAAAAGTCCATCGGCATTGCGTGCAATCCGGTCGTTAATGGCCGATAAAAAGCCCGGCTCGTTATATTTGTAACCCGTTGCCAATACCACAGCATTTGTATCAACCGTAAAATCTTTTTCGCTTTCGGCATGGTAAAAATCGAGCTGGTAGCTACCATCATTGTTCACCGTTAGGTTGTTTAACTGGCAGTTTGGCATCAGTTCGGCATTGATTTTTTCGCCATCAACGCTTAATTCGTAAAGTTTATCGAAAATCTGGTTGATCAGTTCGAAATTGATCCCTTTAAACAAAGAATTTTGTTTACTTAAAAGTTGTTTTCGTTTAGCATCGCTCAAATTGTAAAAATGATCTACATATTCAGGCGAAGTAAGCTCTAAAGTCAACTTCGAATATTCCATTGGGAAAAAGCGATCCGGACGGGTAAACCATTTCAGTTTTAAACCATTCTCCGTTTCAGGCAACAGATCGTAGAAAATTTCTGCGGCACTTTGTCCTGAGCCGATAATCGTTACCGTTTTTTGTTCCAGTAAAGTCTGTTTAAACTTTAAATATTCTGACGAGTGTATGGCATATTGATGAACGGTTGGATCAATAAAAGCAGGCACTTTAGGCGCAGTTCCTGTTCCGAGCACTATTTTTTTTGCAAAAATAATTTCGATCGTTCCGGTGGCCTGATCTGTTTTTTCAATTTGATAAATGCCGTCAGCATAGTTTATATTGCTTACTTTTTGTCCGAAATGGCAATTTTTTAAATGGGTAATTACCCATTTACAATAAGCGTTATATTCTTTACGCAGCACGAAAAAATCTTCCCTGATGTAAAATTTATAAAGGCGATCGGTTTGTTTCAGGTAGTTTAAAAAGCTGTACGGACTGGTTGGGTCGGCCATGGTAACCAGGTCGGCCATAAAAGGTACCTGCAAAGTCGCATCGCTCAACATCATGCCCGGGTGCCAGTTAAATTCGTTCGCCTGATCTAAAAATAAAGTAGATAAGCTTTCTATCGGTGCACATAAAGCGGCCAGACCTAAATTAAATGGACCGATTCCAATACCTACAATATCATATATTTTCTGTTCCTGCATTATATTTCCTCCGTTTCAAATTGTGCTGTTTTCATCATGGCGTAAGCTTTGGCTTCAGGAAATTTATCCCAATACCAGTCGCGGTAACAAAAAGTCAGGTTGGCCATTTTATAAGGCATCTGGATTACTTTCTCTAATTTGAAACCTAATCTGGTTACAAAAATGTGCATCGCCCGGCTTTCAACTGCGGCTTCACCGATACATTTACCCACTTCTGGTTGTTCAAAAATGAAATCCATCAAGGCTTGTCCGGTTTCAAAACTAAATTTCTTGTCTTTATCCGTAGGAGCAATCAGTAAATGTGCGCCATAATCGGTTGTTAAGGCTTCATAACATGCACCAACGCCATCGCGCATCGGCCAGTAAGGCTCTATCGTAAAGGTCGGTTCACCATTTATTTCACCAATAAAACTGTGCGAAGCATCATTTGGCAATAACGTTCTGTAAAATAACTCCAGGCCTTTAATCGGGCCATCCATTTTCCAGATCGGTTTGGCATGTTCCTGGTTAAACCAATCGTGTACCATTTCCAGATCGCGGTCAATATTGAACGGACGGATGTTGATCGTTACATTTTCTTTAGGGAAAAATCTGCTGTAAAGCACCTCTTTTGTTTGTGGTTTAATGAGGTTTTCAGAAAAGAAATATTTAGACAGCGGGTTTGGAAATTCACGGTAAATGGCCGGATTATCGATCGGTGCACTAGCTTCATCAATATTGCAAAGATTGGTTAATAAATTGCCTTTTACTTCCCAGCTGCGGCGGTTAATGATATAATCGACCAGACCGGTGGTATCACTGTTTTCAAATTGTTTAAATTCCAGGTAAACCAGATCGATCAAAGTTTTTTCATCAGCCAAACCATTACTGGCAAGAGCATTTACCACTCCTAAAATGTTGTTGATGAGCAGATAATAGGTTAATTTAGGAATAATATATTCGTTCGGAACAATCGATCCGCTTTCGGCAGCAATGCCCGGATAAACGGCTTCTAAGGCTTCGGCTTTAGCGTCGCTGAAGAAATAACCCTGGTTGTCCCTGAAATAAAATTTGGCAGGATAAAAATCCTTATCTAGTTCGAGCATCACATTTTGCTGGTGAAACTCAAAAGCCATCCCAAAATTGTTGTAAAGGCCAACAATTGGAGCCACACAAAGGTGAAGGTATTGTTTAAACCAGTTTACTGCAGTATAAGCAACTGTTTTGTTTTTATTGATAGATGCCTCCTCAATTACGTGTGCAATCCTCGGTTTCTGACCCAGTAAACCATCCTGACAAAGCGCCGCCAATAGGCTTACATTTTTGCCGGCATCTTCTCCTTTGAAAGGATTATGTCTGATGCTGATGTTAAATCCATCAATGGTTTCGCCCTGATAGTTCACGGTGATAAATGCAGGATCGGTAATAAATTCAATCTCCGGAAATTCGGCCTTAGCTGCTTTGCCGTATTCTGTTTTTAATAATTTACTTACATCATAACCACGGTGAAGTTCCCTTACCAGGTTAACCCGTTGTGAGTTGGTGATTTTTACATGTAAGGAAAACTTCAGCATCCAATCGCTCGCTGCATTGTAAACGGTTCTTACCGAAGAAGTTGGGGTGTACGGTTCTCCAAAACAACCAAGGTAGAATAATAATTTTTCACCTTCCATGGCCTGCACCGTTGGCAATGTTAACAGATAATCCGCTTCCCAGGGATGCATGGGTACCACTTTATGGTTAGGATATTGATCCAATAAAGCAATTAAATCTGCATTTCCGCTATCTAAGAGTTCAATCCTGAAAAGATCGGTAATATCGAAACCTTCTGCATTTTTCTCGGTAATGTTATCGCCGGCAATTAAAAAATAGGCCAGTTGGAATTTGCCCTGGGTTTCTGGTGAAAATTTGAAAAGTTCGTCCTTGCTGTTAAAACCAGCTCTACCTTTTGGAAGGGGATGGGCATTGTGACCTAAAAATAAGGATTGCTCAGCCTCAATAAAACTCATTTTAGGGAAATTTACCGGTTTGCCATTCTGTTTAAAATAAGATAGAAATGCCTCCAGATTTTCAACACTGTTGGTTAAACGTTCGTTAATAATCTTAGTATTGGCGTTAGGAAATTCTTCGGCACTAAACTGAATAGCCAGTTCCATAAAGCGGTAAATGCTGATCGGATTGATTGCATCTGTAGCAATATTGCGTTCTATTACCGGAAAATTAAACACATGGCGACCGCTATCGGCATAAAATTTTAACGGTGCATATACTTCAAAACCAATGGAGCTGAAATCGAACCTGATATGCAAACGGTCGGTTGTGGTAAACAGGTAATTAGCGAGCGGAGCATCATATTTTGGAATGCCCACATAACGGCTCCAGTTACTAAATTCTCTGCAATAACTGTTTAAAAGGGCATTAAAATTAGTTTCTTCTGAAATCTGCTGAAGCCTGGTTGAGTCTAACATATTCGTTTCCATGTTTTTTAATAATTTTAATAATGTTTTCAATATCGCTCATGGTAGTAAGCGGGTTAAGTAGGGTAAATTTGAGGTAGAATTGCTGGTTAATTTTGGTGCCTGCCACTAAGGCTTTTCCTTCGCTGAACATGGATTTTTTAATATACTGGTTCATGGCGCAAACATCCAGACGAACATTTTTCGGACGGTAGCGGAAAACCAGCGCACTGATATCTGATTCATTCATTAGTTCAAAATCACTGTCGAAATTTAAGCGGTCGGCAATTTGAGCTGCGGTTTCAATAATGGTATCAAAATAGCCTCCCAGTTTATTTCTGCCCATCATCCTGAGCGTAAACCAAAGTTTTAATGCATCAAACCTTCGTGTGGTTTGTATCGATTTATTCACCTGGTTTGGCAAACCATCTTCATCATGGTCTTTAGGATTTAAATAATCGGCGTGGTGGGTAATCAGGTTGAAATATTTTTTATCGTTCACCAAAAAACCACTGCTGCTTACCGGCTGGAAGAAAGATTTATGGTAATCAACCGTAACCGAATGGGCCAGCTCAATGCCATTGAGTAAACTGCGGTATTTATCGGTCAATAATAACCCACAGCCATAAGCCGCATCGATATGGAACCAGGTGTTGTATTTTTTGCTGATAGAAGCCAGTTCTTTCAAAGGATCTACATTTCCGAAATCAGTTGTACCTGCTGTACCCACCACCGCAATGGGAATATTGCCAAACGCAATTTCACGTTTAATGGCATCTTCCAGTAAAACCGTGTTCATCCTGAAACTGCGGTCGGTTTTAATTTTGATTACCGATTTTTCACCCAAACCTAACAGCGAAGCGTTTTTCTGGATGCTGAAATGCGCCTTCTCCGAAACAAAAATCCTGAATCTGGAGGCTTCCTGCGGTAAACCATTTAATTTAATGTTGTGGTTTAGAACGGTAATGGCATAATGATCTCGCGCCAGTAAAAGTCCCATTAAATTACTTTGGGTACCGCCACTGGTAAAAATACCATCTGCTTTTTTGCTGTAACCAATCTGATCGCAGGTCCATTCGATCAGTTTTTGTTCAATCAATGTTCCGCCAGCGCTTTGATCCCAGGTATCGATCGATGAATTGATCGACGAAATCATCACTTCAGCAGCTACGGCCGGAATTACAATCGGACAGTTTAAATGGGCAATGTAGGCGGGATGGTGGAAAGCAACTGCATGATTCGTGTAAAGTTCTTCTACTTCTTTAAGCAGCGAATCGTAATTGTCGTGCGTTTTTTCAAATTCAACCGCATCAAACAAGTGCCTTAACTGTACAGGAGTTACCCCGCTAAATGGCTTTTGATTGTTGTGAAGGAATTTTTTTACGGCCTGGGTAACCTTCCCTACTGCGTGGAGGTATTCTTCTTCGTTTTCGTGGTGAAAGATTTCCTTCGTCGGACTTTCCGTGAGGAAATCGATAAGTTCATGTTTTTCGAGGTCTGGTGCAAACATTTTTTTATTTTTTCAAAATTTAAGGTTTAAGGCAATAACCACCCAGCTTTAAAAGCCAGCTTTGTATGAATAATTAGTTAGGAGGATGCTTCGAACTTAGTAATCGTTTTTAGCAAAATATTTCGGTTGCTAAGGTATGTGTTTATTTAGATTGATTAAAAATAATATTTTAAATATTTTTAACACATTGTTAATAAGTCTATTGTATTGGTTTTATCAAACGTTTGTTAGGTGCATTGTGATAAAAATTAATTCATTTTATTTGGATTTAATCTAAATTAATGATTGCTTTGCGCAAAAAAATAATCATTAATGAAGAATCTATACTTAATTGCAATCTTAATCTGTGGGTTTATCCTTACAGGCAAAGCGCAGACCGTAACTGGTAAAGTGCTTGGAGAAACTGCTCCCTTGGCCGGGGCAAATATTAAAGTGGAAGGAAAGGGCAACTCCGCTACAACTAATGCAGATGGAACTTTCGAACTGAAATTAACCGAAGGTGCTTACGTTTTACAGGTAAGTTATGTAGGTTATACCACTGTATTACAAAAAGTTAATTTAGCTAATAACCAAACGGTTAACTTAACCCTTAGCTTAAGTCCAACCTCAAATATGCAGGAGGTTGTGGTGGTGTCATCGCGTAAGCCAACCAAAATCAGCGAAATACCAGGTACCGTTTGGGTGGTAGATGTTGCAAAAATCCAGGAGCAGGCAAGGGCAGGTATTCCTTTAAAGCAATCTTTGGCGCAATTGATCCCGAGTTTGGATGCCGGCCCCGAAGGACGTACCAACTATGGCCAAAACCAACGTGGCAGAGATGCATTGGTGATGATTGATGGGGTATCTTTAAACAGTACCCGTGGGGTTAGCCGTCAGTTCGAATCGATTGATCCTTTTAACATTGAGCGTATTGAGGTTTTATCTGGTGCAAGCGCTGTTTATGGCGGTGGTGCAACAGGTGGGATCATCAATATCATCACTAAAAAAGGGCAGGACAGTCAGCCAAGTTTTACCACACAGGTTGGTGTTCGCAGCGGATTAAAAGAAAAAAGTGATCATGATGTACGTGTAGCTCAAGCCATTTCGGGTGGGAGCAAAGATTGGAACGGACGTATCGGTATGGCTTTCCAGAAAAACAATGCGGCTTATGGTGCAGACGGAAAACAGATTTTTACCGACATTACCCAAACTGATTTACAATATAACCAATCGTTTGATTTCTTCGGAAGTACCGAATTTAGATTAACCGATTATCAAAAAATAACGGTAAACGGCCAGTATTATAATTCGGGTTACCGCGGAGATAAAGACTTGTTTTTAGGCACAAACTACGCTGGTTTATTATCAAATCCGGCAGTTTTGGAAATGAGAAACGGTTATTCATCAGATGTTGATCCAAAAACGAGCAGGGCAAATATCAATGCCAACTATCAGGCAAGCGAAATTTTAGGCGGACAAACGCTTTATATCCAGGCAGCAGCCAGAAACGAGCAGTTTAGCTTCCACCCATTCCCGGGGCAGGCGGCTATACCCGGCGTACTTTACAGCGGTTCATCCATCCAGAATACCAATTACAGCGCCTTAAAACTGGTATTAAATAAAGACTGGAACAAGGTAAACCTTACTTACGGTGTAGATGCCGACAATGAAAACTTTAATGCACAACAAGCCTTGTTTGATAGGGTAAAGGCTGCTACATCAGGTGGACTTACCAATGCCACCGTGGCAACCATTGCACGTTATCCTAATTTCAGGGTGAATGGTTTATCTGGCTTTTTACAGGCACAGGTTAAAGTAACTGACTTTTTAAGTTTATCAGGAGGTGTGCGTCAGCAACGTATGTTTGTTAAAGTTGGCGATTTTGTGGGGACGACAGCTTCAGTGCCTTTGGCTTATGGTGTAGGCAGAACAGCTACACCAATTGCGGGTGGTAAAAACCATTACGATGTAAACTTGCTAAATGGTGGTTTAGTCGTAAAAATCAACGCGCCACAACAGGTTTGGGTTAACTTTTCGCAAGGCTTTAACTTAGCCGATCCGGCAAAATATTACGGACAGGGAAGTTATACTTTGGCAGGTACCAACTTTAATTTGGGTAACTCTATCAATGTGGCCAGTTCCCCTTTAACTGGTATTAAAACAGAACAATATGAAGCTGGTTACCGTTACCGTACAGGTATATTTAATGCTCAGGTAGCTGGTTTTTATGCTTTATCTGATAAAAACGTGAAAACAAACAGCACTTTCAATATTGAAGTTTTTGACGAAAAAGTAAGAAATATCGGTGTTGAAGGTTCGTTATCGCTAAACCTGAAAAATGGTTTCGAGGCGGGAGCAAACGGTTTATACATTAAAACACAAAAACAGAATACCGATGAAACCTGGTCTTTACAGGATGTTACCGTAGCTAGTCCATCTAAACTGGCTGGTTATTTAGGCTATAATGGAAAATTATTCGGTTTAAAAGCACAGATTTTCCATTCATTTGATTCGAAAGGTATTTCTGTCGTTCAAAATAAGCCGGTAGAATATGAGTTAAAAGGATACACCACTGTTGATTTATTGGGATCGGTTAAAATATTTACCGGAAGCTTATCAATTGGTGTACAAAATCTGTTGAATAAAGAGTATCAAACCATTTGGAGCCAGCGTTCGGTATTGTTATACCAAGCTTTGGCAAAACCAGAAACATTTTATTATGCAGGTCGCGGCCGTACGTATAATTTAACATATACGCTTAATTACTAGATAGACTCCTTGGTTGGTGTCTCACCAACCAATCCAGATTTTATTTCAAGTGATCTGTGGGGACACAGACCACGGCATTTATTTTTATAGGTCGTCATTTCGAGCGAAGTGCAACGAAGTCGAGAACCCGAAGGCTCTGCGAAGCAAAATCTATCTAGGTATATCTCTCCATTCCACTGCGTTTCAGTCGAGATGACGACCTTTTTGTTGGAAAGAATAGTAGGCAATGACGATTTTTACTTCCTTTTCAATTCAATCACTGTAATCTCCGGCCAGATCCCGATCCGGCCTGAAAAACCGAGGAAACCAAAACCGCGGTTCACATTTAAATAGCGGCCATTTTCGGTTTTAATGCCTGCCCAGTGTTTGTAACGGTATTTTACCGGGCTCCATTTAATCCCAAAAGCTTCGATACCAAATTGCATACCGTGCGTATGCCCTGCTAAGGATAGCTGGATTTTAGAAGGATAGTTTTTTACCTGTGCATCCCAATGTGATGGGTCGTGAGATAAAAGAATTTTAAAATCGTTCACATCTGTATTTTGAAGCGCTTTATTCAAGTCGCCGCGTTCCCCGAAACCGATTCCCCAGTTTTCTATTCCCGCAAGGATGATTTTTTCGCCGTTTTTATGCAACTCTACATGTTCATCCAGTAAAAGTTTAAAGCCCAGTTCTTTGTGGTAAGCTTTCAGTTGGTTTAAATTCTGGATTTTATCTGCTTCACTTGGCCACTTGATATAATCGCCATAATCGTGGTTGCCTAAAACAGAAAACTGTCCGAAAGGTGCTTTAATCTGGGAGAAATGGCCGATGTAAGGCACTATTTCTGAAGAAGCATTATTCACCAAATCTCCGGTGAAAACAAAGAGGTCGCTTTTTTGGTCGTTGATCATGTCGATTCCTTTTTGTACTGCTTTAGGGTTGGTAAAACTTCCGGCATGTACATCAGAAATCTGCGTAAGTGTAAAACCGTCAAAAGCGGCGGGTAGATCGTCGAAATACAGCGTATGTTTAATTACCCGGTAGGCATATTTGCCCTGGGTAATGCCATAAGCAAACAAAGCGATGGTTAAACAGAACATAATAAAGGCAAAATCGACCCAGTAGCTGCTGCGGCCTGCAATATGAAAGCCTCCCGGTTCAAAATTAGTGGCTAAGCCAATCAGTAAGCGGTAAATATCGCCAAGGAGCAGAAAAAAGGCGAAAACAATTTCTGAGGCAAAAACAATCAAAAAAGCGTGACTAACAATCTGGAAGAACTTATTTATTCCCTGAATCCGCATTTGTTGAATGGCGAAAAACAAGGCAAAAGTTAAACCGATAATAAATACCCAAAAAATTGGGCTAAGTAAACTTGATTGATTAATGGTGCCCAGGCCCGATAATACATAGGCATTTAAGACAAAAAATATGAATGCAACTATCAGGAGCGGCAATAGATTGAGTTTTCTTCTCATTGTTAAAAATCTGTAATCAGTATATATGGTAAAAATAGAATTTAAACGCCGATAATAACCTGGTGTTACGGTGACCGGTTATTTTTACGCTTCTTTGATTAAAGCAATTTCTGTTTTAATGCGTTATATTTATGAATATGATAGTTTGTTGAATTAAAATCAACTTCCTGTTGCATATTTTATAATTTACTTTCTTTTATTAGCTTTGTGCGAATATGCTGTCCAAAAAAACAAAATATGCCATTAAAGCGCTTGTTGCGCTAGGTAAAAATTTAGATAAACCACCAATGCAGATTTCGAAAATTGCAGAGGAGGAGCATATCCCTAAAAAATTCCTGGAACAGATCCTTCTTGATCTGCGAAATGCCGGCTTTTTATACAGTAAAAAAGGAGCAGGCGGTGGTTACAGCTTAAACAAAAAACCTGAAGAAATTTTATTAGTACACGTAATGCGTGTAACCGATGGCCCTATTGCAATGGTGCCATGCGCAAGTTTAAACTTTTACCACAAATGTGATGAATGTGTTGATGAGAAAACATGCGGCATCAGAAGTGCGTTTATTGATGTAAGGGATGCCACACTAAAGGTTTTAACCGAAACCAGTATCGCCGATGTAATTGGCCGCGAGGATAACCTGAAAATCGGAATTATTAATTTGTAATATTTATTTTCAAGGAAACGCTTGCACTCGTTTCCAAACGAGTGCATCAATAGCTATACGATTCTATCGTTTGTAAACGATAAATTATACAACGCTGGTTAGAAACGAGCGTAAGCACTAGATTTCAAAATATTAATCCCAAATTCGTTTATCGAATCTAGGATTTTTTTGTAAATGAAAGTTCAGTTTTTCATAGGGGATTTTAGTCCCGCTTTCCGTTTTATTCCGATGCTAATGTAGTGCCGATTTATCTGTAAAGAATCGGAATGTTCACTTCAATCGGGTTTATTTAACAGCGGCAGTTGCGTTAGGGATTGTAAGGGTTCAGTACCGATCTTTCATCGGTACCGGAGCGAAGCGCAGCCCTGAAAAGCCCGACCCTTGCGTAGCTTGGGGAACGCCCGAATCAATTATCAGTTTGCAGTTATCAGTTTTCAATTATCAGTTTTCAATTTCCGGTTGGCAGTTTTAACTTTATTATTAAGCCTTTTAACACATATATTTCTCCATTCAGGTACCCTCCGGTAGAAATGACGTTTCTTTAATGTAAATTTTTTCATAATAAATTACGACTATTCCTATATACTTTATATATTTGGCGTATGAACTTCAATTTTATACCTAAACAATTAACCGCTAGGCAAATTATGTGCTGTTGTTGTAAAACGCAGTAACAGGAGCCTACAGATAATTTTATGTATAAAATATTGAATGCTTCTCGGTAACAGGGAGGCATTTTTTGAATAAAGCTAACAACACATATGCAAAGTTTCAGAACAGAACTCGAAAATCCGATTGTCGAGCAGGACATCATCGATTTAGAGAATAAGATTAAAGCTTTTAGAGATGGCACCATCCACGACGAAAAGTTTAGGAGCCTCCGTTTGGCCCGAGGTGTTTACGGACAAAGACAGCCAGGCGTACAAATGGTGCGCATTAAACTGCCATTTGGTAAGGTAACTTTTAAGCAGTTATTGCGCATTGCCGATATTGCCGATGAATACGGAAGCGGTAACCTGCACTTAACCACGCGTCAGGATATCCAGATCCATTATGTGAGTTTAGATAGAACACCCGAGCTTTGGGCTAAACTGGAGCAGGATGATATTACACTGCGCGAAGCCTGTGGAAACACGGTGCGTAATGTAACCGCTTCTCCGAATTCGGGTATCGATGCAGAAGAACCTTTTGATGTTTCGCCTTATGCGCAGGCAGTATTTGCTTACTTTTTGCGTAACCCGATCTGTCAGGAAATGGGCCGCAAGATTAAAATTTCTTTTTCTTCAAGCGATAGGGATACGGCTTTCAGCTATATCCATGATTTAGGTTTTATTCCGAAAATTAACGAAAATGGCGAACGTGGTTTTAAAGTTTTATTTGCCGGTGGTTTAGGTGCGCAGCCTTTCCTTGCCAATGCCGTTCATGAATTTTTACCTGAAGATCAGTTAATTCCTTTTACCGAGTCTGTACTCCGCGTGTTCGATCGTTATGGCGAACGCAGTAACCGTAACAAAGCGCGTTTAAAATACCTGGTTCAGAAATTAGGATTGGAAGAAATACTACGTTTGGTTGCCGAAGAACGTATTGCCAATAAGGTAAAAACCTTTAAAATAGATCTTAATACTGTTCCTCAACCCATTTTACCTTTAGAACAGGAATATCCTGCGGTAGAAATTTTGAATGAGGCACATTATAAACACTGGTTAGCTACCAACGTAATTAAACAAAAACAGGCCGGCTTTTATGGCGTGTATGTAAAAGTTCAGGTGGGCGATATTAAAACCGATAAAGCAAGGGCTTTTGTTGATGCCATCAGGTTGTATGTTGCCGATGAAATCAGGATTACCCAAAACCAGGGCTTATTATTAAAATTTGTGCGTAAGGAAGCATTACCTTCTTTATATGCCGCGCTAAATAAAATTGGTTTTACCACTGCCGGTTTTGATAGTTTGGCCGATATTACCACCTGTCCGGGTACGGATACCTGTAATTTGGGTATTTCGAACTCTATGACGCTTGCAGAGGTTTTAGAGGAAGTAATTTATACCGACTTCCCTGAATTTATCTACGAGAAAAACATTAAGATCAAAATTAGTGGTTGCATGAACTCTTGCGGTCAGCATGGTTTGGCTGAAATTGGTTTCCACGGAAGTTCGGTAAAAGCTGAAGGCAAAGTGGTTCCGGCTGTTCAGGTAATGCTGGGTGGCGGTACGGTTGGTAACGGAGTTGGCCGTGTGGCTGAACGTGTAATTAAAGTGCCATCTAAAAGGGCAACAAGTGTTTTACATTTCATTTTAAATGATTTTAAAGCCAATAACCAGGAAGATGAAAACTTCCACCAATATTATGACAGAAAAGGTAAAGACCATTTTTATCAGTTATTGAAACCATTGGCCGATTTAACCAACCTGCAAACAGAAGAATTTGTAGACTGGGGCCACGTTGAAGAATTTGTAACTGCGATTGGTGTGGGTGAGTGTGCTGGTGTAGTGATCGATTTAGTAGCTACTTTATTATTAGAAGCCGACGAAAAATTTGGCTGGGCAAAACAAAATCTGGATAAAGCTGCTTATGCCGATGCCATTTACCATACCTACAGCACTTTTGTAAGCGCAGCAAAATCTTTATTGTTGGATAAAGGCGTAAACAGCAGTACACAGGTTGGCGTGATCCGTGAGTTTGATAACCATTATGTAGAAACAGGAGAATTTAATTTACCGACCAATTTCTCAGACCTGGTTTTACAGATCAACAAAAACGAACCGACTGAGGAGTTTGCAAAAAAATATTTTGAAGAAGCCAGTCAATTTTTAAATCAGATTAAGGAGAAAAGAGCGGTATTAGCGAAATAGAAGGAGTGAATGATTGAGTGATAGAGTTAATGAATGATTGAGTGATAGAATTAATGAATGATTGAATTGCTGATAAGTATATACATGATGTAAGCACATTCACTCATTCAAAATTCACTCATTCAAAATTAAAAATCGCTGGTAAACATTCTCTCATTCAAACTTCAATCATTCAAAATTTAAAACATAAGATGAGCGATCAGAAATTAAATATAGAATCAAGAATTACCCTTTTAGGCGCAGGTCCCGGCGATCCGGATTTACTGACTTTAAAAGGCGTAAAAGCATTGCAAACTGCTGATGTGGTATTGTACGATGCCTTAACCAACGAAGCTTTATTGGAGCATGCCCCGGCAGAAGCCATTAAAGTTTATGTTGGAAAACGTTCGGGTGAGCATTCTTATCCGCAGGATACCATCAATAAATTAATGATCGATTATGCCTTAAACTATGGCCATGTAGTACGTTTAAAAGGTGGCGATCCTTTTGTTTTTGGCAGGGGATACGAAGAACTGGATTATGCAGCATCATACAGCATTCCGGTAAGTGTAATTCCAGGCATTTCGAGTTCGATCGGTGTACCGGGTTTACAGCAGATTCCGGTTACGCATCGTGGCATGAGCGAAAGTTTCTGGGTAATCACCGGAACTACAACTTCTGGTGAAGTTTCTGCAGATATTTACCAGGCAGCGCAATCGAATGCTACTGTAGTGGTGCTGATGGGATTAAAAAAACTGCCTAAGATTGTAGAGATTTTTAAAGCCGCAG
The DNA here is from genome assembly GCF_052045455.1 of Pedobacter sp. 22226. Lineage (NCBI taxonomy): Bacteria > Pseudomonadati > Bacteroidota > Sphingobacteriia > Sphingobacteriales > Sphingobacteriaceae > Pedobacter > Pedobacter sp. 22226. Next base: position 207,917 of record NZ_JBQEPB010000011.1, on the reverse strand, counting down.
GCAAACACAATTTGCCAACAGCCGTAGTGCAGAATGGATCGGCAGAGGATGAACGATTAGTTGTAGGCGTAGTAGAAACCATCGAAAGTTTAGTGCAACAGGAAAATATTAAGGCCCCGGCTTTATTAATTTTTGGAGAAGTTGTATCATTACATCCGTCATTTAAGAAATTAATTAAACAATATGCAAGTATTGCCTAACCAACCTGATAATGTAGAATCTTTTTCGGAGGAAGAAAAAGGTAACCAGCTTTTTCCAGTTTTTGTAAAGCTGAATACGCTGCGTACATTATTAATTGGGGCAGGTAATATCGGGCTCGAGAAATTAACAGCGATTGTAAATAATAGCCACAGTGCTACCATTACCATTGTTGCAGAAATCGTATCGCCTGAGGTTTATGCACTTATTGCAAATTACCCGCTGATAAAGGTGAAGCAGAAAAGTTTTGATATCAACGACCTGGATGATATCGATATTGTTTTCGCGGCAACCAATAACAATATTTTAAATGAAGAGATCAGAAAGGTAACGCACGAGCGTGGTTTGCTGATTAATGTAGCCGATAAACCCGAACTTTGCGATTTCTACCTGGGATCAATCGTTCAAAAAGGAGATTTAAAAATTGCGATTTCTACAAACGGAAAATCGCCTACCATTGCCAAACGTTTAAAGCAGATTTTAAACGAAGGTTTGCCAGAAGAACTGGACGAAACATTACAGAATATGAGTGCTTTGCGTCAGACTTTAAACGGCGATTTTTCTGCAAAGGTTAAAAAACTTAATAAAGTTACCCAGAGTTTAATCAATCCTAAAAAGAGTTTTGCTGAGCGAAATATTAAATGGTTGATCTGGGTAGCTGCAGTTTTACTGCTTGGGGCAATCGGACTTTCCTTATGGAATACCGAGCCGGAGTTTCAGTCATTCCTGATTAATATAGATCCATTATTCTACTGGTTTTTAGGGGCAGGGTTTTTATTTGCCTTAATTGATGGCGCAATCGGTATGTCGTATGGCGTTACTACGGCATCTTTTTCGCTGGCCATGGGTTTACCACCGGCATCGGCCAGTATGGCTATCCATATTTCGGAAGTAATGAGCAACGGGATTGCCGGCTGGATGCATTACCGCATGGGTAACGTAAACTGGAAGCTTTTTAAGATATTAATTCTTCCGGCCATCATTGGTGCGGTATTAGGTGCCTATATTTTATCTTCATTAGAACATTACAGCAGTTATGTTAAACCGGTTGTTGCGGTTTACACCTTATTTTTAGGTGCTGTTATTTTAATGAAAGCTTTTAACATTAAAAGAAAAAAAGCTGACCAGAAAATCAAGAAAATTGGTTTGTTGGGCTTTTTTGGTGGTTTTATCGATGCAGCTTTTGGTGGTGGCTGGGGATCGATCGTTTTATCGAGTTTGATTGCCGGCGGTCGTCACCCTTTGTTTTCATTGGGAACTGTAAAAATAAGTCGTTTTTTTATTGCTACCCTCAGTTCGCTTACCTTTTTTACCATGCTTGGTGGCAAACACTGGGAAGCAGTTGTAGGGTTAATTATCGGTAGTGCAATTGCATCGCCGATTGCGGCAAAAGTATCGAACAAAATTTCGGCAAAAACCATTATGGTAGCTGTTGGAATTATCGTAATGATTGTAAGCTTGCGCAGCGTAATTATGTTTATTTTAAAATTAATTTAGTGATGGACAACCTTGAGGAGATAAAAGCAGCACTGGCAGGTTTAAGTACAATTGATAAATTGAAGTTTTTGGCAGATCAATATGCCGGCCGTATTATATTTTCGACCAGTTTTGGCTGGGAAGACCAGGCCATTACCCACTTGATTTTTGCCAATAACATTCCGATCAAAGTTTTTACCTTAGAGACCGGTCGCCTGTTTCCCGAAACCTATTACGTTTGGAACCGTACCCTCGAAATTTATAACAAGCCGATCTATGCTTATTATCCGCAAAATGAGCTGTTACAGGATATGGTGAACACCAAAGGCCCGAGCAGCTTTTACGAATCGGTAGAAAACAGGAAGGAGTGCTGTTACATCCGTAAAATCGAACCCTTAAAAAGAGCATTAAAAGGGAACGAAATCTGGATAACAGGAATCAGGGCCGATCAGAGTGCCAATCGTGAGGATATGCACGATTTGGAATGGGATGAAGGCAATCAATTGGTTAAATTTCACCCTATTTTCGATTGGACTTTGGAAGATGTAAAAACCTACATTAAAGAAAATAACATCGTTTATAATACCTTGCACGATAAAGGTTTCCCGAGTATAGGATGCGCCCCATGTACAAGGGCAGTACAGCCGGGCGAAGATTTTAGGGCCGGAAGATGGTGGTGGGAAGACCAGAGCAAAAAAGAATGTGGTTTACATGCCGCTTCCTGAGGAAAAATGTAAAATGGAAGATGTGAAATGGATGATGGGGAACCGCTCAATTGAGCTAACCACGGCAACCTTTCAACTTAACAACAACAACAACAAATATAACAAGTTGAATAATTAAGCGATTTAACATTCAATCATTCAACAATTAAACATTTCAACAATTGTAATGAGTACATATAATTTTGATTATTTAGATGAACTGGAGGCCGAAGCCATTCACATTTTGCGTGAAGTAGCAGGTCAGTTTGAAAAACCGGCCTTGTTATTTTCGGGTGGGAAAGATTCGATTACTTTAGTTCGTTTAGCAGAAAAAGCATTCCGTCCGGGGAAATTTCCTTTTCCTTTGGTACACATAGACACCGGCCATAATTTCGAAGAAACCATCACTTACCGTGACCAAATGGTAGAAAGAATTGGCGAAAAATTAATCATTGGTTCAGTGCAGGAATCGATAGATCAGGGTAAAGTGGTAGAGCAAACCGGTAAAAATGCCAGTAGAAATGCTTTACAAACAGTAACCTTGCTCGATACGATTGCGAAATACGGTTTTGATGCCTGTATTGGCGGCGCCCGCAGGGATGAAGAAAAAGCTAGGGCCAAAGAACGTATTTTCTCTGTTCGTGACGAATTCGGTCAGTGGGATCCAAAACGTCAGCGCCCGGAACTTTGGAACATTTATAACGGTAAGATCCATAAAGGTGAAAATATCCGGGTGTTCCCGATCAGCAACTGGACAGAATTAGATGTCTGGAATTATATCCGCAGGGAGAAAATTGATCTGCCAAGTATTTATTTTTCACACGAACGTGATTGTATTACCAGAAACGGACAATTGATGGCCGCTTCTCCGTTTTTAAATATGGATAATGAGGATATTGTTGAGCGTAAACAGGTGCGTTTCCGTACAGTTGGCGATATGTCGTGCACAGCTGCGGTAGAATCGGATGCATTTTTGATCGACGATATTATTTTGGAAATCAGTGCCTCTAAAATTTCAGAACGTGGTGCCCGTATGGACGATAAAGTTTCTGAAGCCGCAATGGAAGACAGGAAAAAGGGAGGGTATTTTTAGGAGAGAATGAAGTATTTAGTATCAAGTATCAAGATTGAAAAATTCTCTTGATACTAATGTCTTAATACTCGATACTAAATACCCGATACTAAAAAAGCCAACCCAAGCATTAAAACATTTCAACATTAAAACATTACAACAATCGTGAACATATTAAAATTTTTCACAGCAGGCAGCGTAGATGATGGTAAAAGTACCCTGATTGGCCGTTTGTTATACGATACAGATTCTATTTTAGCCGATCAGTTAGAAGCTTTACAGAGTTCTAACCGCAAAAACGACGACGGATCCATAGATCTTGCCATTCTTACCGATGGTTTAAGAGCAGAGCGCGAGCAGGGCATCACCATTGATGTAGCCTATAAATACTTTCAAACAGAAAAACGTAAATTTATTATAGCCGATACCCCGGGGCATATCCAGTACACCAGGAACATGGTTACAGGTGCTTCAACGGCGAATCTGGCTATTATTTTAATCGATGCCCGTAACGGTGTAGTGGAGCAGACTATCCGCCACTCTTATATTGTTTCCTTACTGGGAATTAAACATGTGGTGGTTTGTATCAACAAAATGGATATGGTTGATTACAGCGAAACGGTTTACAGTTCGATTATAGAGAAGTACAAAATTTTAGCTCAGCAGTTAAAACTGGCTGATATCACTTATATTCCTGTGAGTGCTTTAAAAGGCGATAATGTGGTACAGGCTTCTGAAAATATGGACTGGTACGAAGGCGAAAGCTTGCTGCATTTCTTAGAGAAAGTAGATACCGATAGCTTAGACAAATCGCAACTGGCACGTATGCCTGTACAATGGGTAGTAAGACCACAAACGGAAGAACTGCACGATTACCGCGGTTATGCCGGCCGGGTTTTAAGCGGAACCTTTAACATAAATGATAAGGTTACAGTTCTTCCATCAGGAGCCAGTTCTACCGTAGAAAAAATCGATTTTTTTGATCAAACACTTGATGCTGCACATGCTGGTCAGTCGGTGATTATCCATTTAAAAGATGATGTAGACATTAGCCGTGGTGATAGCATTGTAAATGCCTCTGCTTTACCTCAGGAATCAAAACTGATCGAGGCTGACCTTTGCTGGATGGATACCCGCGCACTCGATACTTCAATTATGTACAACATTCAGCATAACAGCAAGATCACGAAGTGTAAAATCAGCGAAATTTTGCATAAAGTTGATATCAATACATTGGAGAAACATGCGGCTGATGAATTTAAATTAAATGATATCGGCCGCGTAATTGTAAAAACTGCCGATGCTTTAGCCTTTGATTTATACGACGATAACCGCGCCAATGGTTCAGCCATACTAGTTGATCCACGCACCAATTTAACTGTTGGTGCTTTGATGTTCAGGGCGGCAGTGGAGTAAGATGTAAGATGGAAAATGGATGATGTAGGATGGATGATGGGGGAATAAACAATAACCAATTTTCAATTAGCAAGTGTTTTAAAAGTTAGCCATGAAGATTGTTAACGCGGAAAATCTAAAGCGGTTTGTCATCTTGAGCGTAGTCGAAGGATTTTTTGGCCGTGTTAAATCCTTAATGTTGTTAATGTTGGAAGAATTGAAGATGGAAAACGATCAATAAATGCTTGATTCTAAAATCCTACAATCCTGAAAATCATACAGTGAAGAACCACAACCAAATATAATAATGAAAGCTTTAGATTCATCTAAAGTGAAAGCAATTTCGATGGGGTGCCAAATGGTTAGCCCCATTTTTCGTTTAAGGTTTTTTGTATCTTTATTATGGAAATGTTCCTAAAAGCTCATCTTCCTGTTATAACTTAATCCTGAAAACATGAAAAGAAATCTTTTATACCTCGTTTTTGCCGCTGTTCCATTTGTTTTTGCCTGTAACTCATCAGAGAAAAAGGCCGATACCGCAAAAAAGGATTCCGTTATCAATCAAAGCTGTTATGCTGCTTTTTTTGAGAAAGATAGTGCCGCTATGATTGTGAAAACCATGTTGTCGGGCAAGGTAACGGGATCGCTATTGGTGAAGTATGCAGATAAACCGCAGAATAATGGAAAGATAACAGGGAAGTTTAATGGCGATACCTTATTGGTTGACTATCGCTTTAATACCGGAGGCGATACCACTAAAGCTTTTACCAATCCGCTGGCATTTTTAAAGAAAGATGGTAAATTGATTATGGGCGTTGCACAGATTGAAACCACATTGGGCCGATCGTATTTTGTTAAAGGCAAACCGATTAATTATGAAGCCGGCAAATTTACTTTTGCAGAAGTAAACTGTAAATAGAATTTATCATCCTGCTATACCGTCATTTCGAGCGGAGTGCAACGCAGTCGAGAAATCTGTCGAGGTAAATCTCTCTCCCGAATATTCGGGACTGCGTTCCAGTGTCGAGATGACGACTATTTGAAGACTCTTAATCACGTTCAGAATGACAGGTAAAAATTATTTTAAAATAAATTACGACAATTCCTATAGACTTTATATATTTGTATAATTAAACAAACGTATAACGAGCATAAACTTTCTGTTATGATTTTGAATAAAGTAGAAAAAGCGAACATTGAACCAAAAATTACTTTAATAGGTGCTGGTCCTGGCGATCCGGATTTATTTAGTTTAAAAGGTGTTAAAGCATTAAAAACAGCTGATGTTGTTTTATATGATGCAAATGTGAACGAAGCTTTATTGTGTCATGCACCAGATGGTATTCCGAAAGTTTATGTGGGCAAACGTTCTGATGATGAATCTTTCTCTCAGGATGCAGTTAACAAGCTGATTATTGATTATGCTTTAAACTATGGCCATGTGGTACGTTTAAAAAGCGGCGATCCGTTTTTCTTTGCAAAAGGATATGAAGAAATTGATGCGGCAGAATCGTACAGTATTCCGACTGAAATTATCCCGGGTATTTCGAGTGCAACCGGTGCGCCAAGTCTGCAAAAAATCCCGATGATTTACAAAGACCTAAGCGAAAGTTTCTGGGCAGTAACCGGAACAAATAGCAGGGGCGAAATTTCTGAGGATTTATATATTGCTGCAAAAACCAAAGCGACCATTGTAGTTTTAAACGGAATTGAAAAAGTAAAAGAAATTGCTGCGATTTTTCAGGCAGAAAATAAAAACCTGTTGCCTGTTGCGGTAATCCAGAACGGCTCTACGCCACAGGAAAAAATTGCAATAGGTATTGTAGATACCATTGCCGAAATTGTTGAAGATAAAAAAATTGATGCGCCTGCGTTATTGGTTTTTGGTGATGTGGTTTCACTTCACCCTCAGTTTCAACCGATCCGCGATTTTTACGAAATCATCGCCGAAGAGTACTAGATATTTTTAAACCAAAAATATATTTGTTTTGTTGTTAAAAACCGCTTATGGATTTAAGCGGTTTTTTCGTTTTTAATGTCCCGCAGATATAAGATAATAATCACATAGCATACTTTCTGGATGTTTCTTAGAACTTACGATGTTGTTAAGCCTGATTGAAACGTAAAGCCCACAGCGCAGCGAGGACTTGCAGTGGAAAGCAGGACTACCTTCCGCCACGGAGAAACCTACCACTCACTTTCTAATAAAAAAGCTAAGTAATTGGTATGAATCAGATCTCTCTGCTTTGCGACGGTAAGGACGACTATTTTTCCTTTAAAATAACAACTAATAATATAATTTACATTATTTGCAAAGCTCAAAACAATTAGTAACTTACTTGGGTTATCTACACCAAATAGTTGATGGAAATTATACATATAAGCGCCGAGTGTTACCCTGTTGCAAAAGTTGGCGGATTAGCCGATGTGGTAGGGGCCTTACCAAAATACCAGAATAAACTGGGCCATATAGCCAAAGTGGTTGTGCCGGCTTACGATACAAAATTTATCCGCGAAAGCGAATTCGAAGTTACTTACGATGCCTGGGCAAACTATGGCAATCATCATTTTCAATACCGCATTTTAAAAGAAAAAACCAATAAACTTGGGTTCGATTTATACGTGATCCATATTCAGGGATTAACCGATCGCCCGAATGTTTATGGCTATGGTGATGATACCGAACGTTTTATTGCCTTTCAGATTGCTACACTCGATTGGATTGTGCAATGGGAGCACCGTCCGGATGTAATTCACTGTCACGATCACCATACGGGTTTAATTCCGTTTATGGTTTCTAATTCTGTAAAATACAAGCCTATTAGTGGCGTTCCAACGGTTTTAACGATCCATAATGCGCAATATCAGGGACAGTTTGGATGGGATAAATTATATTATCTGCCTGCTTTTGATTTATGGAAAGGTGGTTTATTGGGTTGGGAAGATGCAATTAATCCATTGGCTTCGGCCATTAAATGTGCCTGGAGGGTAACTACCGTTTCGCCAACTTACCTGGAAGAAATGATGGGTAATGCCCGCGGATTGGAAAGTTTATTGAGGCAGGAGCGCTGGAAATCTGTCGGAATTTTAAATGGGATCGACAGCGAAGTATGGAATCCGGAAACTGACCCGATGCTGGGTAAAAATTACAATCTAAAAACAGTAGAAGCTGGAAAACTGGCAAACAAAACAGCCCTCTGCAATGTTTTTCAATTAGATCCGTCTAAACCGTTATTTACTTTTATAGGCAGACTGGTCGATGAAAAGGGAGCTGACATTCTACCAGATATTTTTTACACCGCGCTGCAGCAACATGGCGATAACATTAATATTCTGGTTTTAGGTTCGGGAGAAAATTGGGTTGAGGGACGATTAAACCAGTTAAAGGATCTTTTTGGTGGCAGATACAATGTTTACATCGGTTACAATGAACAGGTATCGCACGAGATGTATGCCGGGGCAGATTTTCTGCTCATGCCATCGAGGGTTGAGCCATGCGGACTAAACCAGCTTTACGCTTTGCGTTACGGAACAGTACCAATTGTACGCAGGGTTGGAGGATTAAGAGATACAGTAATTGATATTGGCGACAATGGTTTCGGCATCTGCCACGATCAAACGAGTATATGGGATGTAACGCATTCTATAAACCGCGCCGTTGGATTTTACAATGATAAAAAAGCTTTTAAAGCTGTTAGAAAAACAATGATGAAAATCGATCATTCTTGGGATAGGGCAGCATTAAATTATATAGAATTATACCAAAAATTAAAATAAGCTTAAGCATGACTGACAAAGTTTTAGGCGTTATCCTTGGCGGTGGCCAGGGCTCTAGATTATCGCCACTAACACAAACACGTTCAAAACCGGCAGTTCCGATTGCAGGTAAATACCGTTTGGTAGACATTCCAATTTCGAACTGTCTTAATTCGGGTATCCACCGTATGTTTGTGTTAACACAGTTTAATTCGGCATCCCTAAACAAGCACATTAAAAACACGTATCACTTTAGCCATTTTAGTACGGCTTTTGTTGATATTTTGGCGGCTGAACAAACTGTGCAGAACTCAGGTTGGTTTCAAGGTACAGCAGATGCAGTCCGTCAGTGTATGCATCACATTGTTTCGCATGAGTTCGATTACATTTTAATCTTATCAGGAGATCAGTTGTACCAGATGGATTTTAAAGATATGATCGAAAAACATATCGAAGCGAATGCGGAAATTACCATTGCAACCATTCCGGTTACGGCAAAAGATGCTACTGATTTTGGTATATTAAAGGCTGATGATGAAAACATGATCACCTCTTTTATCGAAAAACCAAAAACGGGCTTGGAAGACTGGGTTTCGGATACGGGTGAAGAAATGCAGGGCGAAGGCCGTAATTTTCTGGCCTCGATGGGTATTTATGTTTTTAACCGCGAATACCTGATCAATATCTTAAATGAAAACGAAGAGGAAAAAGATTTTGGTAAAGAAATTTTGCCAAGGGCAATTACTCAGAGCAGGGTTTTAAGCTATCAGTACGAAGGTTATTGGACTGATATCGGTAATATCTCATCTTTCTTTGAAGCCAATTTAGGCTTAACGGACGAAATTCCTAAGTTTAATATGTTCGATAGCAACCACGCCATCTTTACCAGGGCGAGGATGTTGCCGCCTTCGAAAATTTCGGGTACTACTTTAGACAAAACCATTATTGCCGAGGGTTGTATTATTCAGGCCAGCAAGGTAGAACATGCTGTTTTGGGTATCCGTTCGAGGATTGGAAAAGATACGGTAATTACCAATGCCTATATTATGGGCAGCGACAGGTACCAGACGCTGGAAGAGATACAGGAAGAGAATAATAAAGGAAATTCTTTAATCGGTATTGGTGATCGTTGTTTTATTAATAACGCCATCATCGATAAAAACTGCCGCATTGGTAACGATGTAAAAATTAACGGCGGCGACCATTTAGAAGATGGAGATTTTGAACTTTATGCCGTTAAAGATGGTATTGTGGTAATTAAAAAAGGCGCTGTTGTACCAAGTGGAACAGTAATTTAAGATAATCATTATCATTAACTGAGCCAGTCGCGATTTTTTCGTGACTGTCTTTTTTATTGCTGATTGTCATTCTGAACGAAGTGAAGAATCTTTAAAAGCAAAAATGTCTAACTAATATTGTAAGGTCAATGGTGTGGTTCTTGACTTGCAGATTCTTCGTTGCACTCAGAATGACAGCCTTAGATAAAAACTGCGAAGTCTTTTCGTTCAGTCTTTTTTGTCATTCTGAACGAAGTGAAGAATCTTTAGAAGCAAAATGTCTAACTAATATTGTGAGGTCAATTATGTGGTTCTTGCTTGCAGATTCTTCGTTGCACTCAGAATGACAGCTTTAGTTAAAACCTGCGAGGTCTTTTTCGTTCAGTCTTTTTTTGTCATTCTGAACGAAGTGAAGAATCTTTAAAAGCAAAATATCTAAATACTATTGTGAGGTCAATTTTGTGGTTCTTGACTTGCAGATTCTTCGTTGCACTCAGAATGACAGCCATAGTTAAAACCTGCGAGGTCTTTTCGTTCAGTCTTTTGTTTGTCATTCTGAACGAATTGAAGAATCTTTAAAAGCAAAATGCCTAAATAATATTGTGAGGTCAATTGTGTGGTTCTTGACTTGCAGATTCTTCGGTGCACTCAGAATGACAGCCTTAGTTAAACCCTGCGAGGTCTTTTCGTTAAGTCTTTTTGTTTGTCATTCTGAACGAAGTGAAGAATCTTTAAAAGCAAAATGCCTAAATAATATTGTGAGGTCAATTGTGTGGTTCTTGACTTGCAGATTCTTCGGTGCACTCAGAATGACAGCCTTAGTTAAACCCTGCCAGGTCTTTTTCGTTTTCTATCCAACATTTTCCCCATAAGCTTGTTAGTAAAATAAACAAAAAATAGCTTATGGCCGAACAGCACCTTTATCAAACAGGAATTATAGGAAATTGCGCTTTCATTGCACACGTAAATAAAAATACTGATATCTCATGGCTTTGCTGGCCACGTTTCGATAGTCCGTTTGTTTTTGGGAGTTTATTGGATAAGAAAAAAGGAGGTGAATTTTCAATCCTGCCACAGGGCGAATTTACCTCCAACCAATATTATATCGAAAATACCAATGTTTTACGTACTGAAATAACCGCTGAAGACGGAAAATACCGGATAACTGATTTTGCTCCACGTTTTCACCTTTACGAACGCTATTTTAAACCTTTAATGTTCATCAGAAAAATTGAACCTCTGGAAGGAAATCCGCGTATCACAATAAAATGTGAGCCGGTTTGCGATTATGGAAAAGGGAAAATGAAATCGAGCAGGGGAAGTAACCACATCGATTATTTGGGTTGTGATGAAAATATCCGTTTAAGTACCAATGTATCGCTTACCTATATCATCGATGAAAAAGCTTTTGTACTCAACGAAGCTAAATACCTCATCATGACTTACGGTCAGAATCTTGAAGCTCCGGTAGTGAGTACGGCAGAAAATTTTCTCCGTGAAACCGTTGCTTACTGGCGTTTGTGGATCAAACATTCATCCATTGCAGGCTTTTACCAGCCATTTGTGATCCGCTCGGCCCTGGTTTTAAAAATACATCAGTATGAAGATACGGGCGCTATCATCGCAGCCAGTACCACGAGTTTGCCCGAATCGCCCGGAAGTACCCGAAACTGGGATTACCGTTATTGCTGGTTGCGCGATTCGCATTATGTATTGACTTCGTTAAACCACATCGGGCATTTTGAGGAGATGGAAAAGTATTTTAATTACCTTTCTGATATTTCGCATGCAGAGGATACACGATACCAACCTTTATACGGCATTGCAGGTGAAAGGGAAATTACGGAACGCACTTTAGATCATTTGGAAGGTTATAAAGGCGAACAACCGATCAGAATTGGAAACCAGGCTTACGAACACATTCAGAATGATATTTACGGACAGGTTTTAATTTCGATGCTGCCGCTTTATACCGATCACCGTTTTGTATTTTCAGAACGTAGCGATTCGGTAAAATGGATAGAAAGTGTACTCTCTAAAATTGAACGGACCATTGATGAAAAAGATGCGGGAATCTGGGAGTTCAGGAATATTGCCAATGTGCATTGTTACAGTAATCTGTTTCAGTGGGCAGGTGCCCAGGCAGCTTTAAAAATGGCAAAAACCATTGGTAATGCAGATTTTGAAAAACGTGCAGAGGTGTTAATCGATAAAGCTGCAGCACACATCGAAGCCTGTTACGATCCGGAAAGAAAAGTTTATACGAATGCTGTAGGAAGTTCGCATTTAGATGCCAGTACTTTGCAGCTGATTATGATGAACTACCTTGATCCGGCTTCAGACCGTGCAAAAGACCATTTAATTGCATTAGAAAAGGAATTAAAAACCGAGGATGGTTTATTTTACCGTTACCTGCATGCCGATGATTTTGGGAAACCAAAAACTACGTTTTTAATCTGTGCATTCTGGTATGTTGAAGCCCTTGCCTGCGTAGGCCGGACTGATGAGGCAATTAAGGAGTTCGAAAACATCATTAAATATTGTAATCATTTGCTATTGTTTAGTGAAGATGTTGATGCAAAAACCGGTAGTCAGTGGGGAAACTTTCCGCAGGCTTATAGCCATGTGGGATTGATGAATGCGGCTTACCGCATTGCAATTAAACTGGATAGACCGATATTTTTGTAATCAATACCTTATTTTCAGTTGTGATGTTAGGGTTTTAACCACAGATGTACATAGATTAACACGGATTTTTATCTGTGTGCATTCTTTTTATCTGTGGTTAAATTATTTTAGCTTTTTAATCATTATCGGTAGGTGTCACACCGAAGGAAAACAGATTAATATTAAAAAAGGTCTGTGGGGACACAGACCTTGGTGTTAAATTCCAATTAACATAAAGCTTTGACAACTTTAATTATACACAATGCATTAAAGTTGTCAAAGTTATTATAAAGAAGGTCTGTGGGGACACAGACCTTTGTGTTAGACTTCACTGCGTTTCGCTCGAAATGACGGTTTATTTAACCGCGCTCCACAAACTCTTCCTTCACCAAACTCCACAGTAATTTTCTTACTTCCTTAAAGTCGTTAAGGTAATATTTAGCTTCAGAAATGTTATTGCCTACCTTAATGGTAAAAGCTTCATCCGGTAGCGCCCTGAAGATATCTTCATCAGTATGGTCATCGCCGAGTGCGAGAATAAAATCAGGATCTTTATCGTATAGCCAGTTTAAAGCAGCTTTTCCTTTATTTACCTCCATATTTTTAAACTCAATTACCTTGTTACCCGGCATCAGTTGCAGACCCTTATCTGCTGCGAGGATTTTCATGTGGCTGATAATTTCATTGGCCCTTAAATCACCCAATCCTTCTTCCGCTTTGCGGTAGTGCCATACCAAAGAATAACTTTTTTCTTCAATAAACGATCCCGGGGTGCGGTCGGTATAGGTTTCTAACAAGGTTCTGATTTCCTGTTTCCATTGATCGGTAAGTAGGGGGAGACTATTCCATTTATCTCCGTATGATTTTTGCCATGCACCATGCTCGGCAATCAGGTCGACCTTTAAATGGCCAAACCAGTTTTCTAAAGTTTCATGCCTCCTTCCACTAATAATAACAACCTTATTGGCCTTATCAAGTGTCAGGTTTTCGATTAAATCATAAAGTTCGGCATCCGGAGAGGCATCATCAATATTTCCGGTAAAATCTACCAGTGTACCATCATAGTCCAAAAATAGAACCCTGTCGGATGTTTTAGCATATTTTGCGGCAATTACCTCGTTAATGGTATTTACGGCATGTTTTGTTAGTAACGATTTTTGAGAATCTTTCACTTCGTTTAATCTTAAAATAAAATTATTTACCCAATGTTTTACATTGAATTTTTCTACAGTTGCACGCATGGCAGTCATACGCTGTTTTTGTTCTTCCAAAGGCATTTTTAATGCGGTTACTATGGCTTCCATAATGTCGCCCAGGTTATTCGGGTTCACAATTACCGCATCCGTTAACTCTTTGGATGCACCAGCCATCTCACTGAGAATCAGTACACCATCGTTGTTGTTTCTGCTGGCCACATATTCCTTACTCACCAAATTCATTCCATCGCGCATCGGCGTAACCAGACAAATGTCTGCGGTAGCATAAAGTGACGATAATACTTCAATAGGGAAAGAGCGATAAAAATAATTAACCGGAATCCAGTTGATGGAGCGATAACGTGCATTTAAATTGCCCACAAACTGATCAATCTGATCCCTCAGGTCGCTGTATTGCGGTACCGTATCGCGTGAGGGAACCACAATCATAAAAAGCTCAATTTTACCAATATATTCAGGGTGGAGTTGCAGCAATAATTCTAAAGCTTTTAATCGTTCTAAAATTCCTTTGCTGTAATCTAAGCGGTCGATGGAAAGGATTACTTTCATATCTTCTTTTCCGGTCCTGAAATAATCGATTTCTTTTTTTACTTCATCGCTGGCAGTTAAATTTGAAAACTTATCATAATCTATTCCCATCGGGAAAGCTTCTACAACGATTTGCCTTTCATTGCTGTTGAGCACGTTTGATGATGAATTTACCGGGAGCAATCGTGTTGCCGTGCTGATAAAATGGCGCACATCATCGTAAGTATGGAAACCGATTAAATCGGCGCCGGTTAATCCGTTTAAGATTTCTTCGCGCCATGGGATTAACCTGAATATTTCATAAGAAGGGAAGGGGATATGCTGAAAGAAACCAATGGTAGCATTTGGTAGTTTTGCTCTCAGAATGCCCGGTAAAAGGAGCAGCTGATAATCCTGGATCCAGATTTTATCTCTTCTTTGGAGCACCTGCATAGCGCTTTTAGCAAATTTTTCGTTTACTGATTTGTAGCAGTCCCAATAAGTTTGCTCAAAATGGGCGTAAGTAACTACGTAATGAAATACGGGCCATAACACCTCGTTTGAAAAACCTTCGTAATATAAATTGATTTCGTTTTGGGTAAGGAAAACCGGATAGAGATTTAATTCGGCGAGTTTTTGTGTAACTTCTTCCTGACGTTCTTCAGGAACCTCGATTCCGGGCCAACCTATCCAGATGGAACTGCCTGATTTATACACGTCGCCGAGGCCGGTGGCAAGTCCGCCCTCGCTGGGAATAAACGTGTATTCGTCGTTTTCTTCAATGATTTTAACGGGTAGTCTGTTCGATATTATAACTGTCTTCATGCTTGTATTTGATGTATCTACATCATTAAAAGCATATCAAATTGGTTTTGTTTGGATTTTTAGCCCAAAAAAACATTCAAATGATTAAACGTAATTAAATAAAAGCGAAAAAGTAGTACCACTATCCGGAGTGGAAATTACTTCAATGCTTCCCTTATGCATCTTCATAATATTGCGGCTAATGGTTAACCCAATGCCCGATCCGTTTTTCCTTGTGGTATAAAACGGAACGAAAATCTTTTCCAAATCTCCCGCATCAATTCCTTTTCCGTTATCGGTAACATCGATATAAAGTTTCGTGTTTTCAAGGCGGTAATTTACATTGATATAGGGCATTTCTTTATTTTCGACGGCATAAATGCTGTTGGTAATCAGGTTGATCAACACCTGTTCTATCAGTTTCAGATCAAGCTGTACCGTAATTTTTGAAGAAGTCTGTTCCACATCAAGCACTACATTTTTAACCTTGGCGAATGGCTGCATCAAAACCTTAATGTGTTTCAATATTTCGCCGATGGTATGCGATTCGAGGTTTGGTGTTGGCAGTTCGGCAATTAAGCGGTAATCTTTTACAAAATCCAGTAAGCCCGATGAACGCCTCTGTATAGTCTGTAAAGCCGTTTTCAGGTCGTCCATTTCATCTTCTGTGAGATTCTTTTTATCGGTTACCATTTTATTAATCGTATCCGATAATGAGCTGATAGGAGTAATGGAATTTAAAATTTCGTGCGAAATCACGCCTATTAATCTGTTCCAGGCCTCAGTTTCTTTTTGCTCAATTTCGTCCTTAATATTCTGAAAACTGATGATCGTATAATTTTTCCCGTAAAGATTTAAGGGGATGACCTCTGTTGATAACTGAATCAGTTTATCCTGGATTTTTAGTTCCAGAAACCGCTTTCCGCCTGTTAAAATATGCTCTATTTCCATTGCAAATGCCGGAAGATGCTGTTTTAACCGATGCCAGTATTTGTAAGCCGGCACAGCCAGAAGATTTGAAGCTGCCTGGTTAAAGAAGGCGATTTCCTCATCCTTTTCTCCTGTTGTATTGTTTACTACGATTACGCCAACAGGAACCTGCTCCAGAATGGTTTTGATGAGCTGAAACATGGCTTCCTGCTCCAGCCTGATCTGTTTATGTACCATTAAAATATCACTAAATGATTCATAAAGCTCTGGAAAACTGCCTTTAGTTACTTTATTTTTGAAATTTAGGGTATGATCCCGTGTTTTAACCGCCAATATGAAACGGTTAATATCCGACCGGATCTGGTTAATGTAATAATAAAGTGAAATAATGGTCCCTAATAATATCAATGAAACACCAATAATGGTAAACCAGAGTTGCGTGTTTTTAATCAGGTAAAATAAGAGATAACCCAGCAGATTGATAATCACCAGGCGGAATATTAAACGAAAGGTAAAGCGTTGGTAAAACATGTTTTTTAAGCTGAAAGCTAAAAGCTGAAAGACTAAAGCTTTAACCTTTGGTCTTTAGACTTTAAGCTTATATTCCAAATTTCTCGATTCTTCTATACAGTGCAGCCCGGGTTAAACCAAGTTCGGCAGCAGCTTTTGATATATTGCCTTTGTGCTTGTCGATGGCTTTTTGCACCATCATTTTCTCCATGTCTTCGAGTGCCATCTCATCAGGCATTGCGTTGCTCTGAGCAAAGCGCTGGTGACTTAATTGTAAATCTTCTTCCGAAATCTCGTTTCCGTCACTCATAATTACAGCCCGCTCCAGCACATGCTGCAATTCGCGCACGTTGCCTGGCCATTTATAATTTAACAGCACTTCTTCTGCCTTGTTGCTTAATTTACGGATTTCTTTGTGATATTTAGAACTGAAACTCTGCATAAAATGATTGGCCAGCAGTAAAATATCCCTTCCGCGTTTGCGTAAAGGTGGCAATAACAGTTCAACCGTGTTAATACGGAAAAGTAAATCCTGCCGGAAGGTATTTTTAGCCACCATTTCATTCAAAGGCATATTAGTTGCGGTAATCAGGCGCACATTCACTTTCCGTTCTTTACTTTCGCCTAAACGGGTTACGGTACGGTTTTGTAATACGCTCAGCAATTTTGACTGTAGGGGCAAAGTTAAATTGCCAATCTCATCTAAAAAGATTGTTCCCCCATCTGCCAGCTCGAAACGACCGGGTTTATCTTCTTTGGCGTCGGTAAAAGCACCTTTGGCATAACCAAATAGTTCACTTTCGAATAAATTTTCGTTTAAAGAGCCTAAATCAACGTGCATAAAAACCTGGTTTTTGCGTTGCGAATTTCCATGGATTTCATAGGCAAAAACCTGTTTACCCGTTCCGTTTTCGCCTAAAATCAGCACATTGGCATCAGTTGGTGCCACTTTGAGCAGAGTAGCCTGCAGCTGTTTTATACCGTCAGCCTGACCAACAATATTTTCAAAACCCCTCGTGAGGTCTTTTTGTAAGGAAGAATGTATTTTTTCGAGTTTTTTAACTTTTCTGGTCGATTCGCGGAGTTTGGATGCTGCAGAAATGGTGGCGAAAAGTTTTTCGTTTTCCCAGGGTTTCAAAATAAAATCCGTAGCTCCTTTTTTTATTGCTTTAACAGCCAGTTCTACGTTTCCAAAGGCGGTCATTAAAATAACCACATAATCTTTATCGATAGATAAAATATGTTCTAGCCAGTACAAACCCTCGCGACCATCACTTGCACCTTTTTGGTAATTCATATCAAGCAGAATGATATCTACTTCATTTTTACTCAATAAAACATTGATTTCTTTTGGCGATTTACAGGTAATTACCTGCTTTACCTGTTGTTTTAGAAACAAACGGGCACTCAGCAGGATATCGTCGTCGTCATCAATAATTAAAACTGTAGCGTCTAGCATAACCTCTCCCTGTTAAAGTTAGTATTATTTATTCTTTTTTGCTCTCCCTCTCCTGTAGGAGAGGGAATTGTTTTTTGTGGTTTGAACCCAAAGTTCTTGTTGGGTTTATTATTTTTTTCTCCATTTTTAAAGAGAAAGGTAACTTTTGATAATATTTACAACCTCGTCCAGGTTATTGCTTACATCCTCATTTGTAAAGCGAATTACTTTAATGCCAATCTTTTTAAGTTCATCAGTACGGTTTTGATCATATTCTTGATTTTCGGGATTGTTGTGTATTCTTCCGTCAATTTCAATGATTAGTTTAGCCTCATGGCAGTAAAAATCTGCAATATATTGATGTACTGGATGCTGCCTTCGGAATTTAAAATTCAGGATTTTTCTGTTCCTCAAACATTGCCACATCATTTCTTCAGCGTCTGTTTGTTTTCTCCGTAATGCCTTCGAAAATTCAAAAAGCTTCGAATTGGCACCATGAAATAGGTTGTTCTTATAATCCTCCATATCTAGTAGACTTAATTTAGCCTATTAAATATAATGGTTTTAAGCTATTTATCTCTCCGAAAGAAAGCGACAACCAAAAATCTGCATCCTGTAATCACCTCCCTGCCCCCTCTCCTCAAGGGGAGGGGATGAAGGGGTGGGGCAAAAATACTAAAACTGTCCGCTCCCGCACATTAACTGTCCGATAATGAACAGGTGAAAATGATTAAAAATTTTAATTTATTGATTTTCAGTATTTTAAATGTGTTTCTGGCTTTTGGCACAAGCTTGGCATAAAGCAAACCGAACAGTACAACCGAACACATGGATAAGAAAATAGAGAAAAAAAGATTTAGCACTAAAACCTTATTAATTATTGGTGGCGCAATTGCTTTTGTAGCCGTTGTAATTTATGGTTACACTTTATCACTTAAAAAAGTTTACAGCGCCGATGCTGATAAATTAACCATCAGTAAGGTAGCATATGGCGATTTTGAAGATGTAGTTTTGCTTAATGCCAGTGTTGTTCCATTAACTTCGGTAATTGTAAGTTCATCAGAGGGTGGTACCGTTGCCGAAATTTTTACCGAAAACGGTGCTTCGGTTGTAAAAGGTACACCTTTGTTAAGAATCTCCAATTCAAATGCGATGTTGAGTTATACCTCTAGTCAAACTGCTGCTACCGAACAGATTAACCAGTTACGTAAATCGAGACTTGATTTAGAGCAAAATCAAAGGGTACTTAATCAGGATGTGCTGGATGTAGAAAACAGTTTAAGAACAGCCACCCGCCAATACAGGTTAGATAGTTCTTTATTTGCAAAAAAAGTAATTACGCTACAGGAATTTAACAAATCGAGTCAGGATTTTGAATATTACCAGGGCAAACTGAAAATTGTGCGTCAGGCGGTTAAACAGGAAAACCAGAGCAGAAAAATGCAGTTGGCACAAATCGATCAGTCGATGGGCCAGATGAATGAAAGTTTGGAAATGATCCGCAAAAACATTGAAAACATGACCATCAAGGCACCTGTTTCAGGTAAATTATCATCTTACGATCCGGTAATCGGTAAATCGTACAATTCAAATGAGATGATCGGTAAAATTGATGTACTACAGGGCTATAAACTTCAGGCAGGTGTGGATGAATATTATATCAACAGGGTAAAAGAAGGGCAGACTGCTAACTGCGAATTTAATGGCAAAACCTATAACTTAACGGTGAGTAAAGTGATTCCAGAGGTTACTGCAGGTCAGTTTCAGGTAGAAATGGTTTTTAAAGGCCCTGCACCTGAAGGTTTACGCCGTGGTTTATCTTTACAAACCAAATTGACGTTATCTGATAACAGCAAATCGTTGCTTTTGGCACAGGGACAATTTTTTCAAAGCACAGGCGGCTCATGGGTATTCGTGGTAAACAATGGCAAAGCAACCAAGAAAAACGTAAAAATCGGCAGAAAAAATTACCTGTACTACGAAATACTAGATGGTTTACAAAAAAGCGACGAAGTAATCACATCTTCATACGACCAGTTTAACCAATATGATCAGGTGGTGATTAATAAATAAGTTTGGAGTTTGGAGTTTGTTAAAAATGGGAAGTAAAGTTAATCAATAATATAATCAGGTCTTAATACTTGATACTAAATGCCTGATACTAAACACTTGATACTAAAAAACACTTGATACAATGATTAAAATAGAAAATCTGGAAAAAGTTTACAAAACTGAAGAGGTAGAAACTACTGCGCTTAACGGCATTAACCTTCATGTGGCTGCAGGCGAATTTGTTTCCATTATGGGACCATCGGGCTGCGGAAAATCTACCCTGTTAAATGTGATGGGTTTATTAGATAAGCCTGAAAGCGGAAGTTATAAATTTATCGATACAGAACTTTTAACGCTGAACGATAGGGAACGCTCTAATTTCCGTAAGCGGAATATGGGTTTTGTTTTCCAGAATTTTAACCTGATTGATGAGTTAACCGTTTTTGAAAACATCGAACTGCCGTTAATCTATAATAAAGTTGCCGCTGGCGAACGCAAAAAACTGGTAAACGAAATTATTGAGAGGATGAACATCGTAAACCGTAGCGGACACTTCCCTCAGCAGTTATCAGGTGGACAGCAGCAGCGTGTGGCCGTGGCTAGGGCCCTGGTAACCAAACCCAAACTCGTTTTGGCCGATGAGCCTACCGGAAACCTCGATAGCTCGCACGGTAACGAAGTAATGGAATTGCTCTGCGAACTGAATGAAACCGGAACCACCATTGTAATGGTTACCCACTCCAGCCACGATGCGAGTTTCTCCAACCGGATCATTAACCTGAAAGATGGTCATGTGATTTCGGAGAAGATCAACAAAAGCCGGAACGAGGAGCTGATTTAAGGGTAAAAGGCTGAAGGTTTTAAGGTAAAAGGTCGGGATATATCAGCCTTTAAGCTTCCACCTTCCAACCTTCAACCTCAAAAAAGATTTTAGTTTAGTTAATAATAGCCGCCAACAATCTTCCCCGGATGGGGGGATTTTGGATCGGCATTGGCGAGGTAAGATTTTAAACTTTAGGGCTAACGCACTAAAGTCTTCAACCTTTTAACCTTCCAACCCTTAACCTTAAAAATATGTTCAAATTAAACCTTAAAATAGCCTTACGTAACCTTTGGAAAAACAAGGGCTTCTCCTTAATTAATATTGGAGGACTGGCCATTGGTTTAGCCAGTTGTATGGTTTTATTGCTCTATGTTGCTTACGAGTGGAGCTACGATAAACAGTTCTCCAATCACGATAAAACTTACGTAGTTTATCAGAATATGGAGGCAAGCGGCAAAACTTTTAGCTGGGCGTGGACACCAAATGTAATGGCTAAAGAAGTGCAGGAAAAAATTCCTGGCGTTAAATATGCTTCTCATACTACTTATCCAAGAAAACAACTCATTACTGTTGGCGATAATAAGATCAATAGCAACGCCATATTTGCCGATCAGAATTTGATTAAAATATTGGATTATAAATTTCTTGAAGGTAATGTAGCCACGGTTTTAAAAGATGTAAATACCATTATTCTGACCCGATCTTTCGCAACAAAATTATTTGGAAATGAAGATCCCATTAATAAAACAGTAAAGCTCGAAAACGAGGTAGTATTAAAAGTAGAAGCGGTAATAGAAGATGCTCCTGCAAATAGCAGCTTAATTTTTGAATGTATTATGCCCTGGGCATTATTCGAAAAACGAGAAACCTGGGTAAAGGAAGGCAACTGGGGCAATAACATGTGTTTAACACTTGTTCAGTTAAAGGATAATAACTTTTTCACTACTGCAAATAATTTGATGCACGGCATTTACAAACGCAATCAAAAAGATAACACATCAGTAGCTTTATTACATCCTTTAACCAAATGGCATTTATACGATGATTTTCAAAACGGTAAATCGGTAGGTGGAAAAATAGATCAGCTTAAAATATTTTTATTGCTGGCCTTTTGCATCCTGCTGATCGCCTGTGTAAATTTTATGAATTTATCTACGGCACGCTCAGAACGCAGGGCAAAAGAAGTTGGCGTTCGTAAAGCAATCGGATCAACACGTAAATCGTTAATTAATCAGTTTTTTTTAGAATCCCTGCTCATCACATTTATCGCCACCGTTTTCGCTTTTATCTTAATTGAGGTGAGTTTGCCATATTTTAACAGTTTGTTAGATATTAAATTAACAATAGATTATCATAACAGCCTGTTTTGGTTAACACTTATTGGGCTAATGATTTTAACCGGATTAATTGCCGGAAGTTATCCGGCACTTTATCTATCGTCTTTCGAACCGATTAAGGTGCTAAAAGGTTTCACACTTAAAGCAGATTCATCCACGTCGGTAAGGAAAGTATTGGTAGTTGGCCAGTTCGTTTTTGCTGCATGTTTAATTATTTGTACAGCAGTAATTTACCAGCAACTTAACTACATTAAAAACAAGCCTGTTGGTTATGATCAATCCAATTTAATTCAAATTGCAGTAGTTGGCACAATGAACGATGCTGCTAAGCTGGAATTGCTTAAAACACAACTCATAGCAGCTGGTGCAACAACTCAGGTTACTTCTTTTAGTACCGATTTTACTGAAGGTGGAGATAATACAACGGGCATAGATTGGGAAGGTAAAAATCCGAACGAGAAAATTTCTTTTAACCATAGAACAATAGGGTATGATTTTGTTGAAACAATTGGTACTAAAATGATTAGTGGTAGGGAGTTTTCTGCGAAATTTCCTAATGATACAGCCAGCGTATTGTTAAATGAAGCGGCTGTAAGAATGATGCAGTTAAAAAATCCAATTGGCAAAGTAATTACTTTCTGGGGTAATAAACTAACTGTAGTTGGTATAGTAAAAGATTTTGTGGTAGAAAGTGTTTACCAGAGAGTATCTCCGATGATTTTCAGGTCAAATGGAAAGTACGATGCAAGGGTTATCATTGCGCGTTTAAATCCAAATCAAAACATCAGCACATCGCTGGCCAAAATTGACGAGCTGGTAAAACAAATGGAACCTAATTATCCTGTTAACCGCAAATTTGTAAACGAATCTTTTGAAGTGAAATTTAAAAATGAAAAACTTTTAGGCTCACTTTCAAACTGGTTTGGTGGGTTCGCCATTTTTATTTCTTGTTTAGGATTATTAGGTCTGGCGCTTTTTATGGCAGAGCAACGCAAAAAAGAAATCAGCATCCGTAAGGTTTTAGGCGCCAGCACCGGCAATATCCTCATGTTATTAAATAAAGATTTTATAAAACTGGTGGCCATTGCCAATCTCATCGCGTTCCCATTGGCTTATATTATAGTAAACAAATGGCTCTCATCTTTCGAATACCGCATCTCTATATCTGCATTGCCGTTTATTGTAGCTATTGCCTTGTCGGTACTTATTGCCATACTTACCGTTAGTGTCCAGTCTGTTAAAGTGGCAAAAGCAAACCCTGTTGATGCACTAAAATACGAGTAATCCAGTTGGCAATTTAACAATTAACCAGTTTAACAATTTATACAGTTAACCCTACAATGTTTAAACTCAACCTTAAAATAGCATTACGCAACCTGTGGCGCAACAAAGGCTTTACGCTGATTAATCTGGGTGGATTGGCCATCGGTTTGGCCAGCTGCATGATTTTATTATTATATGTGGCTTACGAATATGGCTACGATAAGCAGTTTACGGATTATGATAAAACCTATGTGCTTTACAATAACCAGAAAACCGCTACAGAAACTTTTAGCTTTATGGCCTTTCCTGGTCAGTTGAGAGATGAAATAAAAGATAAAGTACCAGGCATTGCCAAAGTGAGCCGTTTATCGTATGCAGAGCAGATGCTCGTTTCTTATAACCATAACAATTTTAAAAAGAACGCCGTTTTCAGTGATCCTGATTTTATGAAAATGTTCGATTATAAAGTTTTAAAAGGCGATAAAAATACCATGCTGAATAGTGTTGATGGAGTAGTTCTGACAGAAACACTGGCGAAAAGCCTGTTCGGAAATGAAGATCCGATTAACAAGACCGTAAAACTCGATGAAAAAGAAAATTTGCGGGTAGAAGGTGTAATCGAAGATTCGCCTAAAAATTCGACCATTCAGCTGGACTATGTCATGTCGTGGAAATTGTATGAAAAATTAAATCCATGGACTAAAGAAAGTGGCTGGGGCAACAATTATTGCATGTTGTTTGCGCAGCTTCAGGATAATTCCTTTTTCGACCGTGCCAATAACCAGCTGAAAGGCATGATTAAGGCGCATGATAAAGAAGCCAATGGCGAACCTTTTATGCATCCTTTATCCAAATGGCATTTATACGATAAATTTGAAAATGGCAAAAATGTAGGCGGAAAGATTGATCAGCTGAGGATTTTTTTCCTTTTGGCTTTTTGTATCCTGTTAATTGCCTGCGTTAATTTTATGAACCTTTCTACCGCTAAATCAGAAAAGAGGTCGCGGGAGGTGGGTGTGCGTAAAGCCATTGGTTCTTCAAGGAAAAATTTAGTCGGTCAGTTTATGTTCGAATCAGTATTACTTACCAGTTTAAGTATGCTGCTGGCTTTTGTACTGATTGAAATAAGTTTGCCGTACTTTAATAACCTGTTGGGAATTACCCTCGATATTAATTACAGCGATTATAAATTCTGGGCGGTATTTTTAGGTTTAACCCTGTTAACTGCCTTTATTGCCGGAAGTTACCCCGCATTTTACCTGTCTTCTTTTGATCCGGTTAAGGTTTTAAAAGGTTTTAAAATCTCAGGAGGTTCTACCTTATCTATCCGTAAATTTCTGGTGATTTTTCAGTTTGTTTTTGCCGCCTGTTTAATTGTTTGTACGGCTGTAATTTATCAGCAGTTAAATTATATTAAAAATAAACCCATTGGTTACAACCGGGCAAACCTGGTGCAGATTTCTACCGAGGGTGAATTTTCTAAAAAAGAAAAACGCGAAATCTTAAAGGATGAACTGCTAAAGGCTGGCGCAATAACTGCCTCTACAGAATATAGCATGTCATTAACTTCCGGAGGGAACAACACTTACGGTGTGAGCTGGCCCGGCAAAAATGAAAAAGATAAAATCCTGGTCAATTTCAGGTTTACCAACCTCGACCTGACCAAAACTACCGGCATGGAAATTTTACAGGGCAGGGATTTCTCCAAAGATTTTGCCGATACCGCCAATGTGATCGTTAACGAGGCACTGGTTAAGGTAATGGGCATGAAAGATCCTGTGGGTAAAATGGTCACCTGGGACCGGCCATTGAGAATTATCGGCGTACTGAAAGATTATGTAATGGAATCGCCTTATCAAAAAGCTGCTCCATTGCTTATTGCTCAAAACACAAGTCGCGCCACAACCATTATTATGCGGTTAAATGATAAAAACAATATTACAACATCCATTAACCAGATTAATGAAGCGGTAAAAAGATTAAATCCATCATACCCTACCGAAATAAAATTTGTTGATGATAATTTCGAACGGAAATTCAGGGATGAAAAATTGTTAGGAACACTTTCGAACTGGTTTGGTGGTTTTGCCATCTTCATTTCCTGCTTAGGTTTGTTAGGATTAGCCTTATTTATGGCCGAGCAGCGTAAAAAAGAAATCAGCATCCGTAAAGTTTTAGGGGCAAGTACAGCCAACATCCTTACTTTATTGAACAAAGATTTTATAAAACTGGTTGCCATTGCCAACCTGATTGCATTTCCCCTGGCTTATATTATTATCAGTAAATGGCTTTCGGGTTACGAATATCGCATTTCGGTTTCAGCATTGCCATTTATTGCCGCCATAAGCCTTTCTGTTATTATAGCAATACTTACGGTAAGCGTACAATCAGTTAAAGTTGCAAAGGCAAACCCTGTAGACGCGCTTAAATACGAGTAAACCAGTTGGCAGTTTTCAGTTATTTATTTAACAATAAACCTATTTAACAATTTATACAGTTAACCTATCATGTTCAGATTAAACTTAAAAATAGCACTACGTAACCTTTGGAAAAATAAAAGTTATGCTTTGATCAGCATATTTGGTTTGGCCGTGGCCTTAACCATTTTTATTTTAACCATGTTATATGCGAATTATGAAAAAGGATTTGATTCATGGAATTCGGGTTATGAGCACATTTATCGCGTAAATTATAAGTCATCAACTGAAAATGTTGCTTTAAGCCCAGGCAATATGGCAACGGTGAGTAAAGAGAAAATTCCTGCGGTTGAAGCCGCAACGCGGATACAGGATTACTGGTTTGGAGATCTGCTGCTTAAAACAAAAACAAAAAGTTTATATGTAAACGATGTTTTGCTTGCCGACAGCAATTTTTTAAAGGTATTTAATTACCCATTGGTTTATGGCAACGCCGAAACGGCTTTTAGTAAACCACAAACGCTGATTTTAAGCAAAACAATGAGCGAAACGCTTTTTGGAAGCGGGGTAAATCCGGTTGGTGAAACCATTATACTCGATCAAACATTGCCCTGCACGGTAACAGCCGTGGTAGATGAAGCCCGATTTCCTTCACACTTTCATTTTAAACTCATCCGCAGATTTAAAAAAAGTGCCAGCGATGAGTATTACAGCAATAACTTTTATACCTATGTTAAATTAAATGAAAACAGTGATGTAGCACAAACAGAAGGTTTATTAAATAAGAACCGCACAGAAATATTAAACGCCGAACTGGCCAAATTACCAAACGAAGAAAAAAGTGGCTTTTCTGAATTCATTAGCCAAAATAAACTTTATCTGCAACCTGTAAAAACCATACACCTAACTAAAGCCAGTGTTGAGTACGAATTTGCAGGTAACGGAATAGGGCGTTACATGTATCTGATGTTTATTGTGGCTACACTGGTATTGATTATCGCAGCTGTCAACTTTACCAATTTATCTATCACCATTGCTACAAGAAGGGCTAAAGAAACCGGGGTACGAAAAGTTTTGGGTGCCCATAAAATGCAGATTGGTGTGCAGTTTATCTTAGAAACAGCCTTTCAGTGCTTATTAAGCCTGGTTATAGCCATTATTATGGTAGAGCTCTTCTTGCCTGCTTTCAATAATACGATTGGCTCGGCTATCCAGCTCAGTAACTTTTCTGATTATAGCCAGATAGCCAGTCAGATTTTATTGTTGCTCTTAACCATAACCTTAATCGTAGGGCTTTATCCGGCATTGCTCATCAGTAATATTATCCCTGCAAGGGTGCTAAAAGGAAATTTTGCGAACAGCAATAATGGTTATTGGATTAGAAACGGGTTAATTGTTCTTCAGTTTGCTATTGCGGTTTTATTTATTTCCGGCATTTGGATCATCAATAATCAGTTGAACTACATGCAACAGCGGGACTTGGGCTATAAGCCACAGCAGGTAATGGCCATTAATTTACAAAACGATAGTGAGGCGCATTACCAGAAAGTAAAAAATACACTGAAAAATATCAGTGGTATAAACAGCATAAGCAGGGCCGACCATATTCCCGGTGAAGACATGGGTGGAAATAGCTACGTGAACCAGGGAAAAACCTATAGTGCCAATTTCATTTCTATTGATGTAGATTATTTTAATACGATGGGGATGAAGATTGTAGAAGGAAGACCATTTAGTGCTGCAACAGCAACCGATACTTTAAATTCACTGATACTGACCGAAACTGCAGCGAAAACTTTTAACCTTCAAAATCCGGTTGGGAAAATGATTAAATTCCATACCAGGGATGTCAAAGTGATCGGTCTGGTAAAGGATTTTAATCATTACAGTCCTGAAAAAGCATATCAACCTATTGTTTTTCAGTTTATTAAAGGAAATCCGCTGCGGTATGTTCTGGTTAATATCTCTGCGCAAAAATCGGCTGAGGTTATCGCACAGATTGAAAAAGAATGGACAAAACTCGAGCCCGATTTTCCGATTAAATATACTTTGTTGGATAGATCATTCGAAAAGCTGCTGCAAAAACAGATGCAACTCCGAAGTGTTGTTGCATTTTTATCCATCATTACGGTTGCTCTTGCTTTAATGGGGATTTTTGCCATAGCTACATTTACCACGCAGCGCAGAAGTAAAGAAATTAATATCAGAAAAGTTCTCGGTGCCTCAATTTTTGATATTCTGGGGCTTTTAAATAAAGGATTTGCCAAACTTGTTGTTCTGGCGAATTTAATTGCCTGGCCGGTTGCCTATTTTATATTGAGAGAATGGCTTAACGGTTTCGCCTTTAGAATAGCCATGCCTGTTTTGCCATTTATTTTATCAGGATTGATTACGCTTTTTCTTACGGTTGTTATTGTGAGTTTACAATCGTTTAGGGTTGCAAATGCGAATCCTGTTGATGCACTTAAATACGAGTAAAACAGTTGGCAGCTTTCAGTTATCAATTTAACAATTAACCAATTTAACAATTTAAACAGTTAGCCTATCATGTTCAGATTAAATTTAAAAATAGCACTGCGTAACCTTTGGAAGAATAAGGTCAGCTCGTTTATTAATGTGATTGGCCTGGCTATAGGCTTGGCTGCTTGTTTAACCTTGTTGTTATATGTTACCTACGAATGGAACTTTGATAAACAGGCTAAAAATTCGGCAGATATTTATACCACCATGACCAATATTCCGGGCGATAACGGTAAAATTTCAATGACTTTTGAAGGCTCTACCACAGCATTTGGTCCGGCAATTAAGCAGGGAATGCCTGAGCTCAGGTACATGGCAAGGATGGATTACGGCGGCAGGAATTTAATTGCTAACGGGCAAAACGCCTTTAAGCGTCAATCTAAATTCGCCGAGCCCGACATTTTGAAAATGTACGATTATAAATTTATCCAGGGGAATGAAAATACAGCCTTAAGCAATCCCAATTCTGTTATTTTAACCGAATCTACTGCTAAAGTATTATTCGGAACCACTGACGTGTTGAATAAAACGGTTCGTTTTAAAGATCGCTTCGATTTGAATATTACCGGTGTAATTAAAGATCAGCCCGATAACAGCTCTAATAAATTTGATTATTTAATGCCCTGGTCTTTTTACGAAACGGTTGATCAAAGCGCCAAAGACCTCAACTGGAACAATTTCAGTTTTATAACACTTGTGATGTTAAAAAGCAGTGTGAATTTAGATCTGGTTAATCAAAAAATAGCGCAGATAGAGAAAAAGAACAACATCAACAACCAGCAATCGCAGGTATTATTCCCACTGGCAAAGTTACACCTGTACGGCAAGTTTGAAGATGGTAAAAGTGTTGGTGGTGCCATAGAGCAGATTTATCTCTTTGTTGCGCTGGCCTTTGGCATCCTGTTGATTGCCTGCATCAATTTCATGAACATGGCAACCGCGAAATCAGAAAAACGTGCAAAAGAAGTGGGTATTAAGAAAACCATTGGCGCCAACCGTGGCTCACTGATCGTTCAGTTTTTAACTGAATCAATGATGCTGACCTTTATTGCAGTGGTTTTTTCAATTGCCATACTCGAGATCTTTTTACCAACCTTTAATAACCTGCTGAACATCAAACTGAATATGTCTTATTTCAACAGGAGCAGTTGGCTGGGTATTTTAGGGATAGTTTTCGCCACAGGTTTAATCGCCGGTAGTTATCCTGCATTTTACCTCTCGTCTTTCAACCCGATCCAAACCTTAAAAAGAAAAATTAAGTCAAAAGCTTTCTTTTCTGTGAGTTTAAGGCAGGTATTGGTGGTAGGACAGTTTTGTTTCGCGATAATTCTGATTATTTCCACTTTGGTAATCTACAAACAAATCCGGTACATTAAAAACAGGCCTGTAGGCTTTGATGTAAATGCTTTGGTAGAAATGCCTCAGGATGGCGAGTTAAAAACGAAATATGAACTGCTGCGTTCGGAACTGCTAAAATCCGGAGCAGTTACCTCCATGTTCCAATCGTCAGTGAGTTTATCACATCATGGGCGAAATTTTTCGGGTATAGAATGGGAAGGCATGTTGAGCGCTACAAATAACCAAATGTTTAACCAGGTAACTACCACTTACGATTTTATTAAAACCAATGGCATTAAATTAACCAGCGGAAGGGATTTTTCAGAAAATTTTGCTTCTGATACCAGCGCGGTGATGGTAAGTGCTTCGGCTGTTAAAATCTTTAACTATAAAAATCCCGTAGGCAAAACGGTTACCATTTTTGGCGAGAAATTTAATATTATAGGCGTATTCGACGATTATGTTTGGGATTCTCCATACAAATCGAATAACCCGATGGTGGTATTTTTTGATAATAAACAAACGGGAAACATCACCATGCGTTTAAATGAAAATAACAGCCTTCAAAGCAATATCGAAACCATCAGCAGAATTACGAAAGCTTTAAACCCTGCTTATCCCTTAGAAATTAATTTCTTAAATAATGTGTACAGCGAAAAATATAATGCCGAAAAAACACTCGGCATCCTTTCAAACCTTTTCGGCGGACTGGCCATTTTCGTTTCCTGTTTAGGCCTGTTTGGGCTGGTGGCTTACAGTGCCGAGCAAAGAACAAAAGAGTTTGGGGTACGTAAAGTATTAGGGGCTTCTTTATTCAACTTAATGCAGTTGCTGTCTTTCTCTTTTGTAAAAATGATTGTGGTTTCCATCATTATCGCCATTCCCTTAAGTTATTTTTTAATGAATAAATGGCTGATGAAATTCGAATTCCATACCGAAATATCCTGGTGGATTATGCCGCTGGCCGGATTAGGCACCCTGGTGATGGCATTGGTTACCGTGAGTTTTCAGGCCTATAAAACGGCTCATGCCAATCCTGTTGATGCACTTAAATACGAATAAGCTAGGTGGTTAGCGTTTGGCGATCAGCGTAGAGTTATCGCTGACCGCCAAACGCCAAGCGCTAAAACCTTCAACCTCAAAAATATGTTCAAACTCAACTTAAAAATAGCACTGCGTAACCTTTGGAAAAACAAAGGCTTTACATTAATCAATGTTGGTGGACTGGCAATTGGTATGGCCTGTTGTTTAATGCTGCTGTTATATGTGTATTACGAATGGAGCTTCGATAAGCAATATAAAAATGCCGATAAAGTGTATTTATCAGCCCTGAATTTAAAGTTTAACGGCAAACTGGCTACTACCATGGCGGTTCCGAATAAACTGGCCAAAGCCGGAGCTTCAGAACTGCCGGGCATTAAGAGTGCCGCACGCATATCAATGAATAACGGACAGAAATTATACAGCCGAAACCAGCAAAATTTTAAACTGAAAAGCATTGATGTTGATCCCGATTTTTTGAAAATGCTCGATTATAAATTCATTTATGGAGATCCGAACACGGCCTTAACCGAACCAAATAACGTACTTATTAACCAATCTACGGCTAAGAAACTGTTTGGAGAGGAGAATCCGGTCGGGCAAAGTATTAAATACGATAACCGTATTAATTTAAAAGTGAGTGCCGTAATAGAAGATCTCCCTAAAAACCAGAGTATCCGGTTTGATGTGTTGCAGCCCTGGGCTTTCTTTGAACAGGAAAATCCTTCGGAGAAGGAAAATGGATGGGGATCGATTACCTGTTTAACTTTATTCCAGCTTAAAGATAACGCTTCATTAGAAGCTACAAATGCAGCCTTGAAACATTTTATTGTAAATAAAGAGCCTGATTTAAAAGAAATGACCTACCAGCCTTTTCTTTTTCCTTTAAGCAAATTGCACTTGTATGATGATTTTGATAACGGTAAAGTGGTCGGTGGTAAAATCGATCAGTTAAGGTTGTTCGTTTTCTTAGCGATATGCGTGTTGTTTATCGCCTGTATCAATTACATGAACCTTTCTACCGCCAAATCGGAAAAACGGGCAAGAGAAGTTGGTGTGAGAAAAGCTTTGGGTTCTACACGGAATACCATCATGGGGCAGTTTATGATAGAATCGCTTCTGTTGTCGTTTTTGGCCATGTTAATTGCCTTTACAATGCTCGAAGTTTCTTTGCCTTACTTTAATAACCTGCTCGATATTTCAATTAAAATCAATTATAGTTCAATTGGATTTTGGGCGGTTTTGCTTTCAATGGTATTATTTACCGGTATCCTGGCGGGAAGTTATCCTGCATTTTACCTGTCATCTTTTATCCCGGTAAAAGTTTTAAAAGGATTTAAAGGTTCAACAGGTTCTTTATCCATCCGTAAAACATTGGTAGTGGTGCAGTTTAGCCTTTCTATCTGTATGATTATTTCGGCAATTGTAATTTACAGCCAGATTCAGCACCTTAAAAATAAGCCATTAGGCTTTGATGAAACCGCATTGGCACAAATTGACCTGGAAGGTGAATGGACTAAACCCGGGAAACTACATACTTTTAAAAACGAACTGGAAAGAGCAGGTGCCATAGTGGCTTCCACTGAATATGCCGGTTCTTTTACCAACAGCGGTTCTATTACCGGCGATATCCAATGGCCGGGCAAACCTAAAAACGATGTTTCTATTATCAATTACAGGAGCACTGGTTTCGATTTTGCCAAAACTACCGGTGTTAAAATTATCGAAGGACGGGATTTTGATCCTAAATTTTCGGCTGATACCTCCACATCGCTTTTGCTGAACCAAAGTGCCGTTAAAATAATGGGTTTAAAAAATCCTGTTGGTACCATTATACATTGGGGCGATAACCCACCACTTAAAGTTGTAGGTGTGGTACAGGATTATTCGAGCGAATCGCTTGCTTCAAAAATACAGCCAACGGTTTATTATTATAATATTAAAACAAGTAAGGTTCTCTTGCTTAAACTAAATCCAAAGCAATCGCTGTCTGCCTCTATCGAAAAAATAAAATCAGTGAGTCAAAGTTTAAATCCGGCCTATCCTATAGAAATAAAGATGGTTAGTCAGGGCATGGCAGAAAAACTTCAAAGCGAAAGGTTACTCAGTGTACTCTCGAACATTTTTGGAGGCTTTGCCATTTTCATCTCCTGTCTTGGTTTATTGGGTTTGGCCCTCTATACTGCCGAGCAGCGTAGCAAAGAAATCAGTATCCGCAAGGTGCTGGGTGCCAATCTTTCGGATATTCTGATCCTGCTGAACAAAGATTTTATGAAACTGGTAATTATCTCCAATATTATTGCCATTCCGGTGGCTTACATTCTGCTTGCCAAATGGCTCGAAAAATACGATTATAAAATAACGGTAAACCTTTGGCCATTTTTGCTGGCGCTGCTAACCTCGGTAATTATTGCCATTTTAACGGTAAGCCTGCAAACTTTCAAGGTAGCTAAAGCAAATGCTGTTGATGCACTTAAATACGAATAAAGACCTGCGGATGGTGTTTGGCAGTTAGCGTGGATTTATCGCCGCAGACCGCCAAACGCCCCACGCTAAACCTCACTCAATATGTTCAGACTTAATTTAAAAATCGCCTGGCGGAACCTTTGGAAAAACAAGGGTTATACCCTGATCAATATCCTTGGCCTTTCTATCGGAATGGCCAGTTGTATCCTCATTTTTATTTTTATCCGTTATCAGCTCAGTTTTGATGAAAATTTTAAAAACGAAAGCAGAATCTATCGGGTAATAACCAGCTGGACTGCGCCTGATAGTTTTTTTGAATCTCCAGGTACGGCCCGGCCACTTCCGGCTGCTATGCGGAACGATTTTAGTCAGCAATTTGATAAAGTAGGAGCCATTCAGGGCGGCGGGGGAATTATTAAGGTAAAAGATGCATCAGGAAAAGAAAGCATTAAAACCGCAGAGGATGTGCAATACGCAGAACCTGATTTTTTCGAAATCCTTGATTTTAAATGGCTGGAAGGCAACCCGCGTCAATCATTAAGTCAGCCGAATACGGTCGTTTTATCTGATGAAATGGCCGATAAACTTTTTGGCGATTGGCACAAAGCGGTTGGACAAAGCATCAACTTTAAAAATAAACTAGACCTTAAAGTAACCGGAATTATCGAAAAAACACCAGAAAACAGTTCGTTTCCACTTAGAATTGTAATTTCCTACAAAACTTATCAAAACCTGGCCGGACCAGAGTTAACCAGCTGGGGTTCGGTTTCTTCATCATCCGAATGTTATGTCTTGTTAAAAAAAGGTGTTTCTATAGAAGAAGTAAATAGAAATATTCCTCAGTTTATTGATAAATATTATCAGAAAGATGATATTTCTAAAGAAGGGCACCGTTTTCAACCCTTAAGGGATATTCATTACAATGAAGAACTTGGCAATTTTGCAAACAAGGTAATTTCTAAAAAAGAACTTTATGGTTTGGCTATTATCGGTGTTTTTTTATTGCTCACCGCTTGTATTAATTTCATTAATCTTGCTACTGCACAGGCGGTAAGCAGGGGTAAAGAAGTTGGTGTGCGTAAGGTAATGGGCAGTTTGCGCAGACAATTAATCGTTCAGTTTTTAACTGAAACTTTAACCATCACGGTTCTTTCATTACTGGTGGGCTGCGTTTTAACCGAAATTGCGCTGCCTGGCATGCAAAGTTTATTTAAAGATCATATTTCTTTTAGTATCATTGAGCATCCCATTATACTGGTGTTTATGCTTGTTTTGGTAATGTTAGTGAGCTTTTTGGCAGGTTTTTATCCTGCAATGGTGATGTCGGGCTATAGTCCTGCACTGGCAATAAAAAATAAAATTACCGCAAATGCCGGAGGTTTAAGTTTACGCAAAATTCTGGTGGTGGTACAGTTTGCCATTACCATTATACTCATTATCGGTACTTTGGTTGTACTTAGGCAAATGAGTTACATGCGGGAGAAACCACTTGGTTTTATTCCAACCGCTGTAGCTTTGGTCGACATTCCTTCTGATAGCATTGCGATTACACGCTACCATACCCTGCAGGATCAGATCAATAAAATCCCTGGAGTATTTTCTACCAGTTATTGCAGTGCTGCACCATCATCTGATTTTAATAACGAGAGTAATTTCAGATACAATAGTACTGTAAATGCAAATTTTCAGGCCAATACCAAAACCGGCGACGAAAACTATTTTAAAACATTTGGTTTAGCAATTATTGCCGGAAAAGGTTTAACTAAAAGCGATACCGTTAAAAATTTTGTGGTAAACGAAACCCTGTTGAAAAAACTGAATGTAATTAATTATAACGAAGCGCTTGGTAAAACCATTAGGGTACATGGTAAAACCGGGACTATTGTTGGAGTGGTTAAAGATTTTAACAACAGAAGCCTGCATGAGCCAATTTCGCCTATTATTTTAAACAGCAATAAAGAATCCTATAACACTATTGCAATAAAACTGGATAGTAAAAGTATTTTGCCCGCTATGCAGGCCATCGAAAAAACCTGGAACAATGTGTTGCCGGAATATGTGTATGGCGCTAATTTTATGGATGATAAAATCAGCGAATATTACCAGACGGAAAAAATAATGGGTGCTCTTTTTAAAGTATTTGCAGGCGTAATTATCTTTATTTCCTTTATTGGCTTATTTGGGCTGATTTCTTTTGTAGCCACACAACGTACCCGCGAAGTAGCCATTAGAAAAGTACTGGGCGCATCAACCGTAGAACTGGTTAAAATGCTCAACGGCTCATTCCTGATGATGGTTTTTATTGCCAATTTAGTTGCATGGCCTTTGGCTTATTTATTTGTTTCCAAATGGCTGGCTACCTTTACCTACCGGATAGAGGTGAATGTATGGCCTTTTATTCTCGCAATGATTATCTCTATGACGATAACCCTGATTACCGTAAGCATCCGCTCGTACAAAGCTGCGGTTGCCAATACCATTGATGCTTTAAAATACGAATAACACCTGCGGACAGCGTTTGGCGTTCAGCGTTGATTTTCTGCTAACCGCCAAACGCTATTCGCCCAACGCTAAAAATATGATACAATTAACCAACATCGAAAAATACTACGCAAACAAAGGCGTTAAAAATTATGTGCTCCGCCTGGTCACCACAACCATTAAACAAGGGGAATTTGTTTCCATTATGGGGCCATCGGGTGCCGGAAAATCTACACTGCTCAATATTATCGGCATGCTCGAAGAACCCACTTACGGTACTTATGAGTTTCTGGGAGAAAATGTAACCTCGCTAAACGAACGTAAACGCATCGAACTTTACCGCAACCACATCGGCTTTGTGTTTCAGGCTTATCATTTGATCGATGAAATGACGGTTTATGAAAATATCGAAGCACCCTTATTATATAAAAAAGTAGGTAGCTCCGAAAGGGCGAGCAGAATTGCCGATCTGTTAGATCGTTTT
Source organism: Pedobacter sp. 22226 (assembly GCF_052045455.1). NCBI lineage: Bacteria > Pseudomonadati > Bacteroidota > Sphingobacteriia > Sphingobacteriales > Sphingobacteriaceae > Pedobacter > Pedobacter sp. 22226. Next base: position 171,744 of record NZ_JBQEPB010000011.1, on the reverse strand, counting down.
AACATTGTGGCCAAAAAAGATTTATTCCCAAATCAACTTTCAGGCGGACAACAACAATTGGTGGGGATTGCCAGGGCATTGGCTGCACAACCATCAATAATCCTCGCCGATGAGCCAACAGGTAATCTGCAATCGGCACAGGCAGAAGAAATTATGGCCTTATTTAAAAAATTGAATCAGGAAGATGGCATTACCATTATCCAGGTTACCCATTCAGAAAAAAATGCACAATATGGCAACCGGATTTTACACATTGCCGATGGCGTGGTAAAAGAAGATGTGGCTATTGCTTAAATCTCAGGCAAAGAAAACATTGTTTAGTGGAAGATTAGGACTCATCCAATATAAAATCTGTGTTTATCTGTGTGCATCTGTGGTTTAAAAACAAACTAAATAAATATTCGGGTTGTAGCATAAAGCGCATCCCGAATAAAAACATTTTTTAATACCTAATGCTATAGTTAATTGTTAAATTCGTTTTATAAAACCATTTTAATGAAACAGATTCTGATTACCGCCCTTACTTGCCTTTCAATAACAACATTTGCACAAAAAAAGCTCCCGATTGTTAGAGCAAATGCCAAAACAGCCAAAATTTACGAAGAAGATGGTCTTACTAAAGGCTGGAATATCAATCTGAAGGCAAAACCCGATATTTTTACAACTTCAAAACTAATAAAAGCCAAAACGGTTAAATTTAAAACTGATATCGATTCAATCACCCTAAAAATCAAACCAGGTGAAAAAAAGGATTTCATTGTGCTGTTAAATGGAAAGGATAGTTGTTATACACAAATTGCAAGTCCTGATATTAAAAATTTTAGCAAAATAAAACCCGAAATCCACGACAGTATTCCACTGTTTATCAATAGCGAAAGTACCATCTATGTCAAATCTATTTTCAACCAGATAGACACGCTTAATTTAAATTTCGATAGCGGAACTACAGAACTGGTGTTTACCAGCGAAGTATTAAAAAGTAAAGTAAAATCTAAACCTCAGTTATACAATACTACTTATAACCTCAAATTAGGCAGCATTGATTATAAAACTAAGCTTTATCCGGCCGAGCTCACCGGTGCGGGTACCGATGGAAGGTTTGGCTGGGATTTGTTCGATGGAAAAATTGTCGAACTCAATTACGATCAAAACCTGATGGTTGTTCATTCCGTTATGCCTAAAAATGTGGCAAAGGATAAAAGCTTTACGAAATTAAACATTAAATATTTTGCGGAACTTCTTCTGGTAGAAAGCACTATTGAGCAGAGTGGAACAAAAAACACCGATTGGTTCCTTTTTGATACCGGCTACCATCGCACAGCCATGCTCGATAACGATCTGCTAAAAACAGGTAAATTTCCAATGGATAAAATGGAAGTGATAAAAAAAGTAATGATGCATGGTGCTACAGGAAACGAGATACCTGTAATTACTTCAAACCTGCAAGTACTTAAATTAGGCAAATACAACCTGAAAAATGTACCTGTACAACTCATAACGGGCAACAAACCATTAAGGGGCGCCAATATCCACATTTTAGGCAACGAAGTTTTAAAGCGGTTTAATACCTTTCTCGATTTCCAGAATAATGCAGTTTACCTTAAACCGAATCATTTTTATAACGATGCTTATGTAGAACAGAAAAAGAATGGTGCGTAGATCTTATTTATAATAGCGTCGTCATCTCGACCGAAAACGTCCTGAATGTTCGGAAGAGAGATCTATCTCGAGACAGATATCTCGGCTACGTTGCACTCCGCTCGAAGGACGACGTCTGTAGTTTCATCCCTAAACCTTACCTTTGCTTCATGCAAAAAACGTTTACCGATCAGATGGGAAGAGAAATCACCATCAATTTCCCTCCTAAACGAATTATTTCAATTGTGCCCTCACAAACAGAGCTTTTGTTCGATTTAGGCTTAGATCAGGAAATTATCGGATTAACCAAATTTTGCATCCATCCGATAGATAAGTTTGCAACGCGCACCAAAGTAGGAGGGACGAAAAAGCTCAATATCGATTTAATTAAAGATTTAAAGCCAGATCTCATTATCGGCAACAAAGAAGAAAATACTCAGGGTGATATAGAAGAACTTGCAGAATATTTTCCTGTTTGGATGAGCGATATTTTTACCCTTGACGATGCCACGAAAGCCATTGGCGCAATAGGGGCGCTGGTAGATCGTGAACCTGAAGCCAGTTACCTGAACCACCTGATTTCTGCCGGATTTAATGACCTGAAAACACTTGCATTACAGCACCATATTGATAAAAAGGTAGCTTACCTCATCTGGCGCAAACCCTATATGGCCGCCGGAAAAAATACCTTTATTGATGATATTTTGCTTACAAACGGCATGGTGAATGTAATTAAAGAAGATCGTTATCCTGTTGTAACATTAGAACAACTAAAAACTTCCAGCTGTGAGCTGATTTTACTCTCATCAGAGCCGTATCCTTTCAGAGAAAAACACATTGAAGAGATTCAATCAGCAATACCAGGAGTCAAAATTATATTGGTTGATGGTGAAATGTTCAGCTGGTATGGTAGCAGGCTGGTTAAAGCCGTTCAGTATTTTTTCGAATTCCAAAAACAACTTTATTAAGCATACCGTTTTAATTGTTGTAAATTGTAGCATAAAATTAAATCAACCCGTTTAAACTATCATGAAAAAAATATTAATATTATCCCTGTTTGTTGCTGTGATTTCTGGTTGTAGCCCTTTAAAAGATGCAAATCATACTGGTTCTGTTACCGCAAGCGGAACTATTCAAAAACTTGAAATGACAACCTTTCAATATGGTACACACCTGTTAAAAGCCGATAATAAAACTTATGCTTTAAAAAGTGGCTCTATAAATCTTGATACCTGTTTAGATAGAAAAGTTAAGATTAAAGGAAGAAAAGTTAAAGGCTACCCAATAGATGGTGGTCCGGAGCTGGTTGATGTAACATTGGTTGAGTTTTAGAGATGGGAAATATGTAAAATGGAAAATGTAAGATGGATGATGTGCGGCAGGTCAAGTTCATTCATCGATAAATAGTCAAATTTATGCTTAAACAAAACACCTTAAAAATTTGATTATTCAATTTAGTTTCTATCTTTGCAGTCCTTAAAACATCCTAATGCGGAAGTGGCGTAATTGGTAGCCGCACCAGACTTAGGATCTGGCGCTTCACGGCGTGGGGGTTCGAGTCCCTTCTTCCGCACAACACGATAAACCGTTCCGATTTAAAATCAGAACGGTTTTTTTATGCCCGAATTGCATGGTTTGTGTCCCCATGGTTTGTGTCTCCACAAACCATCTAAAAAAATCTAAACCGTCCCATAGGGACGACTGATAGGTAGCCAAATTGAAAAATTGGCGTTTTCGTTCCGTAGGAACGTTTCGTGTTTTATATAAGTATAGCATTTACCGGCCCTGCCACCTAAACCCGATGGAAGCGGTACCTCCCAATTTTAAATCGAGATAAAGCGTACAGCGGGAATGTATCATCCTAAGCGCTACTGAACCTGCTTTCCAAAAAATAAAGTCTGTCCCCATGGTTTGTGTCTCCACAAACCATCGCAAAAGCTCCAGAAAATCTTTTTTGGTAATTTTTTCTCCTTAAAAACTAAATAGTTATCGTTTTTTGATCAAAATAATCAATAAAATATTGCCGAGGCCTTTTGATTATTCAATCTTGTTTCTATCTTTGCAGTCCTTACAACATCCTAACTGCGGAAGTGGCGTAATTGGTAGCCGCACCAGACTTAGGATCTGGCGCTTCACGGCGTGGGGGTTCGAGTCCCTTCTTCCGCACAACAAGATAAAGGCCGTTTCGATTTAAACATCGAAACGGTTTTGTTTTTAAAAACATTGATTAATAAAAATTGATGTGGAATTAGAGCTTGGAAAAGGTCTCACATCTCACATCTTAATACTCAATCTCATAAAAATGAATATTACACAGGAAAAAACCGGCAACTTAAATGCTGTTGTAAAAATCAAGATCGCACCTGCTGATTACACTGCTAAAGTAGATAAAGCAATTAAAGATCAGGCCAAAAAAGCACAATTACCTGGTTTCCGTAAAGGAATGGTTCCTGCGGCTCACATTAAAAAAATGTACGGCAAAAGTATTTTGGTAGAAGAGGTGAATAATTTGTTAAACGATACCCTATCTAACTACATTGCTGAGCAAAAATTAGAAATATTAGGTCAGCCACTTCCTAAAATGGATGATGAGCGCGAATTTAAATGGGATAATACAGATGATTTCGAATTTGATTACGAGCTAGGTTTAGCACCTGCTTTTGATGTAAACGTTTCATCTAAAGATAAATTTACTGAGTACGTAGTTAAAGCTGATCAGGAAACTCTAGAAAGCCGCATCAAAAATATCCGTCGCAGCTATGGTAAAATGACAAATCCTGAGGTTTCGGCTGAAGATGATGTTTTATATACCGAATTAACCCAGGTAGATACTGATGGAACTGCGGTAGAAGGTGGCATTACCAGTACTGCTACAATCCGCTTGGATCAGGTTAAAGATAAGAAAATCCTTAAATCGTTAATCGGTTTAAAGAAAGATGATGAAGTGACCATCGATATTCAAAAAGCGCTTGAAGATGCTGCAGTAATTTCAAAAGCTTTAAATATTTCGGAGGAAGAAGCTGCTGAATTAAAGGCAAATTTCAAACTTCACGTTAAAAACGTTAACCGTTTAGAAGAATCAGACTTAAACCAGGAGTTTTTTGATAAATTATTTGGCGAAGGTGTAGTTACTGACGAAGCTGGTTTCAGAGCAAAAATTACCGAAGAAGTAGAAAGTATGTTTAAACAAGATGCTGAGCGTAAATTATCGAACGATATTTATGAAGCATTATTAGTTAAACACAACTTCGAATTACCTGACGAATTTTTACGCCGCTGGTTAAAAGCAACCAACGAAAAATTAACCGACGAAGAACTGGCAGAAGGTTATGATGATTTCGCTAAAAACCTGAAATGGACTTTAATCGAAAATAAAATCATTAAAGATAACAGCATCGAAATCAAATATGAAGATGTAGTTCAGGCAGCTAAGGCAAAATTAGATGCGCAGTTCAGAATGTACAGTCCTAGTCCGCTTCCTGAAGATCAGTTAGCTCAATATGCTGTTCAGTTTTTACAGGATAAAGAAAATGCAAACCGTGTTTTCGAAGAAGTAAAAGCATTAAAAACTTTCGAGCAAATCAAATCTGTTGTTACTTTGGAGCAAAAAGATATTGATTACGACAAGTTTGTGGCGCTGGTAGAGAAGAAAGCATAGGGCATAGCGCCAGATGATTTTAATATCATAATAAAAAATCTTATTTTGCTATATGGCAAAATTTAGATTTCAAGACTTGCTAATTTGGCAGAGAGCTATAACGGTAGGTAATAAATTAATTGATATTTCTGAAAAATTAGAAGAAATAAAAAAGTTTAGATTCGCAGAGCAGCTTCGAGGAGCTGCTCTTAGCGTATCTAATAATATTGCAGAAGGATCTGGCTCCAATTCTACGCCCGATTTTCGACGGTTCTTAAACTTTGCACATCGGTCTATTTTCGAAAATGCTAATATTCTTTTAGTATTAAATTTAAGATTACTAGTTTCTGACAAGGATTTGGCAGATTTGTTAGAAGATTTAGATATTTTAGCAAGGATGATTTCCAGCTTTTCTAAAAGTTTGAAATAGTGAGTGTGCTATATTGTCATAGATTCTGATATGGTATGCTCTTTGTCTAAACCAATATAATTGAAATATTATTTATATTTTGGTTTTTTATTATTCACGAAACTATGGGGAACTGGAGCTCAAAACTCTATGCCCTCTGCTAAAAAACTCATAACTCATGAACATAGATTCACAAGAATTCAGAAAATTTGCCGTTAAACATCAGGGGATTGGCGGTTTACACGTAGATAAATTTATTGCTCAGGCTAATTTGAACCCTAAGAGCATGACACCATATATCATCGAAGAACGCCAGTTGAACGTAGCTCAGATGGACGTTTTTTCAAGGTTGATGATGGACCGTATCATCTTTTTAGGTGACGCCATTTATGATCAGAATGCCAATATTATCCAGGCGCAGTTGTTGTTTTTACAGTCAGCAGATGCAGATCGTGACATTCAGATCTACATTAACTCGCCAGGTGGTTCGGTTTATGCAGGTTTAGGTATTTATGATACCATGCAGTATATCCAGCCAGATGTAGCAACGATCTGTACTGGTATGGCCGCTTCAATGGGTGCTGTTTTATTGGTTGCAGGTGCTAAAGGAAAACGTGCTGCTTTACCTCACTCAAGGGTAATGATCCACCAGCCATCAGGAGGTGCACAAGGTGTGGCATCTGATATGGAGATCAACTTGAGAGAGATGTTGAAATTGAAAAAGGAATTATACGATATTATTTCAGAGCACTCTGGCCAGACTTACGACTGGGTAGAGAAAGCTTCAGACCGCGATTACTGGATGACTGCCGATGAGGCAAAAGGATTTGGTATGGTTGACGAAGTATTATCGAGAAACGCAAAGAAAGATGGCGAAACAAAATAAAGAATCCCGTTGCTCATTCTGCCATTCTGGCAAGCATGAAACTTTAATGTTGATTGAAGGTATGGATGCATTTATCTGCGATAAATGCGTTACCCAGGCCAACCAGTTACTTGCGCAGGAATTAGGAACCAAAGGGACAAAAAATATTCAGGAGGCGATAAACTTATTAAAGCCTCTTGAAATTAAACAACACCTTGATCAGTATGTAATTGGTCAGGATGATGCTAAAAAGGTACTTTCCGTTGCCGTTTACAACCACTATAAACGTTTAAACCAAAAGGTTGATAAAGACGAGATCGAGATTGAAAAATCGAACATCATGTTGGTGGGTGAAACTGGTACAGGTAAAACACTTTTGGCGAAAACCATTGCTAAAATTTTACATGTGCCTTTCTGTATCTGCGATGCAACTGTATTAACAGAGGCAGGTTACGTAGGGGAGGATGTGGAGAGTATCTTAACGCGTTTGCTACAGGCGGCAGATTATGACGTAACAGCAGCAGAACGTGGTATTGTGTACATTGATGAGGTGGATAAGGTTGCGCGTAAAAGCGATAACCCGTCTATTACCCGTGATGTATCAGGAGAAGGTGTGCAACAGGCATTGTTAAAGATTTTAGAAGGTACTGTGGTTAACGTTCCACCTCAGGGCGGACGTAAGCACCCGGATCAGAAAATGATCCCGGTAAATACCAATAACATTTTGTTTATATGTGGTGGTGCATTTGATGGTATCGAACGCAAAATTGCCAACCGTTTACGTACGCAGGCTGTAGGTTACAGGGTAAAGAAAGATGAGACCGTATTGGATCTTAAAAATCTTTATAAGTATATTACCCCTCAGGATTTAAAATCTTTTGGATTAATTCCCGAATTAATTGGTCGTATTCCGGTTCTTTCGCATTTAAACCCATTGGATAAGGAATCTTTAAGAAACATTTTAACCGCTCCTAAAAACTCATTGATCAAGCAATACGTTAAGCTTTTTGCTTATGAAGATGTAAAGCTTGTTTTTGATGAAGACGTTTTGGATTTTATTGTAGATAAAGCAATGGAATATAAATTGGGGGCACGTGGTTTAAGATCGATCTGTGAAGCGATTATGCTCGATGCGATGTTTGATACGCCAACGCAGACGGATGTCAGGGAGTTGCATATCAATCTCGATTACGCGATAGAGAAATTTGAAAAGGCCGACTTTAAAAAGTTGCAGGCCGCCTAAAAAATCAAATCCTTCCCGTAATTCGGGAGGGATTTTTTGTAATATAGTATTGTTAACGCTGTGCGCCATGCGCCAGGCTCTAAACTAAATGATATGAACGAAGAAAAAGACGTAAAAAAAGACGAGGAAATTGTAGAAAAATCAAAAAAAATAAAAGAGGTAGAATCTCCTGTTAAATCTGGATTGAAATCCAAAGATGAAATTGTTAAAAACTGGTTGCCGCGTTATACCGGCCGGCCATTAGATCAATTTGGTGATTATATCCTGTTGACCAATTTCAGTAAGTATGTATCTATGTTTTCAGAGTGGAACGATAATGCACCAATTATGGGTTTAGATAAACCTATGCAGAGTGTTACTGCAAACGGGATCACCATCATCAACTTCGGTATGGGAAGTCCGCTGGCGGCTACTATGATGGATTTATTAACAGCGATAAAACCTAAAGCGGTGCTGTTTTTGGGTAAATGCGGTGGTTTAAAAAAGAAAAACCAGTTAGGCGATTTAATCCTGCCAATTGCGGCCATCAGGGGGGAAGGTACATCAAACGATTATCTTCCTGCAGAAGTGCCGGCATTGCCGGCGTTTGCTTTGCAGAAAGCGATTTCTACAACAATTCGTGACCATGGCAGGGATTACTGGACCGGAACCTGTTACACCACCAACCGCAGGGTTTGGGAACACGATAAAGAATTTAAAAAATATTTAAAAACTTTACGTGCAATGGCTGTTGATATGGAAACCGCAACGATTTTTACTACCGCATTTGCAAATAAAATTCCGGCAGGGGCATTGCTTCTGGTTTCTGATCAACCCATGATCCCTGAAGGTGTTAAAACTGCGGAAAGCGACAGCACTGTAACCGAAAGATATGTAGAAACACATTTACGTATTGGTATCGATTCGTTAAAACAATTGATCAATAACGGATTAACCGTGAAACACTTGTTGTTTTAATTTAGGTATATTATTTTAGAGTTCCGTCCCTCAAACATGTTCAAGGTCTATTAATAATTTGTTTTAGTAAATTAGAAGCTAAAATAAATTATTAATAAAGGGGTTTTAAGTAGCTAAGTCGTCATTGCTAGGCACGAAGCAATCTTAAAACTATTGCTATAAACAAGCACATTAAGATCGCTTCATTCAATGAAAAATTGGTTTCGCAATGACTGTTGCCGTAAGATTCGATATTGTTAATAATCATCTTGCTTCTAAACGTCCATTAGAAGTCCTATGTAGAGTTTTATCTTTCTGCCCTTTTTTAAGGCTTTTGCTTGTAAGTTGAGTACTAAGAGTTTCGTCATTTCGAGCGGAGTGCAACGCAGTCGAGAAATCTATCGAGGCAGATCTCTCCACTCCGCGATGCTCCGGTCGAGATGACGATCTTATTATTATATACCACTAGTAAACAAAAAAAGACCAGCGTTAGCCGATCTTTTAATATTTTTATAAATCTATTCCCTTATCCTAAATAAGATTTTAAGATTTTACTTCTTGAAGTATGACGTAAGCGTTGTAGCGCTTTATCTTTAATCTGACGAACACGCTCGCGTGTTAAGTTAAATTTCTCACCAATTTCCTCTAAAGAAAGTGGGTGGTTAGAACCTAATCCAAAGAATAAAACAATAATTTCTCTTTCTCTCTCTGTTAAGGTAGATAAAGAACGTTTAATTTCTTCTGATAACGATTCGTTGATTAATGAACTGTCTGTGTTTGGTTCGTGGTTTTCCAATACATCCAGTAATGTATTTTCTTCACCCTGAACAAAAGGAGCATCCATGGATACGTGACGGCCAGAGTTACTCAGTGTGTCTGAAATTTTGTCCACTGTAGTTTCTAAAATGTCAGCCAGTTCTTCCGGAGAAGGTTCACGCTCGTACTCTTGCTCTAATTTAGAGAAAGCTTTACTGATTTTGCTTAACGAACCTACCTGGTTTAATGGTAAACGCACAATACGGCTTTGCTCAGCAATTGCCTGCAAAATTGATTGACGGATCCACCAAACAGCATAAGAAATGAATTTGAAACCTTTGGTCTCGTCAAAACGTTTCGCCGCTTTAATTAAACCCAAGTTACCTTCGTTAATTAAGTCTCCTAAAGTTAAACCTTGATTTTGATATTGTTTTGCAACAGATACAACGAAACGTAAGTTGGTTTTAGTCAATCGCTCTAATGCAGCCTGATCGCCCTCACGAATCTTCCTTGCTAAAATTACTTCCTCTTCTGCTGTTATTAAATCTACTTTACCAATTTCGTGCAGATATTTATCCAGGGATTGACTTTCACGGTTGGTAATAGATTGCGTTATCTTGAGTTGTCTCATTTATACGAATTGTGTGCTCTTTAATTATTGAGTGTGCAAAGTTACGAAATTGTATGGCATTCTGAAAGGATAAAATGCTGAAAATGTTGCCGTTTGCACAATTTTTTTACAGTTTTACTTACAACAAAAATCATTCCAAATAAAATCCTGTCGCTATTTGCCAGCTTTTAAGGGTTATAGTTGATATTCAATTATTATTTATTGTAAATCAATAAATATATTTTGATTTGTAATAATTTATTTTCTATGTTTGTTCTATAAATAATTAAATAAATATGACGTTTCTCAAATTTCTATTTTTTAAGCTAAAAAATAATTCACCTAATCTCAGGAAGGTTTTGGAGTTAAGAATTTCTTTCAGATTTTGTTGTTTGCAGTGCTCATTCAATTTGAATTGTATGTTGAAATTATTTCTATCCCTATAAACAAAGAAAGCAGTTAAACCATTTAAAAAATGAGTAATACAGTGAAAATTTTGAAAGGATGCGCATACAGCCTTATTTTTTACGCCGTTGTGTCAGCAATATCGCATATTGTTTATGCCGTGATCGATTATAATAAGGGTACTTTGAGTTTTAATGTTTCCCGTACGCTGCCTGATGTAACCCGTAAAGTAAACGGTTTCACATTTACTGGACGAGAAATAGGCGTAATTAACATGAAACCCAGTCTATCACAGGCAATCGTGTTAGAAAATGGAGCCTTTAGTGATGGCGGTGCAAGTATGGTTTTTTATTTATTACTGGGTACGGCGATTATGCTGGTATTAAAGTTTAAAACTATCAATATTTATGCGATAGATGAATGGCTTATTTATCAGCTATTGGTTGCTGTAATGTTCCTGTTTTTTGCTGTCACCATCGGTGAGAAGTACATCATGGATAATTATGTAGAGACATTAACAAATGGTGCCTTTAAGTATCATGATGATTTAAACGGTTTTTCCAGTCTGTTCGGAATGGGGTTGATTATACTCACCAATACAGCTTATCGGTTTATTGTGTACACCCGAAAGCTCAAACAAGAAAATGATTTAACGATATAATATGAAAACGCAAAATCAAATCAGGCTGATTAAACTTGGTTACGTAGCTACGCTCGTAGCTGTATTGCTATTTTCGCTTAAAGATATGTCCCGTGGTTTTGAAGATGGTTATGCTGACGGGGGCAATGGAGGGATATTTGGTTTCGTACATGGCACGCTTATCTTAACAATTACTTTCTTCAGTGCGAGGGTACTAATATACCTGTACCGCTTTATCGATTCGGTTCAGGTAGGTAATGTTTTTAGTGAAGAAAATACAAACCGTTTAAAGCGGATGGGTTGGTATTGTACTGCTATTCCGTTTCTGCTGTTTATTTTTAATGCAATGGATTATGTTCATTCGTCAAAAAATAATGAAGGTTTAATATTTAAAATCGCTCAAAATGTAGACTTCCAGATCTGGTTGCTGATTTTTGGCTTAACGCTTTTAACAATAGCTTTTGTATTTAAAAAGGGAATTGAGCTTAAACAAGAAAATGATTTAACCATCTAGGTTAACTGAAAACATTCCTAACTTTACCGATCCAAATGCCTATAATAATTAACTTAGATGTAATGCTTGCCCGACGTAAAATGTCGCTAACCGAATTGAGTGAGCGGGTAGGGATTACGATGTCTAATTTATCGATACTAAAAACCGGTAAGGCAAAGGCCATCCGTTTAGAAACACTCGAGGCCATCTGCGCGGTTCTGGATTGCCAGCCGGGAGATATACTGGAATTTCGGGGAGAGTAATAAGATGAACCTGCGAGGTTTGATCTGCCTAAGCACCGCAAACCCTGGTTAAATAAACCTGATAGAACGAAAATACTTTTTAATTGCAGCAACTCTAAATTTTATTGTCATGCTGAGGTACGAAGCATCTGCAACCGATGAAACAGATGTTTAGTGCCTCAGCATAACGGCTGTTGTTTAAAAAGATTATAGTGATAGCAGGGCTTGCGGAACCGAAATGTGCAGAAACTTGCTTTTCAAAAGATAGCCACCTGATGCGCCTTAGTACATTTAAGTCGTATTACCATTAAATTGCTGGTATAGATAGTATTAAGGAACACTCCGTCCTGCGGACACCCTATGAAAGAGGGGGAATAAAAAAGCCTTCCAGTTTTCACTGAAAGGCTTCAAATATAATATCGCTTAAACTTTAGTCTTTAAAATTATGCTTGTTCTGCCAAAACTTTGGTTACTAAATCTGCTGCTTCTTTTAAAGCAATTGCAGAGTACACCTGTAAGCCAGACTCATCGATTAATTTTTTAGCTTCTTCGGCATTTGTACCTTGTAAACGGCAGATGATTGGCACCGGAATGTTACCGATTTCCTTATAAGCATCAATTACACCTTGGGCAACACGGTCGCAACGCACAATACCACCAAAAATATTAATTAAGATAGCTTTAACGTTAGGATCTTTTAGGATGATGTTGAAAGCTGCTTTAACGGTTTGAGCATTTGCAGTTCCGCCAACGTCTAAGAAGTTTGCAGGCTCGCCACCGGCAAGTTTGATGATATCCATGGTAGCCATTGCTAAACCGGCACCGTTAACCATACAACCTACGTTACCATCAAGGTTAACGAAGTTTAAGTTAGATGCACTTGCTTCAACTTCCATTGGATCTTCTTCAGTTACATCACGCATTGCGGCATAATCAGGGTGGCGGAATAAACCGTTTTCATCCAGGTTAACTTTAGCATCAACTGCAATTACTTTATCATCAGATGTTTTTAAAACCGGGTTGATTTCGAACATTGAAGAATCGGTTGCTTCGTAAGCTTTATACAATGCCGAAACGAATTTCACCATTTCTTTAAAAGCGTTACCGCTAACACCAAGGTTGAAAGCAATTTTACGTGCCTGGAAACCCTGTAAGCCAACTTTAGGATCAATTTCTTCTTTGAAGATCAGGTGTGGTGTATGCTCAGCAACTTCTTCGATGTCCATACCACCTTCGGTACTGTACATGATGATGTTGCGGCCTTTTGCACGGTCTAACAATACCGAAATATAAAATTCTTTAGTTTCAGAAGCACCCGGATAATAAACATCCTGAGCCACTAAAATTTTATTCACTTTTTTGCCTTCAGGACCGGTTTGAGGTGTAACCAATTGCATGCCAATAATATCGGTTGCACGTTGTTTAACTTCATCAAGGTTTTTGGCTAGTTTAACACCACCACCTTTACCGCGACCACCAGCGTGGATTTGCGCTTTAATTACAACCCAGTCAGAATTGTAATCTACTTTCAGTTGTTTAGCAGCCTCAACAGCTTGCTCAGGAGTATCGGCAACAATTCCTTCTTGAACGTTAACACCGAAACTTTTTAATATCTGTTTACCCTGGTATTCGTGAATATTCATCTGTTTATATTTTTATCTTTATCTGTCAGATGGAGCCTCATATAATCAAAATAATTATTTTAATCATATCGGGTTCATTTGCTACAAAATTTGCCCAAAGCTACAATTTCAAACCCTTTAAACAAATAGTAAATGCCGATTTTTTCAGAAAATGAACGTTTTATGTTAATCGGGAAATTAGTGCCTGTAATGGGCACTGCTTTGTGATGTCATGCTTGATTTCGCAGATATTTTTTATTTGAAAGTGAGGGACCGGTTCTTCGTGGCGGCTGGTAGTCCTGCTTTACGCTACAAGTCCTCACTACGCTCCGGGCTTACCGCTGCAATCAGGCTTAAAAACAATGTTTGTTACTGTCAGGTGCAAAAAAATATTTCCTCTACGCTAATCATCTTAAATCTGCGGCAACAGAATGGTTAATAGTGTCTGTTAACTACCTGCCAAGGGCGTTCCGAAGATTCCCACAGCAAGCTCTGCCCAAATTAAAAACAGCGCTAATAAAATAACAACCAGAATTACTGTTCTTAACGTACCTGTTTTTAAATTTCTGATTACCAGTTCGATGGCCAAACCTGTACTGAGCAATAGTGCGCCCGCAGTCGCAAAATCGGTTAATGTCCATTTTACCTCGTTGCTAAACTGCATAGCTATTAATGGAATAGCCAATAATGCGGCTGTTATTGTTAAAACAGCGATAATTCTTAGTTTACCAGAATTTAATGTTTCCTGAATTTTCATGATTTTATGTAATTTACTGATTAAAAATTAATTTTTAATTCTCCCGATACATTTTTGCATCAGGAGAAATCCAGCCGGAGCTGGAGTGGTGGAGCGGTTAATTATTAAAGAACTTCATTCATATTCATTGCTGGCTTAAAAACTTCTTCACGATCATATAGTACAACTTTACCCGTTACTTTTTTGAGTTTAAACCATATTTTAGTCATGTATCTGCTAAAACTTAATTTGCCTGCCTTGAATAACTTTTTGTGTGCAAACCAGATAATCAGATTGGTACAGATAAAAAAGCAGGAGTAGGCATGGTAAGAAACCCACTTTGAAAAGGCACTTTTTTGATTAAAAATAATGTACAGGCGTTCTTTTTGAAAAGTAATGTGCGAGGCTTCATCAATTAAAATATCCGTACAGATTTGTTTTAATAAAGCACAATTTGTTGCATCTTTTAATGCCTGATAGAATACCTGTGCAGCACTTTCAACTGTAATTACGGCAATTGTCCAAAGCTCCATGTTGGTATTAAAGTATCTTATTTTCCGGAATAAGCTGTCGCCCCAATCTTTTTTAATTCGCTTTTCACCAATTAAATCGAGGTATTTACCTAAGTTGTTACCATGTTTTTGCTCTTCTTTAATAAAAAGTTTAACAGCATCCAGGTATTCTTCATCATTTATAGCTTTTGCATATTTTTTTGAGGCGTTAATCAAATGTGTTCCTTCTGATGTTTCACCAAGCTGCCAGGCCTGCAGCGATTTTAGGATATTTTGTTTTTCCGGCGCCGAAATTTCAGGTTTAAGTGTCCAGTCAATCCTGTTAATTTTGCTGTTATTCGAGAATTGATTCACCCAATATGCCGAGGTTTGTATTTTCATGATATTGCAGATTAGCTTATACTTCAGTTGGTGTACAGGTTGAAAATTTTGTGAACAGCACGGTTCAAAACAAACCAGGCTAATGCAATTAATGCCGACGCCATTGCCATTACTTTATATCTTTTATCCATTTTGCTTTTATTTATTCAGTCCAAAATATTCTGCTGTATTCCAGTCCTGTAAATTCCACGATAACCAGCTCGATCCTTCGTAACGCGTTTTGAAATAGTCAATTCTGTTATCCAGTTTTCTCATTAATGCTTCTTCTGGCCTGTCTACCTTAGCAACTTCCGAGTCGTTATTGGTAGAAGGATGGATTTTTGCCCTGTTTTTATCCAGAAAAGGAAGAGTTTTTTCTGATAAGGATGTTAGATAATAAGGATCGATGGAAACAGCATCAACATGGTTTAAATTATATTTCACAATTAAAACATCCCAGTTGATGAGGCTAAAAGTTAACAATAATGCAAACCAGATATTTCCATTTACCTTGAAGAGATAGAAAATGGTTTTCTGTCTGGCTACCTTGAAATAAACCGTTGCCAGGCCAATGATACAAAGAAGGGCGAATACCAGTACACCGATTCTTTTATGGGTGAGGCCATGAAATTCGATGTAATAACCATCACGGATAAATACAGATATAATCAGGATGAAATTCTGAACCATCCAGGTATAGGCCAACAGCCTTAACGTTTTACTTTTATGGTAAAAGTTTAAGTTGCCCCTAAAATAATAGAGAATTACGGCCATGGCCATTACAATACTGAAAATTAAGGAATTTGTGCCCTGATGCAGTTCTCCGGAGAAATTGCCGGTAGGTTCGTAGCCAAACCAAAGTGTAGTAATATCAATGATATTTAGCAATAACAATAGCAGGTTAAGTGCAGCAAACAAAATAATACCAACAATGTATTCCGTTTTTAATGCCATTTTTCTTGTTAACAGGTTGCCTGTAAATGTTTCTATAATATTGTACCATAATGATTTATGTCCTAAACCTCGTCTAGTGCGCACCAATCGCTCCCCGCATTTCAATTCTGCTTTCTCCAGGCTTTTATTAAAAAATGCCAGCAATAAACCACTGGTTAAAATCAGGCCAAAAAAGAAGTGCATAATACGTCCGATACTTAAATCCTTGAAAAAGAAATGG
This sequence comes from Pedobacter sp. 22226, assembly GCF_052045455.1. Taxonomy (NCBI): domain Bacteria; kingdom Pseudomonadati; phylum Bacteroidota; class Sphingobacteriia; order Sphingobacteriales; family Sphingobacteriaceae; genus Pedobacter; species Pedobacter sp. 22226. The sequence goes on along the minus strand of NZ_JBQEPB010000011.1, from coordinate 155,466 downwards.
AGCATATTTTCAAAGAAATTACCAATGCTGGTGAGCAGCGCCTCTGCATAATGAGCAAAAACATTGCTGGCTGCGGCATATAAGCAGGCAAAAATGGTTACAATGATTACCGGGATAAAAATGTATTTGATTAAGGTGAAAATAGGCTTCAGTTTAAAATTACCGATGCTGATTTTACTTAAGTTTTGAATCGCATTAAACGGAACAGTTACCATTTGTAAAATGGCCGCAAGAAAAGCGGTGAAAATTGTTCTGATTTGTTGATTATGACTAAAACCAATAAACAGCAACAGACTGATGTAGTAAGCTGCCACTGATAAATCGGAATTGTTGATTACCACCAGCACTGCGGCCAGTAAATGCGCTAAGCCATAAATTTTAAGTTTGGTGCTTTTTACCACATCTGGATTGATAAAAGTAACGATCAGCAGGTAGATGCTGTAAATGAGTAAGTTAAGGGCTAACCGCTCTTCCCAAAAAAGGAGCGTAAATAGCAAACCGCCAGATAGGGCAGAGAGGAGTAAAAGGTTCGATTTATTTTTCATTTTACAGTATGATTGTGGTTATAATTAAAAAATACATTATGGCAATAGGAATATTGATAAGCTGAAGACATATGGTAGATACGGAGGATGCTCTGTTTAATTTATAAATAAAACACGAAACAATCAGGGCAAGCATTACCAGTAAATTGACTAATACGGCAATAGAAATGTAAATCATGCCAAAACCAATTAAAGATCCGGTTCTGAAAAAGCAAAAACTGAGAAAAAGGATGGTTCCTCCAATAAAAGATACCAGTGTGGTTTTCTTTCCGGTTTTTATAAGTAAATCTTCTAATGATATCATTTTAAAAGTGCTTTGTATTTCAAAGTAATTAGTTAAAAAAATAGCTTATAATTTCTTTATCATTTTTTCTAGTGCATCCAGGTGCGCCTTAAAGGCTTGTTTGCCTAAAGCCGTGATAGAGTAGGTGGTACTGGTTTTTCTGCCGATAAAACCTTTGTGCACTTTAATAAATTCGGCCTGCTCTAAGGTGTTCAGGTGCGAAGCAAGGTTGCCGTCTGTTAACTCAAGCATTTGTTTCAGGTCGTTAAAACCAATTTCGTCGTTTACTACCAGTATCGACATTACGCCGAGCCTGATCCGGCTATCGAATATTTTATTTAAATCTGCTATCGGGTTTTTCATCCTTACTGACCTCTCTCATATTTAAAATACATTAAAAGACCATAAACGATGTGCAAAACACCAAAGCCAAATGCCCAGAAAATTAAGCCATAACCTATATAAAACATGCAGATTAAACCTAATATTACTTCGCAAAAGCCTAAATAACGGATATCACTATAAGTATATTTACTGGCATTGATCAGCGCTAAACCATAAAAAATAAGGCAACTTGGGGCAATAATGCTATAGGTATTCGGGTGGTTAATCAATAAAGCAATAATAAATAAGCCTCCTGCTGCTAAAGGAACAAATAAGTTGAATAAAAGTGATTTCGAAGTTTTATCCCAGATCGGCAGGTTATTTTTCTGACTTTTCCTGTAAGTAAACAAAATTCCGCCAGCCAAGGCGATAATCAACACGAAAATGCCCAGTTTAATCAGGTTAAATTCCAGGTCCATTTCTCCATCTACACCATACCCGTAGCCACGTTTGTTTATAAACTTATTAATTTCATCATTGGCAAAATAGGCACCGATTAATGCAATCACCCCCGCAAAAACACCAGACAAGCCACTTAAAGAGATAAATCTCGAAGACCTGTCCATCATTTGTCTGATATCTTTTAAGGCATTTAATTGTTCTTCCTGATTGCTCATTTTAAAAGTGCTTTGTTTTTCAAAGTTAAATAGAAAATTGATATCTGCAAATCTTTTTTTAATAAATATGATTACACAGATATTGGATTACGCAGATTTTATTAATGCTTTGCCCTTTATGCTTTAGTATTTGTATTTTGCCTTTAAGTCTTTGGTCTTTGCCCTTTAAGCTTTTTTACTAAATTTGAACCATGCTAAAAGCCACTGGAATAAGAAAATCGTACGGAAATCTGCAAATATTAAAAGGTGTAAATTTTGAAGTACAAAAAGGGGAGATTGTCAGTATAATTGGTCCATCTGGTGCCGGAAAAAGTACCTTGCTGCATATTTTAGGCACACTGGATAAACCTGATGATGGCGCGGTTGAGTTAAAAGGAACTGTAATCAATAAACTAAGCGGCGACCTTTTGAGTGCTTTCAGGAACCAGAATATTGGTTTTGTATTTCAGTTTCATCATTTATTGCCTGAATTTAGCGCCATCGAGAACATTTGCATTCCGGCATTTATTGCCAAAACGAATAAAAAGCAAGCCGAAACCAGGGCGTTAGAGCTTTTGGATCTTTTTGGGTTGAAAGACAGGGCACAGCATAAACCCAATCAGTTATCAGGCGGTGAGCAGCAGCGTGTTGCCATTGCACGGGCGCTGATCAATAATCCATCTATTATACTGGCCGATGAGCCTTCAGGAAATTTAGACTCCGAAAATGCTGCGGGATTGCATCAATTATTCGTAACCCTTCGCGATAATTTCAATCAGACCTTTGTAATTGTTACCCATAACGAACACCTTGCCAAAACCAGCGACAGGGTAGTAAGCATGAAGGATGGACTAATCGTATAAAAGCTAGGATTAAATGATGTATGATTTTTTGGAAATAAAAACAGACATTCAATCATTCAATTATTCACTAATTTATTCATTCACTAATTTATTCATTCAATAATTAAATCTTGAAAATACTCATTACCGGCGGAAACAATGCTAAAGCCTTAAAGCTGATGAAAGCATTCCCAAGCCATTTTGTTCTACTGGCCGATTACGGCGATGTGCCGGGTATCATTACCGAAAAATATGCCTTTTCATCTTTAGGTATCCTGAATAAAGACAGTATCGCCCATATTTTACTCAATTTCTGCATTACCGAAGCCATAGATTGCATCATTCCTCTGCATGATTATGAAATTGAGCCTCTGGCAAAATCAGCTGTACTTTTTGGAGAATATGGCATTCAGGTTTTGCTTCCTGATGCGGATAACATTACAGATTATATAGATAAAGATGACGCTGTTTTTCAGTATTTTGCTGTATTTATCCATGGCGACTGCATTTTCTCCAGTGAAGAAAATTCAGCGCTTAAAAAAGTTTCTCCTACATTTAATGGTGTATTTGGCTATAACAATGCTGATGACCTAAAACTTTTTACAATTTAATATGGACGCATATCAATACGTTGAAGATAAACAGCTTGTCATTTTTGAGTTAGACAATGTGCTTTTTCCAGAAAAAGACTATTTGTTGCAGGTTTATTACCTGTTTGCACAGTTTATAGAATATACGGAACAAAAAAATGCCCAGCCCATCATCAGCTTTATGCAGGCTGAATATGAAAATAACGGAACAGAAGGTCTTTTTGAAAAAACAGCTAAGCAATTCGGGATTGATGAGAAATATAAATACAATTTCGATCTCCTGCACTTAAATGCGCGTTTGCCATTAAAGTTACTGCTTTATAAAAACATACTTGAGTTTATGCAGGAACTTGTTGTAAACCGGAAACAGATTTTTATTGTAACGGCCGGTAATCCGGAACAACAACTCAATAAAATTAAGCAAACAGAGTGGAACGGATTGGAGCAACACCTCACCGTTTACTTTACCGAAGAACTTGGACAGTCAAAAGCAGAAATTTTTCAGAACATACTAAACAACAACAATTTATCGCCTGATCAGGCGTTAGTTGTTGGTGCAAATAATTTTGATGAGCAACAATCTAAATTAATTAATTTGCCGTATATTGTGTCACTAGAAATTTACAAATAAAATATGCTAAAAAGATTGACTTCGCAAAACGCATTTTTATACGCTTTGCTTGTTGTGGTTGGGTTTACGGTATCCTGTAAGAAATCTTCAAACAATCCTGATGCAAATGGAGTGTCGCAGGGTGCTTCGGGAACCAGGGATGAATTAACCAAAGATTCGATTTACCTGTATGCACAGCAAACTTACTTTTGGAACGTGGGGATGCCGAGCTACTCTTCTTTTAACCCAAGACAATATACGTCAAATAATGCTGTTTTAAATGCCATTAAAGCTTTGCCGAGTACAGGTGGAAAAGATAAATATTCTTTTATAGATGATGGCAGTGTTGCCAGTCAGCTTGGTGGGATAGGTGGCGATTATGGTTTCTCTGCCAATTTTGAAGGCAACACCGACACACTTCGCGTTAAATACGTATATGCTGGTTCTCCTGCAGCTGCAGCAGGTTTAACAAGGGGAGATAAAATTAAAAGAGTAAATGGAAGAGCAGTGTCAAGAGCCTCATCAGCAGAATTAGACTATCTGAACAATGCCATTTTCGGAGATAATGCCGCTGTTACTTTAACAATAGAGAAAAATAAAGTTTCAAGCGATGTTACTGTTACCCGGGGCACTTACAATATAAATCCTGTTTTATATACCAATACTTACACAGTTGGTGCGAAAAAGATAGGTTATATTGTATTTAACAGTTTTACCACGAATGCAGTTCCTGCTTTGGATGCTGCTTTTGCAAAATTTACAACAGATGGTGTAACCGAACTTGTTGTAGATTTAAGGTATAACGGCGGAGGTTCAGTAGCTACTTCTGAAACGTTTACAAATTTAATTGCACCTCCTTCGCAAAACGGAAAAGTGATGTACACTACCTACTGGACCAAAACCATGCAGGATGGAGCAGCAACCATTTTGCAAAACCAGAAATTTTATGCCAAAGGCAACGATGGTGTAACCAGACTATATTCTTATGCCGATTATTCATATAAACCAACATTGGCAGCCGGAAATCAGGAAAGTTTTGCTAAAAGAGGTACGTTAAATGGTTTAACAAGAGTTTATTTTCTGGTTACCGGTGGTACAGCTTCAGCAAGCGAATTATTAATCAATAACTTAAAGCCTGTTATAGATGTGAAACTAATTGGTAAAACCACCTATGGCAAACCTGTTGGTTTTTTCTCTATAAGAATTGATAAAAATGACCTTTATATTCCACAATTCCAGACTAAAAATCAATTAGATCAAGGCGATTATTTTTCAGGTATGACTGTTGATAAAGATGTAGCAGATGATTTATCTAAAGATTTCGGAGATCCATCTGAAAAAATGCTCGCACAGGCTTTATATTATTCTGCAAATAATAATTTTACCGCACTTGCAAGAGATAATAACTTAAGCAGCACTTCAGGAGCTACAAGAGGTCAGATAGATGCCGCAAACGAAAAGCTCGACCATGAGTTTAAAGGAATGGTTGAAACCAGGGCATTGAAATTTAAGTAGTTAACCTATTTTATAACATAAAAGGCCGGTTTTGTAGTTCAAAACCGGCCTTTTTTAATGTATTAATTTACAATAAATGAATAAATAAGAGTTGCATTTTTTCTAAAAAATTGATAAGCTTGTTTAACATTAATCGTTAAAGAGACACCATGCCAATAGAAATTGTAGAAAAGGAACACATCAGTTATTTAAACATCATCAATGCAAAAGAAGACCACACCGTTGAACTAAAATCAAAACTTGATGAAGCGCAGCGACTTGGTAACGAATTTAAATCTAAAGCTGTTATCACATTCAATACCACCATAGGTCCAAAACGCGTTGATACCACCGTTTGGTCTGTTACTGAAAAATATATACAACTCAAAAATAATATCCATATTCCACTGAAAAGTTTAATTGACATCGATTTTTAGGCTTGCTTTAAGGAAATAAATCATCCCGCATTTATTTAACCTTATAAAATATGAGCATGCTGCACAAAATTGCCTTAACTTTTATTAAATCAATTGGCCCTGTAACGGCCAAAAACCTTCTGGCCTACTGCGGAAGTGCAGAAAATATATTTTCGGCATCAAAAAAACAGCTATTGCAGATTCCTGGTGTAGGCGAGAAGACTATCGAAGCCATTCGTGGAACCGATGCTTTAACAAGGGCTCAGCAGGAGTTGGATTTTGTAGAAAAACACGGAATAGACGTATTGTTTTTCTCTGATGAAAAATACCCCAGGCGTTTAAAAAACTGTCACGATTCGCCTATTCTCCTCTATGCCAAAGGAACCGCCGATTTAAATCATAAACGTATCATCAGTATTGTTGGGACCAGAAATGCAACCGCTTACGGAAAGAACCTCTGTAAAGAACTCTGCGAAATCTTAGCACCTTATAATGTGCTCATTGTAAGCGGACTTGCTTACGGAATCGATGTAGCCACCCATAAAGAATGCTTGGCTAATAATATTCCTACGGTTGGGGTACTCGGACATGGTTTAGATCGTTTGTATCCGAAAATCCATATTGCAACTTCACAGCAAATGGTACTGAATGGAGGTTTATTAACCGAATTTCCGATTTTGACCAATCCAGACCGGCCAAATTTTCCACAACGTAACCGGATCATTGCAGGCATTGCCGATGCCACTATTGTGGTAGAAGCTTCGATAAAAGGCGGTGCATTAATCACTGCCGAAATTGCCAATTCTTATAATAAAGATGTTTATGCATTTCCGGGCAGAACAACCGACGTTTTTTCGGAAGGCTGTAATTTTCTGATAAAGACCAACAGGGCAGGCTTAATCAATAATGCGTACGATTTGATTTATTATCTCGGTTGGGATGATGAAATAAAGGAAAAGAAAAAGGATGCGCAAATTACGTTGCAGTTAAGTCTTACGCCCAACGAAGAAAAAGTGGTTAATGCTTTGCAAAATGGTCAGCTTTCTATTGATGAGCTTTGTATCCGGTTAAATATTCAGCAGAGTAAATTATCTATTGTAATCCTTACTTTAGAAATGCAGGGGATCATTGTTTCATTACCAGGGAAGATTTATAAACTGGTGTAATTTAGGTTGTCAGTTAGATTCTTCTATTTCGTTGCACTACAGTCGGAATGACGAACTCCTAATCTGAAATTGCGTTTTGCCCAATAATCAATCTATAATGTCCATCTTAATTATAGATTATGAAATTATATTCTATTAAATTTTAATTTTCGAAATTTTGTTTCAAATAAAATATAGTTTATAAAATACTTAATGCCTTTGCTTAATTTTGCATCATGTGGTACAATAATATTTTAGAAACCATTGGTAATACGCCATTGGTAAAATTGAATACGATTACAAAAGGTGTTCCGGGCACAATTCTGGCCAAAATAGAGACTACTAATCCGGGCAACTCGATTAAAGACCGTATGGCGGTTAAAATGATCGAAGATGCCGAGAAAAGCGGTAAGTTAAAACCAGGCGGAACCATTATTGAAGGAACATCAGGAAATACAGGTATGGGCCTGGCCATGGCGGCCATTATTAAAGGATATAAATGTATTTTCACCACAACTGATAAGCAATCGAAAGAAAAGGTTGATGCCTTGCGTGCATTCGGCGCTGAAGTAATTGTTTGTCCTACAAACGTTGAGCCGGAAGATCCGCGTTCGTACTATTCAGTTTCATCGCGTTTAGAGCGTGAAGTTCCAAATTCATGGAAACCTAACCAATACGATAACTTAGCAAATTCTCAGGCACATTACGAACAAACCGGTCCTGAAATCTGGGAGCAGACAGAAGGTAAAATCACGCATTTAGTGGTTGGTGTGGGTACTGGTGGTACCATCTCCGGAACCGGAAAATACTTAAAAGAGAAAAATCCGGATATTAAAATCTGGGGGATTGATACTTATGGTTCGGTTTTCAAGAAATATAAAGAAACCGGCATTTTTGATAAAGATGAGATTTATCCTTACATCACCGAAGGAATTGGCGAAGATTTTCTGCCTGCAAACGTAAACTTTGATGTGATTGATCTGTTCGAAAAAGTTACGGATAAAGATGCTGCTTTAATGACGCGTGATATCGCCCGTAAAGAAGGGATTTTTGTAGGTAACTCCGCTGGTGCTGCCATTGGCGGATTGATCCAGTTAAAAGATAAATTAAAACCCGAAGATGTAGTGGTGGTGATTTTTCACGATCATGGTAGCCGTTATATGGGTAAAATGTATAACGAAGACTGGTTACGTGAACGTGGATTTTTACAGGATGAGAAATTGACTGCAAAATCAATCCTCGCTAAGAAAGAAAATACTGAAATTGTGACCTTAGATACTCAAAAATCGGTATTGGAAGCGATAAATACGATTAAATCGATGAATATCTCGCAAATTCCGGTTACGCAACAGGGAATGATTGTTGGTAAAATTGCAGAAAGTGATATTTTAAGCGCCTTATTGGAAAATCCGGGTTTGAAATCTGCACCAATTTCGGAAATCATGACGGCTACCTTTCCGTTTGTTGATCTGAATACGTCGATTGACAAAATTTCTTCACTAATCAATAAGGAAAATTCGGCCGTATTGGTAGAAGATGAAACCGGTAAGATTGAAATTATCACGCAATATGATATTATTAATGCTATATCAGGCTAGGGGGATGTAAGAGGGAGGATGTGAGATGAACTACAGAAAGTTTCGATACTTAACATCTAATTTACCGTCATTTCGAGCGGAGTGCAACGAAGTCGAGAAATCTATCTCGAGGTAGATCTCTCCACTCCACTGCGTTTCGGTCGAGATGACGCCTCGCATTAGTCAGGATTTGTAATCTCGACCGCTGGGTTAATGAATTTTCAATTCATCTTAAGGATTAAAAATCCTTGGTTCAAAAGACGGGATTGCAAATCCCGACTAACGAAAATCTATTTAGATAGATCTCTCCGTTTCACTGTGTTCCAGTCGAGATGACGCTACGTTTTTAACTCTTTCAATGGGTAGCGTAGTGCAAGGCAGTCCGAGATTACGACATTTTAATCGAGTTTCAAAAAAACGCCCTGGTAAATTTTTACCGGGGCGTTTTTCGTTATGCTATTTTCGCTTTGGGTTTTACCTTAAGCCTTAAACCTTCTGCCTTCTATCTTATTAGTGGCTCGGCGCATCAGCATTTACACGCTTAATCTGCGCACCTAAGGCACGTAAACGGGTATCGATATCCTGATAGCCACGTTCAATCTGTTCGATGTTATAAATGGTCGATTTGCCTTCTGCAGATAAAGCTGCAATCAATAATGAGACTCCGGCCCTGATATCAGGAGAAGTCATGCTGATGCCCCGTAATTTGTATTTTTTGTCGATACCGTTAACCGTTGCACGGTGCGGATCGCAAAGGATAATCTGTGCACCCATATCGATCAGTTTATCCACGAAGAATAAACGGCTTTCGAACATTTTCTGGTGGATTAAAACATTTCCTTTTGCTTGTGTGGCCACAACCAAAACGATACTCAATAAATCAGGCGTAAAACCTGGCCATGGAGAATCGGCAATAGTTAAAATCGATCCATCTATAAAAGTATCAATTTCATAATGTTTTTGGGAAGGAACATAAATATCGTCGCCACGGCGCTCCAATTTAATACCCAGTTTTTTGAAAACTTCCGGAATTACGCCAAGCTCATCATAACAAACATTTTTAATGGTAATTTCCGACTCTGTCATTGCCGCCATACCGATGAAAGAACCAATTTCGATCATATCAGGCAACATCCTGTGCTCGGTTCCACCTAAAACGGTAACCCCTTCGATGGTTAATAAATTAGAACCAATGCCCGAAATTTTTGCGCCCATGCGGTTAAGCATTTTGCAAAGCTGCTGCAAATAAGGTTCGCAGGCTGCATTATAAATGGTGGTGGTACCTTTAGCTAAAACAGCGGCCATTACAATATTTGCGGTTCCTGTTACCGATGCTTCATCTAACAGGATATAAGCGCCCTGTAAATTGGTGGCATCAACGTTAAAGAATGCTTTTTTGCTATCATACACGAATTTTGCACCTAATTTTTCGAAACCGATAAAGTGGGTATCCAACCTTCTCCTGCCGATTTTATCACCTCCGGGTTTAGGGATGGCTGCTTTACCAAAACGTGCCAGCAATGGTCCCACAATCATAATCGAGCCACGTAAACCACCGCCTTTAGCTTTAAAAGTATCAGACTCAAAGAAATTTAAATCGATGTTTTTAGCTTCAAAGGTATAAGTGTCTTTATTAATACGCTCAACGGCAACACCTAAATCGCCCAATAATTCGATCAGCTTATTTACATCTTTAATATCAGGGATATTGCTGATGGTTACTTTTTCTTTGGTAAGCAATACAGCAGATAAAATCTGTAAAGCCTCATTTTTGGCACCTTGTGGAGTGATTTCGCCTTTTAATTTAATTCCGCCTGTTATTTCAAATGCGTTCATATATTTTTCTTTTGCTAACCCTTTAGTCATGCTGTCCCGAAACTTCGGGATCAGCATCTGTCTTAAAGATTCTGAATCAAGTTCAGAATGACGTATGGTTATTAATATTTAGGTTTGTTGTTATTACGCTGACGATTATTGTTGTTATTGTTATTCTGACGGTTTTTTCCGTTGTTGTTATTGTTGTTGCTTCTGCCGCGGTTATTATTGTTATTATTATTTTGACGCGGATTTTGAGCCCTGAATTCAACTTTTGCAAGGTTAACACCTTCATCAAGCGACAATAATCCGCCAGAAAGATATTTTAAATCTTTGATAATGGTATCATCACTTACATTGTCCTTATTCCAGGTAACGTAGGCCATTTTCATAAAGTTTGCAATGCTCTGCACCATTGCCTTTTTAATTTCGGCATCTTCCTCACGCATTGCTTTTTCAATCAGGTTTTCAACCGTTTTACCATAATGTTTATAGGTAATGCGTTGTTGAGGGTAGGCCAGAGGCTCTGGTTTGATATATGCATTCTCGATCAATGGCTTTGGATAAGGGCTATCCACATCAATCTGGTAACCCGAAATAATATGCAGGTGATCCCAGAGTTTGTGTTTAAAATCGGCAACATCACGTAAATGTGGTTGCAAAAATCCCATCAGGTCAATTACCGCCTGGGCATATTTATTACGTTCTTCTATGGTTGGCAATTCGCAGATATACTTCACCATGTTTTGTACGTTACGGCCATATTCAGATAAAATTAAATGGCTACGCGTAGTATTATAATCAAAATTCATGTACAGATAAATTAATGGATAAATTTTCTGGCGATACGAATTATGAAATAACCAGAAGAGTTTAGGTTATGAATTCACCGAAATGTCTATTGCCAGATTTTCGTGTTATATGTTCAAAGTTAATAAAGTTATTTGATTTGTGATGTTTTTTAAAAGTTAACAATCAGTTGACTGAAGTCAACTGTAAAGAATTAACAAGTAAATTTAAGTAGTTTCCGTTGTTAATCTGTGAATCCATGGCTGATAGGTTGATCGGTTAATTGTTTAAATCGGTTAATTGAGAATTGATCCATTGAATATTAGTGATTAAAAAAGAATCTTTAATATTTAGCGATAACTCTAAATCTCATCACTATTTTTCGGGTAATCAAAAAACACCAGGTCGCCCGTGCCCTTACTTACCATCTGCCACGAATCAAAAGGGAAGGAAATTAAAACCATACCCGCAGTTGGGATATTGTAAATATCGGCTCCGCTTAGCTCATTAGCGAAATCGGTAAAGCCTGGGTTATGGCCAAACATTATCACTTGATCGGCAGCATCATTTAAACCATTAACTACTTTGAGCAGAGCGGTTGTATTGGCTTCGTAAATAGATTCTTCGAATTGAATCTGATCGATTTGGTAAGCTTCGGCGAAATATTTTGCAGTAGATTTTGCCCTTTTTGCAGGGCTACTCACAATCTGATCGATTTTAAAGCGGCGGTTAATCAATCTTTCGGCCATTTCCGGTGCATTTTCTTTACCGCGTTTATTTAACGGGCGGTCGAAATCTCTTAAATCCAGATTTCCCCAATCCGATTTTCCGTGGCGAACTAAAAGTAATTGTTTAGCCATTTAGTTTCTCTTTAATTTTATTTACAATGGTTTCAGGCTTAATTAAGTCTATACAACTTTCAACACCACAAAGGCAGGGTTTGTTTCCGTAAATGGAATTTGGTCGCGATGGATGATCGATCTGGATGCAATCGCTTTCCGATTGTCCGTAGCCTAAAAAGCCGGCATAAGGATGCGTTGGCCCCCAAATAGAAACCACCGATACTCCAACCAGCGAAGCCATATGCATGCCTGAAGAATCCATGCTCAGCATTACATCCAGATTTGATATCATAGCCAGTTCTTCAGTCAGGTTAAAATTGCCGATTAAATTGTAGGTGTTTGCATGTTTTTGTGCCCAATCTTCAGCAATATCCTGCTCGGTCTTACCACCTCCAAAAATGAAAAGTTCGTAGCCCAAATTGCTTAGCGAGGCAATTACCATTTCCATTTTTGTTAAATCGTAAACTTTATAAATATGCTGTGCAAAAGGAGAAATCCCTATTTTTTTAGTGGTTTTATCTGTGAATAAATCTTTCGCCTTTGCAGGAATAGCTTGCGGAGATTTATTTATTTTATGACTTAGTTTAAGATTAAAACCCAGCTCGCGAAAAACATCTGCATAACGTTCTACGGTCTGTTTTAAAGGCTTAAAAACTTTATTATTAGTACGCGTTAATGCTTTTTTCTCTGCTCTGCCTTTATCAATCCGCCTGATTTTGATACCTGTTAACCTAAAGAAAGTAGAAATGGCCCTGCTGCGCAAATTATCATGCAAATCGGCAATCGCATCTGGCTGATAGCTTCGGAGTTCTTTGTATAATTTATACAGCCCATCTATCCCTTTATGTGTGGTTTTGGGATGGATAGGATGGAAGATAAGATTAGGGATCTGATCAAAAAATGGCTTAAAAGCAGGCCGGCTTACCATAATGAGCTCAACCGATGGGTTTTGCTCCGAAAACTCTTGTAAAACGGAAGCCACCATGGCTACATCGCCCATGGCCGAAAAACGTAAAACGATAATCTTTTGGGTTGCAGCCATATTTATCAAGTGATTCGTCATGGAGGTACGAAGCAATCTTAAGGCTATGGGTTTTTGAAATAGCGAAAGTTGTAGGATTGCTTCGTACCTCGCAATAACGATTTAGCGAGTGAGTATTATGCTTTATTATACAACACCGGGTTTAAACTCGGATCGTTATACATTTTCATCTGTTTGTACACTTTCATATATTTTTTGCCTGCTTCTATATCAGCTAATAATTCATCAATACTGGTTGAAAGATCCTCGCGTTGTGATAACAGCACATTTAATTTAGTCTGGCATTGCTCGCGGTGCTCAGGCGATGCGGTTTCGCGTTCCGCCTCTTCGCGCATGTGGTAAATTTTCAGTGCAAGAATAGAAAGCCTGTCGATCGCCCATGCCGGACTTTCGGTATTGATTTTCGCCTCCGGTAAAGCAGAAATTCCCTGATAAAGGTTTAAGAAATAACCATCAATAAACTCTACCATATCAGTACGTACCTGGTTTTGAGCATCAATGCGTCTTTTCCAGCTCAAACCTTCAACAGGATCAATCTGTGGATTGCGCACCACATCTTCCATGTGCCATTGGGCAGTATCGATCCAGTTTTTGATGTAAAAAAGATGCTCTAAACTTTCAGCATCGTAAGGGTTTTCAACCGGATGGTCAATATCATCAAACTTGTGATAGTCTGTAATAACCTGATTAAATATGCGGTTGGCAATTTCACTTATCATGGGGCAAAGTTATGTTTTTTTACCACAGATTTTCACAGATCAACACAGATTTAAACTTATCTGTGTTTATCCTTTTTTTCTGTGGTTAATTTGGCTTTTTGCTATTAAAATACGCAGTTATTTCTTCCAAAGAGAAAGCATTTAAACACTTACCGGCGCTCAATCCTCCTTTACGGGCCACTAAAATACCATAATGCATATCGTGGAATCCTTCGGTGCGGTGTGCATCGGGGTTTACAGAAAGTAAAACGCCTTTTTCTAAAGCGTAGCGGTGCCAGCGCCAGTCGAGATCTAAACGTAAAGGATTGGCATTGATTTCGATTACTACTTTATTGGCAGCACAAGCATCTATAATTTTTTTATAATCAATCGGATATCCGGCCCTGCTTAACAATAAACGGCCGGTTGGGTGACCTAAAATAGTAGTATATGGATTTTCGATAGCTTTTAACAAGCGTGCTGTCGCTTTGGCTTCATCCATGCGGAGGTTGCTGTGTACAGACGCCACCACAAAATCGAATGTTTTAAGGATATCGTCAGCATAATCGAGCGAACCATCACTTAAAATGTCACTTTCAATACCTTTGAAAATTTTAAAAGGTGCCAGTTTTTTGTTCAGTTCGTCAATTTCCTGGTGCTGACCAAAAACACGTTGTTCGTTTAATCCTTTGGCGTAAACGGCCGTTTTAGAGTGATCGCAAATGCCTAAATACTGAAGGTTTAAATTTTCTTTGCAATATACCGCCATCTGTTCTAAAGTATGCACCCCATCACTCCAGGTTGAGTGGTTATGCAAACTGCCCTTTAAATCTTCATATTGGATCAGGGTTGGAAGTTTATTTGCCTTTGCCAGTTCAATTTCATCGAAATCTTCGCGGAGTTCGGGTTCGATGAATGCTAAACCTGCCTTGGTGTATATTTCTTCTTCACTTGCAAAAGGTCCATCACCAGCTGAAGTCAGCACTTTTTCTACATGTTCGGTATTTCCGGTTAGCTTAAACCACTGCAAATAGAAAGCCGATTTTTCAACTACATAGATTTTTATCCTAAAACCTGCTTCAGTAGTACAGATGAAAGAATTTTCGGCTTCAATAAGCGAAAGTGGTTCGAAAGCCGGTAAGTTTTGTTTTAAGGTTTCGATATTCTCTGTGCCGATTACAATCTCCAATTCATCAATAATTTCACATGCACGGCGGTACTGACCAGCGAAGCCTAAAATCGCACTGCTATCAATATTTGCAGTCCATTCAGATAGCTGCGTAAACAAAATTTTGGCAAAACCTTCTACCTGTGCATATAAGAAACGGCCATTGGCGGCAAGTTTAAATTCGATGGCATTTTTAATTTCTTCCTGTGTTTTGAAACCGAAACCTTTTGCCTCGATTAAGCGGTTTTCGTTACAGGCGTAATACAATTCACCAATGCTTTCTATACCGAGGGTACGCCAGATAATGAAAATCTTTTTAGGTCCGATGCCTTTTATAGCCAGCATTTCTACCACGCCTTCTGGTGTTCTATCAAGGATTTCTTTAAGCTCCTGTAATTCTCCGGTTTGAAGGAGTTCTACTATTTTGGAAGCCAGTCCTTTACCAATGCCCTCAATTTTATCCAGTTCATCTAAAGGCTTATCTTTTAATGCAAAAGGCAGTTTATCAACCTTAAAATAGGCGTTTGCAACAGACTTAATCTTGAAAGGATTTTCCTCATGCAGTTCCATAAGCTGCGATAACAGGCGTAAGGTGCGGGCGATGGTCTTATTTTCCATAAGGGGTAAAATTAGGAAATAATGCCCCAAATTTTTCTCCGGCTTATCAATTTATAAACACAATTTTATTAAAATGTTGTTTTACACTCATGAAAAATATAAAATTTGCCCTTTTGGGATTAAGCATAAGTTTGGTTGCATGTCAATCTGCCAATAACAAAAGTCAGGATAAAACAGATTCGGCAAGCAATTTAACACCAGCCACAACGCAGGTTGTTGATGAACGATTCCTGATTATTGCAGGTAAATCAATTGGAGAAATTGCCTTGGGAGAGGATATGGAGCAGGTTGGTAAAAAACTGGGCAGACCAGATGCCGGTGATGCCGCAATGGGAAAAGCCTGGGGAATCTGGTACAGCAATGATTCTACCGCTAAGCATCCTAATGAAATTGCTGTTTATTCTTCTTACCGGGATACGAGCATGCGGGTTAAAGATGTAAAACAGATCAGGATTACTTCAGATCAGTTTAAAACAAAAGATGGTTTGGCAACAGGCAGTACGCTGGAGGCAACAAAATCGAAATTTCCGGGTATCGAGAAACTTTCGGCCTATTTAAATGAAGAAAAAGACACCGTAACGGTTTACGATGCCAAAAAAGATGGAATTGGTTTTGAATTTTTAAAAGGGAAAAGTATTTCTTTAACGGTACATCCGGTAAATATTCCGGTTAATGCAACTTATTTAACGCTGCACCCGGAATGGAAACTGGTGCAATAGGATGGATAATGTAAGAGGTAAGATGGATGATGGGATGTAAGAGGTAAGATGGAAAATGGAAGATGGGTTTTTAACTTATGGTTTGATGGTTCATAATTGATAGCTCGGATTATTAGTACTACAACTATTAACTATTTAACAATGAACCATCAACCTTTTATATAAATCCAATTATTCCATCATCCATTTTCCATCTTCCATTATTTAATTACTGCTTCAAACGGCATTCTTGCCTGGATCCCCGAGCTGGCAATCACTTTTTTCATCTGTTGATATAAGAAGTAATTGTCGCCAAGTTCCTGTTTGGTGTAATAGGTTTTTATCTTGTCTGTACCTTCATCCATTAACGATTTCCATGGATCAATTACATCCGGGTATTCTACTACCTTATATTTTTTCAGTTTTGCTTTTTTTGCGGCTGCTTTAATGGCATCGTTAAAACTTCCGATCCTATCGGCTAAACCAATCTGAACAGCATCGGTACCGATCCAAACGTGGCCACCGCCAATGCTGTCGATATAAGCTTTGCTTTTCTTTCTGCCATCGGCCACACGACTCACAAAACCGCTATAAATCCGGTTTAGTTCGTTCTGGATGATAAATCTTTCACCTTCCGTCATAGGGCGGTTAGTAGCCATGATATCGGCATATTTACCGGTTTTAACACCATCGAATGTGATGCCCAGTTTATTGGTCATTAAATTCTGGAAGTTCGGAATAATGCCAAATACGCCAATTGAGCCAGTAATGGTATTGGGTTGAACGAAAATACTATCAGCCGCACAACCAATGTAATAACCGCCCGATGCGGCCACATCACCAAAAGATGCTATAACCGGTTTTTCTTTTTTAGTCAACACAATTTCCCTCCAGATTACATCCGAAGCTAAAGCACTACCACCCGGTGAGTTTACACGTAGTACAACTGCTTTAATATCATCATCCAAGCGGGCTTTTCTGATGGCTCTGGAAATACGTTCCGAACCGATCTGGTTATCAGAGCCTTCGCCACCACTAATCTCTCCATTGGCATAAATTACGGCCACTTTATCTTTTCCTTCACCCGTGTCAGTATTGTTTTTGGCGTAATCGTTAATGGAAACCGAACGGATATTTTCGCCCCTCGTTCTTCCTGATAAGCCTTTTAATTCTTCTAAAATCTGATCTTTATATTTTAAAGCATCAATCATTTTAAAGTTTACGGCATCTTGTGGCTGTTGTACCTTATAGTTATCAGCAATTGCGTATAAACTGTCTTTCTGGATATTTCTGCTCAGCGCAATGTCTGCCAGGAATGTATTATACAAACCACCAACATAAGCGGTAACCTGTTTACGGTTATAATCGCTCATTTTATCTAAAATAAATGGTTCTACAGCGCTTTTATAGTTTCCTACACGGATAACCTGCATTTCTACGCCAACTTTTTCTAAAGTTCCTTTAAAAAATGTTAATTCGGAGCTGAAACCTTTAAATTCTAAAGCACCTTCCGGATTTAGATATACTTTATCAGCTACCGAAGCCAGATAATATGCACCTTGGGTGTAAACTTCGCTGTAGGCAATAATTTTTTTGTGCGATTTTTTAAAATCGATCAAAGCATTTCTAACTTCACGCAAAGTAGCATAACCCGCATTAGGACTGCTTACATTTAAGTAGATACATTTAATGTTATCGTCTGTTTTTGCCTTTTGTACCGCTTTAATAAAATCATTTAAACCAATGCCGTCTTTTTCTTCGCTGCCAACAATCGGCAGGCTTCCGAACGGATTTTTTGGAGTACGCTCGGTAATGGCCTGGTCTAAATTCAGGAACAGAACCGAATTGTTAGTTACTACAACTGTTTTATCACTATCAATGGATGATATTGCACCTACAATAATTACAAAGCAGATAATAAATATAATTACCATCGATAAGAAAAAGCCCAACATAGAGGCAAATAAATACTTAAAGAATTCTCTCATTTAAATGTTTTAATTTTGTGCTGTAAAGATATAAAAATACATGATGCTTAATAAGGCTTTAGAGTGCAGCACTGCTTATTTGTTACTGGGTGGAAATTTGGGCGATAGGGGAGGGAATTTAAAGAGGGCCATTGCGTTATTGGAAGAAAAAACGGGCAAAGTAATATCAGTTTCATCACTGTACGAAACGGCAGCCTGGGGTAAGACGGATCAGCCCGCTTTTTTAAACCAGGCCATAGCTTTAGAAACCAGTTTAAGTGCTTTGCAAGTTTTGGATCATGCATTAAATATTGAGCAGGAGCTGGGCAGGGTAAGGAAAGATAAATGGGGCGAACGGTTGATTGATATAGATCTGATTCTTTTTGGTGATGAAATTATTAATATTCCTGATAAACTTCAGGTACCGCACCCGCACATGCAATACAGAAAATTTGTAATGGAACCTTTGGCTGAAATAGCGCCTGATGTTTTACATCCGGTATTGGGCGAAACCATTTTAGCAATCAGCAGAAATATTGAAGACCCGCTTAAGGTAAAGAAATTAATAATATGAAGAAGAGCCGGCAACTTGATTTTTCCTATCTGATCGAAATGGTTGGAGATGACCCTGTATTTTTAGCTGATTTTTTTAAAACCTTTATTGAGCATACCTCAGTTTATTTAGCAGAGATGGACCATGCTCTGGCCAATAAGAACTGGAGTAAAGTAGCCAATTATGCGCATAAGATAAAACCCACATTCACTTATGTTGGGCGGAATGATGCGAAACAGCTGGTAGAGGCAATTGAGTATCATGCGAGAAATAAAATCGCACTTGAAAAAATCCCTTCAGATGTGGAGGAGCTAAAATTAATGTGTGCTGATATCTGTAAACAGCTTGAGCAAGAACAAATAAAACTTACTTCTAAACGGTAAGAAAGCTTGTGTTCTAATCTACGGGTTCATTTCTTCGAAATGAATTTAAATTTTTTTATTGGCGGTTGCACCCCTAAAATGTAGTACTGATAATGCAATATACAGCACAAGTACAAAAGGTATTGCAGCAAATTTTAGAAAAGCGATTAATACAAAAGATAAAATAAGGAAAATAAATTTAATCTTATTTTTTGCCCAGCTTAAATCACTGAATTTTAGAGAAAATATTTTGATTTCGCTCACCAGCAAGAAACTGGTGATGGCCGTTATCGCTATTAATAAAATGCTGGATCCTGTTACCTGAGGATAATCAACCGAAATAAAGGGTAATGAGCAGATAAAGAGGGTGTTCATTGGTGTATTTAAGCCAATAAAATCTTCCGTTTGCCTTTCATCATTATTAAATTTAGCCAACCTGAGCGCCGAAAAAATAGTGATGATAAAGCCTAAATAAGGCAGGTATTCGGATGAATAATCGCTCGCCTTTAACAAATGAAACATGATTACTCCTGGTAAAAAACCAAAGCTCACCATATCAGCTAAAGAATCAAGATCTTTACCAATAGCCGATTTTACATTTAACAAACGGGCAACCATACCATCAAAAAAGTCGAAAATTCCGGAGAAGATTACAAAATAAGCTGCGGTTTCTAAATGGCCTTTAAATGCAAAAACGATTCCGATACAACTAGAAAAAAGGTTTGCACAAGTAATCGCATTAGGGAGATGCCTTTTCATAAGGTTTAAGGTATATGGTTTGAGGTGTAAGGTTTTGGTTGCAAATGTAAGTGTAAAACCTTTAAAATTGTAAGGCTTAAAGCACCAAATCTAGAAACCTTAAGCCTTACGCCTTTTACCTTTCAGCCTTAATCTAGCTGTTCATCGAAATTAAGAACTCTTCGTTACTTTTTGTTCCTTTTATTTGTGATTGAACAAATTCCATTGCCTCCTGGCTGTTCATGTCAGCAAGGTGGTTACGTAAAATCCATACACGTTGTAAAATATCTCTGTCAAGCAATAAATCATCGCGACGGGTACTTGAAGCCGTAATATCAATAGCAGGGAAAATACGTTTGTTAGATAATTTACGGTCTAACTGAAGCTCCATATTACCTGTTCCTTTAAATTCTTCGAAGATTACCTCATCCATTTTAGAACCTGTATCAGTTAATGCGGTAGCCAAAATGGTTAATGAACCACCATTTTCGATGTTACGTGCCGCACCAAAGAAACGTTTTGGCTTGTGTAATGCGTTTGCATCAACACCACCTGATAATATTTTACCTGATGCCGGTGCAGTTGTATTGTAAGCTCTCGCCAAACGTGTAATCGAATCTAAAAGAATCACTACATCGTGCCCGCTTTCAACCAAACGTTTAGATTTCTCTAAAACAATGTTGGCAATTTTAACATGGCGCTCAGCTGGTTCATCAAAAGTAGAAGCAATTACCTCAGCCCTTACACTACGTGCCATATCGGTAACCTCTTCAGGGCGTTCATCAATTAATAAAATGATCAGGTACACTTCCGGGTGGTTTTTGGCAATTGCGTTGGCAACCTCTTTTAATAAATTGGTTTTACCTGTTTTCGGTTGTGCTACAATTAAACCACGCTGCCCTTTACCAATTGGGGTAAATAAATCCATAATACGGGTAGAGTAATTGCTGTTATCCGTAAATAAATTTAATTTTTCGGTTGGGAAAAGTGGCGTTAAATAATCGAAGGGAACACGGTCGCGGACCTCAGCAGGAATTCTGCCGTTAATGGTTTCTACACGAACTAGCGGGAAATATTTTTCGCCTTCTTTTGGCGGACGGATGCTACCTTTAACAGTATCACCTGTTTTTAAACCAAAAAGTTTTATTTGCGACTGAGATACATAAATATCATCAGGAGAAGTTAAATAGTTGTAATCTGCAGAGCGTAAGAAACCGTAACCATCAGGCATAATTTCTAAAACACCCTCATTTGTAATTACGTTATCGAAATCTAGGTTAGAATAACTGTTTTCGTTTTTGTGGTGGTTGCCACCGCCCGGTTGTTTTTGCTGGCGGTTTTCATCACGTTGTGGTTTTTCCTGTTTTTCTTTTGGCTCTTGTTTTTGTTTCTGAACTGCAGGAAGCACTTCTGCACTTTCTTCAATTAAAGCAGAAATTGGTTTTACACTTTCCTCAGATTCAGAGATTCTGTCTGGTTGCCTTTCAGGTTGCTGGTGGTGCTGCGGTTCGTCGAATAATGTTACCGAATCTCTTCTTCTTTCAACTGGGGCTGCTGTTTCGTCTTTCGTTAACCTGGCTCTTTTTTTAACTGGTTTTTCAGTCGCAACAGCTTTTTCGGCTGCAACCGGCTTATCGGCAACCACTGTAGAAGCAGCGGCAGCGGCTGCTGCAGCAACTTTAGTAGTTTTAGCAGCTTTGGTTTTTGGTGCAGGGGCAGCTGCAACTGGTTCTATTTCGCTGTAAGGATCTGCACCAGCCTTCGCGGCATTTATAATTTCCTGTTGGTGTAAAAGTACTTCAACAAGGTCGATTTTTCTTAGGGAGTCGGCACCTTCAATGCCATAGCTTTTTGCCAGCTCACGTAATTCAGTTGTGAGCTTATCATTTAATTCTGTTTTACTAAACATTCTAGATATATATGTTTCAAGAAATTTTTCATTTGTTTATAACGGATGTTTTCTGTTATAAATCTACACAGGCCTAATAATATTTATGTTAGCGTAAGCCCGGCAGTTTCATTGTGTATAAATTCTTAAGGTTATAAAACATGAATTGAGTTCATTATGGAAAATGCCCAAATTGTTTCATAATTGTTTACAAGCTGAATAACAAGCAAATTTTGCTTTTAAAAAAGGATAACAAAAAACAAGTCTTGATAAATTTTTCTGGGATATTCAGATAAACGGTTGAGAAATTATGTTGCAATTGTATGTATTTGAAACGTAATCTGCAAGCAAAAGTTTAAAATGTTTATAAAAATAATTCAAATGGGTATTATTTTCTCGCTCAAAAAACTTAAAAATCTTCATATTTGCAGCAAATAAGCCCATATATGACAAAGCAACAACTTTTTGAGCAGATACAAAAAAAACGTTCATTTTTATGTGTAGGATTGGATTCTTCGTTAGATAAAATCCCAAAACACCTGTTAAAGTATGAAAATCCGATCCTGGAATTCAATAAACAGATTATTGATGCCACTAAAGATCTTTGTGTAGCTTATAAGCCAAATACCGCTTTTTATGAGTGTTACGGTAAAAAAGGATGGGAAACTTTGATCGAAACCTGGAAATACATCCCGGAGGATATTTTTTCTATTGCTGATGCCAAACGTGGTGATATTGGCAATACTTCAGCCATGTATGCCGAAACATTTTTTAATGCAGCATCATCAGAAATGAGTTTCGATTCGGTTACCGTAGCGCCTTATATGGGAAGCGATTCGGTTACGCCCTTTTTAACTTTTAAAGATAAATGGGTTATTCTTCTGGCTTTAACCTCCAACAGCGGCCATGCTGATTTTCAATTACAGCAGGTTGGGGAGGATAAACTTTTCGAAAAAGTGATTAAAACATCTCAAACCTGGGCAACCGACGAGCAGATGATGTATGTAGTAGGCGCAACCCGTGGATCAGCTTTTGGCGATGTACGTAAACTGGCACCGGATCATTTTCTATTAGTTCCTGGTGTTGGTGCACAGGGTGGCGATTTAAATGAAGTTTGTAAATACGGCTTAAATTCGCAATGCGGATTATTGATCAACTCATCCAGGGGTATTATTTATGCCAGCCAGGGCGAAGATTTTGCAGAAAAAGCCAGGGAAGAAGCACTGAAACTCCAAAAAGAAATGGAGCAGATATTGGAGAAAGCAGGGTTGGTGTAGTTATTCTATTATAATCTCTCTCCCAAATATTCGGGATGTTCTGGCAGAGATAATGTTCCTTTTTACTAAAGTTTAAGTATATTATTGCAGTAAAAGTGATATATTCTTTTACATATCAATAGTTTTTAATATACAAGCTTCAGGAATTCCTTATCTTGAAGCATGAATTTTCCTGAAGATTTTCTTCATTATGTATGGCAGTTCAGGTCGTTTAATTATGGCGACTTGCATACCGCTGCCGGGGAAAATCTGAAAATTATCAATCCGGGTTTACTCAATAAAAATGCCGGACCTGATTTTTTTCATGCGAAAATCGAAATAGGCGATACCACTTGGGCTGGCAATGTAGAAATCCACCTTAAATCATCAGACTGGTTAAAACATAACCATCAAAAAGATTCTGCATACGAAAATGTGATTTTGCATGTGGTTTACGAACATGATGCGGAAATTAAAAGAATAGATAACACGGTTTTGCCCGTGCTCGAGTTAAAACAACGTATTTCTACCGATCTGATTAAAAAATATGAGAAGCTGTTTCTTACCCTTACCGATTTTCCCTGCATTGCCCAGATCGGCACCATTGAGCCATTGATTATAGATTCTTTTTTATCAAGAACTTTGATAGAACGTTTTGAGCAAAAAACAGCAGCTGTTACCGAAACCTTAAACGAACTGAATGGAAATTGGGATGAAACTTTTTATCGTTTCCTGGCCCGTAATTTTGGTTTTAAAATAAATGCTTTGCCTTTTGAACTGCTTGCAAAAGCGGTTCTGCAAAATATTTACGCCAGGAATAAAAATAATCCCCATCAAATTGAAGCGCTGGTTTTTGGCGCATCTGGCTTTTTAAATGATCAGTTTGAAGAAGAATATCCTCAAAAGCTAAAGGCAGAATTTGATTTTTTAAGAAAGAAATATAAGATTAAACCTGTAGAAATTTCAGTCTGGAAGTTTATGCGGATGCGCCCGCAAAATTTTCCAACCATCCGTTTGGCTCAGTTTGCAGCATTAATTGTAAAAGCCAATCATCTTTTTTCGAAGGTAATGGAAATAAAAGATATAGTCCTGTTACGGGCCTTATTCGAAAACCTGCCCGTTAACGATTATTGGAAAACACATTATCATTTTAAAAAAGAAACTACAGGTGTAAACCTGCAGATCGGTAAAGCTTCTGTAGATAATATCCTCTTAAATACTGTTGCTTTGTTTTTATTTGCTTATGGCAAACACACGGCAACACAGTTTTACATCAACAGAGCTGTAAAATTGTTAGAAAGCCTTCCTGCCGAAGAAAATGCAATTATTGATAAATTTAAAGGGGCAGGAGTGAAAATCCAGCATGCATTTGCTTCGCAAGGGATTTTACAGTTGAAAAAGCAATACTGTGATGAGAAAAAATGCCTATCTTGTGGTATTGGAATTAAAATTCTAAAACAAGCCTGATCAGATTAATTTTTCCAGTAGAAAACTTTCTAACCAATAATCCGTTTTAACAATTATGGAATTCCCACACGAACTAAAAGAACTTTATCCTGATCAGATTATCGAAGTTAGAGGTAATGCAGATGCCTTAACTGTTATATTGAAAAAAGAGGCTGACATTCATAAATTTAAAGCTGAATTAATTAAGAAATTTTCAGGTTTGGAGGAGCAGCAGATTCTTTTTATCAAACACGAGGATAAACAGGATTTTGAAAAGCTTGTTCTTGTATAATATGCAGATTTAACCGATTAATTTTGCTAAATTAGGGTTTGAAAACAAAATCATAACCTGGTTTGCAATAATTTATATTGAGTTACCGTTAAAATGATTTTTAAAATAAGGTTGAAATGTTCCAGAGAATTATAACTTATTTTGAGCAGCAGAGTTTTGGTGTCTCTACTTATTTAGCCAGCAAGTTGAATATGAGTACGGCAAAAGTCCGCTTGTTTTTTATTTATTCGTCGTTTTTAGCGGTAGGCTTTCCAATCTTATTCTATTTTCTGGCCGCAGTGGTACTGGATATCAGAACTTATATGAAAAGAATGCGGCTGAGGATATGGGAATAAGTGTGTAAGATAGATAATGTAAGATGGATAATGGGAAATGGTTGCTAAGATCTGTTGGACTCAAGACCCATGACTTTAGACTCAGGACTGACTAATCATCGTCTCTTAAAATTTCTGCAATTTCGTTAAATCCTTTTTCTGCGGCTAAATCTGCCGGTAATTTTCCGCCTTCCATGCGTAAAGATACTTCGGCACCATGCTCTAAAAGTAAAATAATCATTTCTATATTTCCAAGCTGCGCTGCAGTATGTAATGGTGCTAAACCTGCCTTCTGGCAAACATTGGGGTATGCACCGGCATCCAACAGCATTTTGGTAATGTTAAAATTATTGGCCGCAACAGCCGAGTGGATGGGGAATACATTAAATCCGTTTTTTGAAGCCAGGTTAACATCGGCACCTTTTAAAACCAAAAAACGGGCTAAATCTTCATGTCCGAAATAGCAGGCTAAACCTAAAGGTGTAAAACCATCTTCAGAAAATTCGTTTATACTGCCGGGATTTTGAAAAATCAATAGGGTAGCAGCATCAAATTTACCAACTGCACAGGCTTCGAATAAGGTTAAATCATCAACAAATTCGGCAATTAAATCGGCTATTTCCTGCTTTTTATAATAACAGGCCAATAATAATGGCGAAATATGATGGGAGGTATCAACATTTGCCAATTTTGGGTTCTCTACCAAAATTTTTTTTACGGCTTGTAAATTTCCTGCCTCAATTTGTTCTTCGAGCTGCGCTATACCCATAATATTATTTAAAAATCGACTTAAATTACCAAAAATTAAGGAATTGTAAACTTTATTGTCTAAATATATATAGTGTACAGCAAATTATCAAGATTAGTCCACGCAGGTTTTTAAAATGGCCATCTGCAAAAAAAAAATCAATAACTAATTGATGTGGGCGTTCCCCAATTCCGATGAAAAATCGGGAAAGGGTCCGGGCTTTTCAGGGCTTCGCTTCGCTCCGGTACCGATGAAGGATCGGTACTGAACCCATACAATCCCTAACGCAAAACCTGCGAGGTCTTGATCAGGAGTCTAAAATCCTAAGAAAGACAGACCCTGGTAAATAAACCTGATAAAACGAAAAGCCCGGAGCGGGGTACGAGTGAGGACTTTTAGTGATAGCAGGACTATCGCGGCCAAAATGAACTAAACCTTGCTTTTCAAAATAATTTTAGGGCATTTATTTTTTTTTCAGACCTCGCAGATTTGCGAAACATGCGAGGTTTATTAATAAAAAATCCCGTTTAACCTCTCCAGGTAAAACGGGATAAAACCTAAAACAAAATCCGTTTCATTTTACAAAAACGTAACAACTTGTGCGTTGTTAAAATAATAGACGATAATTTCTGTTTAAGGTTTAATGCCCGATGGATATTTTTATTTAATTTAAGGCAGATTATTTAAAATTATTTACAGAGGCGATTTGTGATTATTTTTTTTATTAATGCTGCGCAGTTTTATCTAAGTTTGTTCAATATTAAATTATTTAGGAAAGAAAATGTCGGTACGGGGTAACCAGTTTAAAACCAATACATTCAGAGATAAAGGTGCAGAAAGCGCACCAGGCAGATCTTCATCGGGTCGGCAGCCAAAAGAAAAAAGAGAATTTTTACCAAGGTTCGATCTGGCAGATGGACGTGCAATTAAAATTGCAGGTCTGTTTTTTGTGATCTTATCCTTATACTTTCTAATTGCCTTTACTTCGTACCTTTTTACCTGGCAGGATGACCAGAGTTATGTAATTGACGCAAATGGTGGCTGGGGGAATCTGTTTAAAACATCCGAAGAATTAAAAAATGCAGGCGTTACTACACCGGTTGTTCAAAACTGGCTGGGTAAGTTTGGCGCTTTATTGTCACATCAGTTTATTTATGAATGGTTCGGTATTGCCTCATTCTTATTTGTTTTAGCCTTTTTTATTATCGGTTACCGTTTATTATTTAAAGTTAAAATCCTTTCTATTTCTAAAACACTGGGTTATAGCTTTTTCTTTTTACTCTTTATATCTTTAACATTAGGTTTTGCGCATGGTTTCTGGTCAGAATCGCCACATTACCTGGAAGGCGAATTTGGTTACTGGAGCAATAAATTATTAGGTGCCCAGATTGGCGCGGCTGGTGTCGCGGGTTTGATCGCATTTGCCGGATTAACCATTTTGATTATTGCATATAACATCGATTTTAAATTTCCCGAGCGTAAAGCAAAAGAAGTTTATCTGGATAATGAAACTCCTGATTATGTGAATGATATCAGAGAGCAATCAACCAAAAATAAAATTGTTGAAGAAACTCCTGAACCGATTGAATTTCCGGTACGAGATAAGCCGCCGGTAAGCAGCGAGCGCAAACAACAAAATGTGGTATTACAACCAAGCCGTTACGAAGAAAAGGAAGAGGAAGAAGTTGCTCCACCAGTTGTATTATCTCCTTTAGCTACTAATTTACCTCTGGCAACTGCTGCGGCTACTACAATGCCTTTAACGGTAGAACCGCCAGTTGAAGCCGAAAAAGAACCTGCATTTACCATCGAAAAAACTGAAGAAGAAAAAAAATCAGAAGATTTGGTTGAGCAGTTTGGTAATTACGACGAAAAGCTGGATTTGGCAGGTTATAAGTACCCAACCATTGATTTATTGGAAAATTACGGTACCAATAAAATTTCGGTTAATGCAGAAGAACTAGAGGCCAACAAAAATAAAATTGTTGAAACGCTTAACCACTATAACATCGAAATTGATAAGATTAAGGCAACAATTGGCCCTACGGTTACCCTTTATGAAATTATTCCAGCTCCTGGTGTAAGGATTTCGAAAATTAAAAATTTAGAGGACGATATCGCGCTTTCATTAGCGGCGTTAGGGATCCGTATTATTGCGCCAATGCCTGGTAAAGGTACAATTGGTATTGAGGTACCTAACCAACACCCTGAAATGGTGCCGATGCGCAGCATTTTAAATACCGAAAAATGGAGCCAAACGACGATGGATCTGCCTATTGCATTAGGTAAAACCATTAGTAACGAGGTTTTTATTGCGGATTTGGCCAAAATGCCCCATTTATTAGTGGCAGGTGCCACAGGTCAGGGTAAATCGGTGGGTATTAATGCCATTTTGGTATCACTATTATTTAAAAAACACCCTGCACAGCTGAAATTTGTGTTGGTAGATCCAAAAAAGGTAGAATTAACCTTATTTAATCGGATTGAGAGGCACTTTTTGGCTAAACTCCCGGGAGAAGCTGATGCCATTATTACCGACACTAAAAAAGTGGTAAATACCTTAAACTCGCTTTGTATTGAAATGGATCAGCGTTATGATTTATTGAAAGATGCACAGGTGAGGAACCTTAAAGAATACAATGATAAATTTATTAAACGTAAGCTGAACCCGAATAATGGACACCGCTTTTTGCCTTTTATTGTTTTAGTGGTGGATGAGTTTGCCGATTTAATGATGACTGCGGGTAAGGAGGTTGAAGCGCCTATTGCACGTTTGGCACAGCTGGCAAGGGCTATCGGAATCCACCTGGTACTGGCCACGCAGCGTCCGTCAGTAAATATTATTACGGGTACTATTAAAGCGAACTTCCCGGCCAGGTTAGCTTTTAGGGTTTTATCGAAAATCGATTCACGGACTATTTTAGATAGTGGTGGTGCCGATCAGTTAATTGGTCGCGGGGATATGCTTTTATCTACCGGTAGCGACTTAATCAGGCTACAGTGTGCTTTCGTTGATACACCCGAGGTAGACCGGATTTCTGAATACATCGGTAATCAGCGCGGTTATGCAGATGCATATCAACTGCCCGAGTATATAGATGAAGCAGGAGAGGGAAGCAAGGCTGATTTTGATCCTAACGAACGTGATAAGTTCTTTGAAGATGCTGCCAGGCTGATTGTGATGCATCAGCAGGGTTCTACCTCATTAATACAGCGTAAACTGAAGCTGGGTTATAACCGGGCAGGGCGGATTATTGATCAATTGGAGGCCGCCGGTATTGTTGGTCCGTTTGAAGGGAGTAAAGCAAGAGAAGTTTTATATCCTGACGAATATTCTTTGGAACAATTCTTGAACAGTATGGATGACAAAGGTTAGATTAAACTATTTAATGAAAATCTACTCTAACGTTTCAAAGAAAAACTTAAAAAAGAAAAGATGAAGAAATTAATTTCAGCATTAATGGTTGTAGTTGCTTTTACAACTTCAACTTATGCTCAAACTGATGCGAAGGCTAAAGCAATTTTAGCTGATGTGAGTAAAAAATACAAATCGTACAATATTGTAAAAACAGACTTTACCTTTACTTTGGATAATCCAAAAGCTAAAGTAAAAGAAACCCAGCAAGGTACTTTATATGTTAAGGCTAACTCTAATAAATATAAAGTGGCCATGACGAATCAGGAATTGTTTAGTGATGGTAAAAGCCAGTGGACTTACCTGAAAAAAGATAAAGAGGTGCAGGTAAGCAATGTAGATAACAGTGGTGACGCCATTAATCCTGCTAAAATTTTTACCGTTTACGAAAAAGGATTTAAATACGTTTACACCGGCGATGAGAAAGTAGGTGGTAAAACCTATGAAATGATTGATTTAACACCTGTTGATGCTAAAAAATCGATCTTTAAAGTTCGTTTAAGCATTGATAAAGCGGCTAAGCAGATTGCAAACGTGGTATTGTTTGATAAAAACGGAAATAAATATACCTATAACGTGAAAACTTTTTCTCCTAATGTAAATGTACCGGAAACTACTTTTGCTTTTGACGCTAAAAAATATCCTGGTGTTGAAGTGGTAGATTTAAGATAATAGTGAGTTTCGCAAATGCGGAATGAAACCTGAAAGGTTCGGTTGGAAACAGCTGAACCTTTTTTGTTTAATAGACTTAATAACGTTCATTAGTCATTAGTTTATTGGTGATTGCAAATTGCCAACTGAAAACTGATTAATTGTTATTGCTTTTCAATTTGACCATGCTGAGGATTTATAAACTAAAATGGTCTCAGAATTAGTGGTGGAAAAACCACAATAGTAAAAAATAACCGCCTGATATTAAATAAGTTAAATGGTAAATCAATCAAATTTATCCGCTATTTATTTACGTTTTAAAATCTTTTTATCAAACAATAAACTTTGAAGAAATTTAAATTCATCTTCGTTTATTTCGTTTCTATCAATAACTAATGTGTTTTTATTCGTTATATCTTTCGCAATAATAATCAACGTGCCATTTAATCGGTAAAATTTAAAATACGGCCATAGAAATTTTAGTTCATGCGTTTCTGCGCGGTAGGTAATTGCTTCATTACTTATAGTAATATGAACATTTTCAGATTTTAATTTGCTGGCTTGCTTATATTGTTTGTATAAGCCTTGCATCCGCAATGCAGCTATCATAACAATGCCCATGGCAAATGCACTAAATGGATTCCAGAAAGGTAACGTTTTATTCATTACATCTAATTTCATGAACATGAGAAGCAAAGCAATAATAAAAAGCCCAAATGCAATTGCAAATTGTTTGTAATAGAATTGTTTTTGGATGGTTTTGATTAGGGCCGTTTGTTGCTGAGCGTTTCTGTTGATGACGATTTCCATGGGCTAAAATTATAAAAATTTGCCTAATTAAATCTGTATTGTTTACATTTGTTCCAATGTCTTTGCCACTAACAAACCATACTTTAGAGAAATTAGAGGCCTTGCTTTTTGCAATGGGCTATAAGGTACGCTACGAAAAAGGGAACTTTAAAACAGGCTCTTGTTTATTGGAACATAATAAAGTGATTGTGGTAAATAAATTTTCTAACCTGGAAGGAAAAATTGCGGCATTGGTTACCCTGGTAAAACTGACCAACGCTGATGAAAATCAGTTGGATGAAAAACAACGCCAGTTTTATCAATCTTTACAACAAACCGAATTATTTTAATGGAGATACACGACAGAAATTATAGGCATAGAAAGGAAAGTTTAAGCAGATGAAAGTTACTTTTTTAGGTACGGGTACATCGCAGGGCGTTCCGGTAATTGCTTGTGGTTGTGAAGTTTGTGTTTCACCTGATAAAAAAGATAAGCGTTTAAGAACTTCTATCTTAATTGAAACCGCCGATAAAACCATCGTAGTAGATAGCGGACCGGATTTTCGTTATCAATTGCTGCGCGAAAACGTAAAAGACCTGGATGCTGTTTTATTTACACATGAGCATAAAGATCACATTGCTGGTTTAGATGACATCAGGCCGTTTAATTATCTTTTGCATAAGGTAATTGATGTGTATGCCACAGAAAGGGTTCAAACGGCATTAAAAAGAGAGTTTTATTACATTTTTGCAGAAACCAAATACCATGGATTGCCGCAAATTAACCTGCACACGGTTACCAATGGTGACGATTTTAAAATCGGAGAGAGCACCATTATTCCTTTCGAAGTAATGCACCACCTGTTACCCATTACGGGATACAGGATTGGTGATTTTACTTATATCACTGATGCTAAAACCATCCCGGAAGAAAGTTTTGATAAAATAAAAGGATCAAAAATACTGGTGATTAATGCTTTGCAGAAAGAACCACATATTTCGCATTTTACTTTGAGCGAAGCCATTGCTTTTGCGGAAAAAGTTGGTGCAGAAACCACTTATCTCACGCACATCAGCCATAATTTAGGTAAACATGAGGATATAGAAAAAGACTTGCCTGCGAATATTAGATTGGCATACGATAGTTTGAAAATAGAAATTTAAACGCTTTTTAAAATCCAAAATTAAATTATATTTGCAGCACAAACCCAGGTGGCGAAATTGGTAGACGCACCAGCTTGAGGGGCTGGCGCCGGCAACGGTGTGGGAGTTCGAATCTCCTCTTGGGTACTAAGCGGACTTTGAACACTTCAAAGTCCGGTTTTTTTAGGAAAAATCATTGTTAGCTAACTAGGTATTGTTCAAAGTATTCCTGCCGATAGTCAGTCTGGTAAAGGGGGAAGAGTAGATTAGCTTAGAACTATTTTAATTCCAGTTGTCCACATATCATTTTTCTTTCGAAACATCATGCTTCATAGCAACCGTAGGCGGTTATTTTCCGTTTGTATCATCCATACATTTCATATAATGTATTAAAATTTATAATCAAATATAGATGTATAAATATATGTAATTCACTATTAACTACAAGTTTCATTATACATTTTGGATTCTTCTTTAATGTTAACGTTGCATCGATTGTTTTCTTTAAATTTGGAGTATGAGCACCTATATTGAAGAAATCAGAGGTATCTTAGCTACAGCCAGACAAAACGCTTACACTGCTGTGAATGCAGCAATGGTTGAGGCATATTGGCTTATCGGAAAACGTATTGTTGAGCAAGAACAGCATGGTGAAGAAAGAGCCGTTTATGGAGAAGGTATATTGAAGGAACTCTCTAAAGCACTGACAGCTGAATTTGGCAAAGGTTTTTCTTACTCTAATTTATATAATTTCAGACAGTTTTACCTTACTTACCCTGAGCAAAATAAATTCTACACACTGTGTAGAAAATTGACATGGAGCCATAATCGGTTAATAATGAGGGTGGAAAATGAAGGGGCTAGGAATTTAGTTCTAAATGAGCCTTAATTCTGTACAAGATTATCTTTGAACAAACATCTACATAAAATATTCTTTTGGGCAACGTTTCAATTTTTATAAAGCAGATAACCTCTTCTTATCTAAAAGCTTTAAAAACGTTGCTAAGGCTATCGGTACAGATAATATCACCACCACGGGCAAATACGTTTTGATAAGCTTTGCGCGTGTTATTGGGGTAAACATCAACGCCACCTTGTGCACCAAATGAAACCATAATGCCCATGCTGTGTATTTTATCGTAAAATGATTTTTCTTGTAATTGGGCTGGGGTTAATGCAATTAAATTCTTAAACGGAAGTCCGGATTGTTCAATGGCTTTAATGTTCTCCCAGCTGTTAAATCCCAGCGCCATCATTAAAGTGGGATATTTTTTATTCAGTAATTGCGCATCCTTAATGGTATAGCAAATAATGATCACCTGGTTTAATGTTTGTAAAGAAATAACTTCTGCCATTAATTTTTTAGGGTCGGTACCGGGTTTCATATCCAAAGCAACAATCATTTTATTTTTTTTAACAAAGTGGAGGACATCCATCAGTTTAGGAATCCGCTCTCCTTTTATCAAAGTGCCATTGATGTCTTTGAGTTGATATTGTGCAATTTCTTTAAGGGTAAATTTATTTAAACTGTCTTTTCCGGTTGTTGTCCTGTCCAGTGTTGCATCGTGCAACATTACCAGAGCGCTATCTTTGGTCATGCGTACATCCATTTCCTGGATTACGCAGGGGGCTAGCTGGTGTGTAAATTTCAATGTTTTCAGGCCATTATCCGGGTATCCGGTTTCGGGAGACATTCTATGCGCCATAATCAATGGCATTTTTCGGCCTGCCCTCCATTTAAAATAATCCTGAAGGGTTTGACCGGGTTTAGGACATGCTGATGGCTGAATTTTAAACGCGAGCAAAAGAAATACCGGGCAAATTAAAATAAGGGAATAATATTTTATGCTTTTCATTTGTTGTTTTATA
The DNA here is from genome assembly GCF_052045455.1 of Pedobacter sp. 22226. NCBI lineage: Bacteria > Pseudomonadati > Bacteroidota > Sphingobacteriia > Sphingobacteriales > Sphingobacteriaceae > Pedobacter > Pedobacter sp. 22226. The sequence goes on along the minus strand of NZ_JBQEPB010000011.1, from coordinate 121,883 downwards.
AAAATGAGGGGGATTATAAAGATCATCATTGCGAGGAGGAACGACAGCCTGTCCAGACTTTTTGGGGAAGCAATCTTTCCTGCCAGCAATCCTTGTTAGAGAGATTGCCTGCCAGTTGCAGGCAGGCTTCGTCGGCTGAAAAAGCCTTCTCGCAATGACGAATTTGACTAACCTTACATCAATTTATTTAAATGAATACCTTACGCCAAATTGTATCCTGTAGCGAGAACTTGATGCGGGATTAATTACCGAGCTTAATCCATTATCTTGTATAAATTCTCCTTTTTGCAATAATGCCGGGTTTACCTGGAAAGTATTAGCGCTTACTGCTGTAATTGGCGCAGGGTTGGCCATGGTATTGAGTACGCCCAGTTTTTATTGATGAGGTTGGTAACGTTCAAAATATCAACTGTTAACTGCAAAGTATTTTTGCTTTTAAATAATAAGCCCGAAAAATCTTGTGCAAATTTTAAATCAGCCTGAAAATACCAGGGTAAAATAAGCCCATTGCGTTCGGCAAATTGTCCTCTCCGGCTATTTAGGTATTTAGAGTTTGAGATAAAGGTGTTTAATGCATCCCATTGTTGTTGTACGGTTGCAGTTGCTGATGGCACTAAATTAATCTGAGCTAAATCTTTAGGTACAAAAATCAAATCGTTACCGGCTACGGCATCCTGGTTTACATCGCCACTGCCACCATAAATATATGAGCCCCTGCCTTGTTGTGCGCCTTCAAAAAACAGCCCTAGTGTGGTGGCCATCTTTTCTTTTGCATAAGCTATTTTGTAATTAACACTTCCCACAATTCTATGTCTTAAATCGAAATCGGTATAGGCATTTACCGGGATATTCGGATTGCCAACTACCTGAATAGCATTAAATGCGGTGTTGGGCGTGGTACTTTTAAACGAATAGGCATCTTTTGATGAACCGTAAGTATAAGATATTGATGTGCTAAAAGCTTTGTTAAACTGCTTGCTGATTGATTCTGTTAAGAAAAATTGGTGGCCCTGGTTAATATTATCCAAAACATATGCGCCATTGATATTCTGGTTAATTTTATTTGACGTATATTTTAACCTGCCATCTGGAGCGGTTGTAGCGGTGTTATAATCAAAATTCACGTTTCGGTAATAAGGCGCATTAATATCTTTACTGTAAATGGCTTCTATTGAGCCGATAATACCACCGGGCAGTTTTGCATCCAGCCCTAAAGTAGTACGCCAGCTTTGTGGCATTTTAAAATTGGGCGAAACTAAATCTACTTCGTATTTTTGGGCGAGGGCACCGTTGGCCGGAATGTAAGCCCTGGGATCGGGGTTAAAAGGGTAAGGAGCAGTAACATTTGGGTTTGTCTGGGTGTTTGTAGATGCTAAGCTACCTTCATTTAAACCGTTAATAGAATAGGCTTTTTCTATAAAAACAAAGGGAATATTGCCGGCAAATAAACCAGAACCGCCTCTTAATTGTAACGTACGGTCGCCCATTATATCCCAATTAAAACCTACCCTGGGCGAAAATAAAACTTTTGTACCGGGTGTATTTGTGGTACTGTAATTTTCGGCACCGCCGGTAGCATTTTGAAATTGATAGCTAGCTACGGCAGGGTTATTTTGCGGTGTATTTAAAAAAGTTGTAAAATCGGCCCTTAAACCCGCTGTTACTTTTAAGGTGGTTACAGGGAAAAACTCATCTTGAACATATAAGCCTGTTTGTGCAAATTTTGGGTTATCGATGGTAACGGTACGGCCGGGTTGTAAGGTATAATTTAAAGCATAACTCTCTGGCCGGCCTTCTCCGTTACTTACACCTACAGGCGTTTGTGTACCTGCCGGAGAACTGTTATAAAAGTTAGCCAGAGAACTGAAATTAAACATACCCTGTGGATTATAGGTAAACTGGTTTTGCAGGTTGATGTACTGGTAACTGATGCCTGTAGAAATTTTATGCTTATCTAAACTGATGGTGATATCGTCTTGTATTTGCAATATTTTTTGGTCAACACGATTATCGCGACCGGCGGGGTTGGTACCAAAAATATAGGTATTTCCATTATCGCTAATTGAAACCTGGGGAAACAAATCTCCAAAATACTTACGGTAATCTGGCATGGAGTTGTAAGATGCGAAAATACGGTTACTTATCTTATTGTTAAAGGTGGTATTCAATTCGCCGGTAATGGAGTAAATATCGTTGTTACGGGAAAAACCATTATTACTGAAGCCCATGGTTGTTAAATTGTTGGTAGCGCCAAAGCTGGTACTTGCATTGAGCTGGTTATAGCGCACGCTCATCTTATTTTTATCATTGATGTTCCAATCCAACTTTACAAGGAATTTTTTATTCTCGGTTGGTAGCGTATAATTCTGGTAACTGCCTGCATCATATTTATAAACAGTGTTGAGGTAATTGCTCAAAGCATCTAAATCTGTGGCTTTAACGTTGGAGATATTTCCGCCCGAAAGCCCTGTATTGGCTTGAAATGAAGCGCCGGGCTGAGTATTTTTAAACTGTTCGTAATTTGCGAAAAAGAACAGTTTATTTTTGATAATGGGGCCACCAAAACGGAAACCAAATGTGTTTTCGTTGAATTTTGAGCGTGTAATTTCAGCATCTTTTACCTTATTGCCAACTAAACTCTGGTTACGGTAAAAATTATAGACAGAGCCTCTAAACTCGTTATCGCCACTTCTGGTAACTGCATTTACGCTGGCGCCTGTAAAGCCACCAACTTTAACATTGTAGGGCGATAACTCTACCGATACCTGGTCAATTGCATCTAAACTTATGGGCTGGGCATTCGCATTTGCGCCCGGAGTACCTGCCTGTTCGCTCCCTAAGCCGAAAGCGTTGTTAAAACTAGCCCCATCTACCGAAACGTTGTTGCTTTTGCCCCCTTTGCCCAGCATGCCTTGCGAACCAGCTTGTGGCACCAGCCGGGTAAAATCGTTTAAGCCTCTGGAGATGGTTGGCAAAGCATCCAATGTAGTCCTGTCTAACGATAAACCAGCGCCATTTTTATTGCTGTTCATCACTTTGTTGCTTCTGCTTCCTTTTACGGCAACTTCTTGTAATTGAGATGATTGATCTTTCATTGCAATGTTTATCGATAGGTTTTCTCCCAGTCCAACTTTTGCATCGGTAATGGTTTCTGTGGTAAAGCCGATAGAGCTTACGCTGATGGTGTAAGGCCCGCCTATGCGTACGCTTGGCAGGTTAAACCGGCCATCTTTTTGTGTACTGGTGGCGTATTTGGTGCCCGATGGCTGGTGGATGGCTATAATGGTTGCGCCCGGAAGCCCCAATGCCTTATTGTCGGTAATTTTTCCAGAAATACTCCCGGTAGTTAAGCCTTGCGCCAACAGCTGTTGTGTAAACAGCATCATCACGACAAATAAGAGTAAAAATCCTTTTTTCATAATTTGGTTATTTTGTTTACTCCTTAATTGCAAACAAATCGCCATAATACTCATCAGGAAAATAAATTTAGGGCTAAATCATTTCTCTTTAATTCCCAAAACGGTACCTTAGCCCAAGTTGTATTTGCCAAACCGATAGCAAAGCGTTATCAGGTGTAAAGGCCTTGTTCAAATGATCGGGATATACCCGAAAGCTATCGTAAGTAACGGCTTCAATGGGTTGGGTATTGGCTGGAAGGTACTTCACTCCCCAACTCGAATGAATTAAATTGGGTAAATTGATACAATCTAAACTCAACTGAAAGCTATGTTTATTTACTTTTAATTCGTGCGAAATTTTAATATCCACCTGTGTGGCAAAGGGTAAAATGCTACCGTTACGCTCTGCAAAACTTCCTTTTTTACTATTGAGATAGGGCGATGATTGTATAAATTTTTCTAATGATTGCCACTGCATGGCTTCGGTTACCAAAATGCCCTTGTTGTTGGTATAGGGAATTAAGTTGATTTGTTTGCTATTGGCCGGTACAAAAATCAAATCGTTTCCAGGTGCTCCATCGCCATTTACGTCGCCAGTGCCGGCGTAGGTATAAGAAAACCGGCCAGTTTGGTTAAATTCGGTAATTACAGAAAAAGTAGTGGTAGATTTTGCCGTAAAATGATAAGATTTAGTTAAAAAAGCGAAAATACGATGCCTTTGGTCGTAAGCGCTATACGCTAATTCAGGCTGATTTGGATTTCCGTTTACGGGTGCCGAAATAAATTCGGATGCAGGCTCGGTACCCGTAAAACTGCCCCTGTCTTTTGCATTTCCATAGGTATAATTTAAAAAAAGGTAAAAGTCATCCTTAAAAGATTTTTTTGCGTTTACGCTGATTGCATATTGTCTTCCGCCTTTGGTATTGGCCAATATGTAGGCGTGTTGAATGATTGGTGCGTTAATGGCATTGTTTAATAAACGCTCCCTGCCATCGGCATTAATGGTGTAACTGGTATTGTCTATATTGGCATTACGTGCATAAAAGCCAGAAATATCGTGGTTATACAAACCTTCTATTGATATGATCCAGTTTTGTTTTGCATAAAAATTAAAGGACAAATTGTTTTTAAGCGCCTGGGGATATTTAAAGTTCTTATCTAACAAAACAATATCGTAGCTGGTGTGGGCTGTATTTGTTGGTGTGTAAGCATCGGGCGAAAATAAAAAAGGATTGTTTTGAGTGTTTTGTGTAAAGAAAGTGGCGCTTCCAAGTCCGTTGTTCCTAAACTGTTCGCCCAATAAAACCATGGGTAACCGGCCACTGAAAACACCTATGCCACCATGGATTTTTAAAAAATCGATTTGTTTTAGCTGAAGTGTAAAACCCATGCGGGGCGAAAACCTAAATTGGTTAGGGGGCAACTGCCCGGTATTTAGCTGTTCGGTATTACCATCAGGATTTTGGAAAGTTAAACCACTAACGTATGCATTGTTGCCGGGCTTGCCAATAAAATAATTTCTATCGAGCCTTATACCAGGCGTTATGGTAAATTGGTTGCTAATTTGCCAGCTATCCTGAAGGTAAATACCGGTTTCGGCATAACCAAAATTAAAAGTGGGGATTTGCCCGTTTGGTAACAGTGAATACCCTTTTTGGAACATTGCCGGCCGGGCTAAACCCGAACTGATGCCTAACGGTGTAGCTGTACCAGCGGGCGTGCTGTTATAAAAATCGTTTAATGAATTAAATTGGTAATAGCCTTGCATTACAGGTACAAAAGTATTTTTTACGCTTACCAGGTTTGCATCTGCACCGGCAATAAAATTATGGTTAAGTATATGAAAATTAATATGCTCTTGCAGTTGATAAATATTTGTTTTTAAATTATTCTGCGGAGCAAAAATGTCTGTACCGAAAGAGATGTAGTTTTTTTCGCCATCTAAAATATCAACAAGCGGTTTTAAATCTCCTGCAGGTTGCCTGTAATCTGGCAGGTTGGCATAACTAACGGTAAATTGTTGGGCTATATTTTTGTTTATTTTGCTGGTATAGGCCAACCTAACCGATAAGGCATTCGAAAACCTAACGAAATTACTGCGCTGGTAACTCATGGCATAGGGGTTATTGTTCCGGTTTCCCAAGCCCACAAAATTATCGTTGCTTAAAGTTTTATCCTGATAAGAATTGAGGTAAAGTACTCTTAGGCCCAACGCACTGTTTTCGCTTACGTTCCAATCTAATTGGGCCACTAATTTATCATTATTGCTATGCAGGTTGTAATTTTGATAGGGGCCTGTTTCATATTGGTAATTTTTTATCAAAAACGCGCTCAAATTATTTAAATCGGTGGCTAAAACCCTGGTGCTATTTTCTTCGGCAGTACTACCTGTATTGGCAATATAACTGCTTGCCGAACTGATATTGTTCCTTTTTTCGTAGTTGAGCTGATAGAAAAGCTTGTTTTTTACAATGGCACCCCCTAAATTAAAGCCTGTTTGGTTTTCTTGATAATTTTGCCCTTTAATATCGGTATGGTTTATTTTAGTGCCTTTTAAATTAGCGCCATTAAAAAAATTGAATGCTGATAAACGAAAATTATTATCGCCTTTTTTGGTGATGACATTAATACCGGCAGAGGTAAAGCCCGATTGACGTACATCGAAAGGAGCTACATTTACCTGCAGTTCTTCAATAGCATCAAGTCCGATGGGGTCGGTGCCAGTGGTGTTACCAACAATTACTGTTTTGCCCAATCCGTAAGTAATCAACAGCGAACCATCAATGGTAAAATTATTCATTCGCGGATTAACGCCCATTATTCCGCCACCTGATGCAAAGGGCGAGAGGCGCATGATATCCTGTATGTTTCTGTTTATTGATGGTATTTTACTGATTAAAGATTGGCTGATGGAAAACACAGTGCCATCATTCTTTAAAACCTGTTTCTTAACTTCGGTTACGGTTACTTCTTCTAAATTGGTAACATTGCTGTTTAGCCTGATGTTGTAGCCCGGATAATCTTGTGGAGATAATTGGTTGATATAAGAAACAGCTTCGGGATAGCCAATTAGCCTGGCGGTGATTTTGTATGGCCCGCCGATGCGCAAATTGGGGAGTACATATTTTCCATTTCCAAAACTAATGGTTACGTATCTGGTAGCCGATGGAACATGTTCTGCAATAACCACTACATTGCCAACAGCTTTGGCGCTATCTATATAAACCGTGCCCGATAATGATGCTGTGGTGATGGTTTGTGCAAGGGTTTTGTCAGGTAAAACAGATGTGGCAAATAACAGCATTAAAAAGCAGGCACAGCGGTAAAGTGCCTTACCTGTGTTGTTTTTTGCCATTGTATTATGGTTTAATGCGTATAACATTGCTGGTTGGCGGATAATTAACCGATACGCCTATGGCATGTTCATGTACCAGGAATTTTAAATTACTGGTTAGCGCCAAATCCTGCAGAATTTTTTCTAAAGTTTGATGATGATAACTGAAATTAAGCAATAGCTTGCCCGAAATATCTGATGGGCTATAAGAAAACCGATAGGCTGTTTTGGCTTCAATAATTTTAAATATCTGGCTTGCGGTTTGGTTTTTGGCTATAAAACTTACCCTGTTTTGCTTAATTGATGCTTTTTGCCGGGCATTTGCAAACGCTGTTAAGGATATTAAAAGAAGTATAATTAATACCTTATTTGCCATCGCCATTAAATAAAATTAAAATTTTCCCATCTTTTTTAATATGCCTAAAATTTAGGGTAAAGCCAATCATATCTAACACTTCGTCTATATTTTTCCCTTCAAATTTTCCCGTAAAGGTTTTTTGGGTGATATTCTGGTTTGCAACATCCAGTTTTACGCCATAAGTGGCTGATGTTTTTTCCAAAACAGCTGTAATTGTAGCGTTGTCGAATGTTATAGATTTAACCTCGGCGCCAGTATTTGTTTTGTTAATAATTATTCCGTTTTGCTTATCATACACGGCTTCTTCGCCATGCACTAAAGTTACCTCGTTTTTTAATGTTTTTTTGTTTAAAATGGAAACACTTCCTTCGCTTACACTCACCCTTATTGATTTTAAAGAGGCTTGATCATCCTGCATGGTTACTTTAAAAACCGTGCCCAAATCTTTTACCAGCAGTTCGCCAGCTGTAACCATAAATGGCTTTAAACTATTGTGCACCACGGTAAACTGGGCATTGCCTTTTAGTTCAATTTCTCGGTTAGCCGATTTTTTATAGCTTATGCCCGAATTTTCCTCTAGTGCTATTTTTGAACCATCAGGCAGGTTAATGATTCTGTTTTCGCCCCTGGCCGTTACAATTTGAACGAGGCTATTGCGGGTTTGATGTTGATAAAACCAAAATGCGCCGGCAACAACTGCAAAAATGGCCACATAGCCCAGCCATTTACCCATTTTATTTAAGCTAAGTGTTTTTGGTTGCGCTGATGGAAAAAGTTCATCCTTTAATTTTTGATAAACCAGGCCGGCGTTTGGATTTTCAATATAGTTATCCGTTTCGTTCCAAAGCTGGTCGAACCGTTCTTCGTTCGTTAATTTATCTCCTTTATTACTTTCAGACATTTTAATGTGTAGTTAGCATTAACTTATTATTATGAAAAAAAACAAATTATACTCATTTTGCCTCGCAATAAAATAAACAATCAGGGATAAGATGCCCGCATTTGTTAAGGCTGTTTTTAAAATTTTTCTTGCCCTGAATATCTGATTCTCTACCGTCCGTTTCGAGATACCGAGTTTATCGGCAATTTCTTCAGCCGAAAGGCCATTTTTGTAATTCATCGAAAAAACGATGCGTTGCTGTTCCGGGAGGCGGTTAATGGTATCGTTTATACATTTGTTCGTTTCTAAAAAAGCAATGTCATCTTGTGTGGTATTTGTACCTGCATGGCTATACTGCTCAATATCTTCATCGGTGTAGTAGTGTTTTTTTTCTTCCAGTTTTTTTAGTACAATTCTTTTGGCAATGGTGTACAGTAAACCGTTTACAGATAAATCTTCTTTAATGGAGTCTTTTTGTTTCCACAACTGTAAAAAACTATCCTGAATTACATCTTCGGCCTCTTCATCGCTCATGCCCATTTTTTTTGCCACAGTGTAAATCTTTAAATGGAAAGCATCGAACAGCCATTTAAATGCGGTTTCTGAACCATTTTTAATTTCAGCAATCAATTTGTCCTTATTGTAATTCGAATCCATATTGGGTAACCAGCTAAATCAGATTTGCCACCTGTTTAAGTTAACAAAAAAATGGTTTTGTTAAAATTAGAGTGTTAATTTAATGTTTTTTAATGGTTAGGCTGAAGATTGGAAACTATTTCATTATAAATGACCTTGATTGCAAACAGCGTCGATTGATTGAATTACATATCGAAAAAAAAGAAAAGTGTAACTTATATCAAAAACTTAAAGCAATATCCAGAGCTGCTAGCTAAACTTATTGAGCAATCCTTTTTGTTTTTTATCCTAAAATTCCTGACTAATTAATTTCAGCAAAGTACTGTTATTCGATCTTCCGAAGGTAACATCCTGGCATTTGTTGAATAGGATAAATTCTTTCAGGTTTTGCACTAACTGATTGATGGTTTTCTGGTCAATTTCAACAGGTTCAAAGTGGATGTTATGAATGATCAGTATTTTTTGTTTACGATTTGCTTTGGCATCCATTCTGGCAATAAATTTCTCTCCAGAGAGGATTGGAAGTGAGAAATAACCAAATTTTCGCTTTGGCGCCGGCACGAAACATTCAATCTGGTAATCAAAATCAAAGAAATCTTTTAAGCGGGCACGGAATACATTCAGTATATCGAAAGGGGACAGGATGAAAAGTTCATCTTCAATGGAAATGTTAATGTCGGTGTCGGAGCGCATGTATAGCGGGCCTTTAACTCCATCAACACTTACTGTGAGTACTTCTTTTGACTGAAGCATTTTTTCCAGTTCTTTTTTTACCAGATTTCCCTTTACCCGGCGCGCACGCCAGGCCATTTCCTTTACAGAAGAAATTCCCAGTGCGCCAAGCGTGCGAAGGATCACATAACGCGCATATTCCTCATCTGAAGGCATGGTTTGATCAGTATCCTGAGGTATTACATCCAGAGACAGGTGATAAACTTTTTGAAAAGCGCTATTGCGGCTGATCATCAGTTTGCCTTCCAGGTAAAGCCTTTCGAGGGCAACCTTTGCCGGCCGCCAGTCCCACCAGCCCGAACTGGCCTCTACGCGGTCGTTCTCAAAATCTCCAACCATTACAGCCCCATCACGCTCCACATGGTCTAAAATCTGATTCATTAGGTCCGATTCTCTTCTCGTTAAAGAAGCGCCTTGTGTTTCAAATGCTTTTTTTACCGGTAACGAAAAACGGAAATCGTGCATGGGCAAAAATCCGGCATCCGAGGTGAAATATTCGAAAATATCGCCCTGTTCACCTAATTCAGCAAGCCATTCCGTTTGATAATCAGGAACACGGGCAAACATGGCGTGATGGTGTGCACGTTCTACCACATAATTAGTATCTAACTGTACATATCCCAGGTGGTCGATCACCCTGTAAACGGCTTCTGTTCCCGTTCCGAATTGTGCTTTTTTTGAGAGTCCTGCTGCGTGTATAATGATTTTCCGTGCCTGCGATCTGTTGAGTACAATAGGTTCCATCGCACTAATATACCGATCATTTATCGGCATCAAAAATCAGTATTAATCCTTTTTCCACTTCGACAGGCTCAATATTGCCATTTGCCGTGGCATTTTCCATTTAAGTTCTGAAATCAGGGTAGCCATAAAAATCAGTCCGCCGCCCATTAATAACCGGGATGTAATTTCTTCGCCCAAAATAAAATGTGCTGCAAAGGCTCCAAAAACCGGTTCGAAAAGGTAAATGATGGATACCCTTTCGGCACTGATGTATTTCTGCGAAATGTTTGATATCGTGTACATGTATGCCGTTGAGAATAATGCGCAGAAAACAATACCTGCCCAAAAAGCATGCTCCTGCGGTATCCAAACCGTTCCATTTTGGAACAATGCCAATAAAAATGTTAATATGGCGCAGGTGGCAAACATGGGTACTATGGTAGGCACAATGTCTCCGGCTTTTGATTCCTTCTCGATCTGAATCAGATAAATCGCAAAGCAAAATGCACCAACAATGGTGTAGAGATCGCCGGTACCGATTTTCAGGTTATCAGTTATCGATATTACAAATAAACCAACTAGTGCGGTAAAGGCCGCTATCCATATTTTTAAAGGCGCAGATTTGCGGTAGATGATGAGTTTGATTAAAGGAATCATTACTACCGTTATCCCGGCAACAAACGAGCATTGCGAGGCCGAGGTATGGGTGATGCCCAGTGTTTGCAAATAGATGCCCAATACCAGGGGAATGGCTAAACTGGCACCGGTTTTAATTGTGGCAAAGTTCAGTTTTTTCACCTGCTTCCAGAAAATGACGGATAAAACCATGGTGGCCAGCATAAAGCGATAGCATAGAAATAAAACAGGCTGGTTTTGTCCTATGGCTAGTTTGGTTACCGAAAAGGAAATTCCCCAGAAAGCTGTACCCAGTATCAGTAAAATAAGAAAGAGGTTTCTTTTTTCCATTAAGATACTTTTAATTCATTAGCGTTTACCAATTGTTTTTTCATCATCAAATCCGTTTGCTCATCGTCGCCAAGCCAGAATGAATGTTTTCCAAAGGCTTTAAAGCCGTTTTTTTCGTAGAATTTTAAAGCCCTGTAGTTTTCTTCCCAAACGCCAAGCCATACATAAGATGCCCGTATTTGGTGGGCAATATCAATGGCTTTTTGATAGAGTAACTGACCAACTTTTTGTCCGTAAAATGCTTTCAGGAGGTAAATCCGTTCAATTTCGAGCGCCCCCAGGTCTAATTGTTCAGTTTGCGCCTCTCCAAGATTAATTTTAAGATAGCCAATCACTTTTCCTTCAAGTACCGCAAAATAAATCTGAGAATCTTTATTGCTGAGTTCCGCTTTCAGTTTCTCCTCCGAAAAACTGTTTTCGAGGTATTCTTTCATGTTTTCCTCACTGTTGACTTCAGCAAAAGCTTCAAAAAATGTATTTCTTCCAATTTCCTGTAATTTTTTGAGGTCTGTAATTGTTGCCCTTTCGATTGTGATCTGCTCCATGGTACGAATGTAAGCACTCTTTAAATGTTATAAAATGCTATTATTTCATTTATTAATGCGTATTTTGCATTAATGGATCTGCAGCGAATTAAATATTTTTTGGCCCTGTCTGAGGAGCTTCATTACTGGAAGACAGCCGGAAAGGTAAACATCACACAATCAGCGCTTAGTCGCCAGATTCAATCACTCGAAAGTGAGCTGGGGTTACAGCTTTTCGAACGCAATAAACGCAATGTAAAGCTCACTCCGGCCGGTAAATTTTTAAAAGAAAAGTGGGAAGTAGAACTGAGTGAGCTCGAATATATTCATCAGTTTGCAAAGCAGCTCCATTTGGGCGAACGCGGAACCATAACAATTGCGCATCCCGATTCGATATCGGCTTCCATTATGCCCGATATTTTGGCTAAAATTACCGAAGCATTTCCTCAGCTACAGATTAAACTGGTGCAGGTTTTATATGAAAATCAACTGGAATTTTTAAAAAATTACAAGATCGATTTAGCCATTACCCGCGATATTACCAGTGAACCGGGGATCATGTCAAAAAAAATATATACCGATCATTTGGCTTTAGTAGTTCCGTTAGAACATCCTTTTAAAAGGTTCGAAGATTTATCTGCAGAAAAACTCAGGCAGCAGAAGTTTATTTTGCCCACCAATGACGGTGGCAGTAGCTATAGTGAAATTATTCAGGCACTTTTTAAATCCTATAATTTTGTTCCGGATGTATTTCTGCACTCCGAATTTGGATCTACCATCATTGCCCTGGTAAGGAAAGGTTTGGGAATTGCTATTTTGCCCGATTCGTACATGCATCACCAGAGCCCGGGGCTGCGGTTTATCCCACTGCCTTTTAAAACTGATTTGTTAATCAACTGGCGGGCCGACGACCATAATCCGGTGCTGGCAAATATTTTAAAACTTGTTTTTGGAGATTAGGATAACCTCATTTAATTTATTGATAATGGTTTGAATGACATTTATTTAGAAATATATAAAAATCTAAATTGTATTGAAATATGATGAAAATGCCATAACTTTGATAAAAATTAGTCACTCTCAATAAGTAGGCAGAAAATATAAATAACATTTTAAATTAATTGTTGTTATTATATTACACTCAAAAGAATTAGCATGGGAAGCAATAACAATTCATACGGACAAAATAAAATGCACGCTAACAGTGCTGTTCCGGCCGGAAAATCCTGTGTTAAAATCAATTCTGCATCAAAATCAAATCTTGTACGCGTGACTTCCAGTCAAATCAATAATGGACGTTCACAAGCATACAAGCACTTGATACCTTAATGTTTGATAATTCATTCCCATTTACTAAACATTTTACCGACAAATTTCAAGGGGCTCAGTATTTAAAAGAGCGAACAACTTATATTTTTAAAACTCAGAAAGAAAAATATCATTTAGAGGTTGAAGAGTATCTTTTCAACATTTATGTGCTTAAATTTTTTCCTGCACGTTTAAAAAAGCATCCAGAAGGTTCAACATTCTCACTGGTGAAAATAAGATGGGTAAAATTGTGGCAACCTGTATTCAACTAATATTACAGATCCTAAAAAAGAACCCTATGGCCAACTTTGGCTTTCTGGAATCTCATACTTTTGATCCGAAAAGATCTTATGAGGAGAGTAAGGAATGTACAAAACGTTTTAAAATATATCGTTATGCCGTTTACAATCTTATTGGCGAAGAGTATTTTAGCCATTTTATGGAAGAAAAAAACAGCACCTATTTATTGGTTAATAATAAACATGAAGATATTGATTTAATTAAGGAACAGGCAAACATCATGTTCGATACTATTTTTCCTTCACTAAGTTAGATGCATGGCCTAACAGAGAATTTTTTCATTGCACATGATTTGGATTTAGCTTTTATCATTCACTTTCTTAATCAAAAAAATATTTAATAGCAGTATATAATTTACATATTTTAATACTAAAAAAGTGTTCAGTTTAAATAACTTTGTTTTTCAGTGATTGAATCGGGAAATCGATTTAGCTTGTTTTAAACCAAATAATTCAAAATGCTTTTAATTATTCTCAACATTATTTTTTGCATCTCCTTTTTGGGCTTTGCCTATGTAAATTTAAACGATAACGATGCTTTTCTATGGGTATCGATCTATTTAAGCGCGGCCATATCATGCGGTTTAGCGGCAGCCGGCAAATTTTATCCTTTTGTGTACCTGTTTTTAATTGCCTTTTACCTGGTTTACGCTATTATTCTTTTCTTTGCTAAAGATGGTGTACGCGACTGGATTACAAAATACCGCCGCGAAAGCCTGGTGCAGAGCATGCAGGCTACAAAACCTTACATCGAACAAACCCGTGAGTTTTTTGGCCTGTTAATTATTGCAGGTGCATTGTTGATCAATTATTTTGTTTCTGCGGGCATTACCGCATAAATGTCCTGGGCAATTGTATTTATGAGCGGTAATAATATGGAGGCAGTAAAAGAAATAATATGGTCTGTTGTTAAAAACAATATAAGTTTAGAGGCCGAAAAGTGGCTGGAGGATTTTATACAATCGCCGGATCAGCCAGCGCAAATAGCCAAAGTATTTGTGATGCTGCCGCGTAAAACAGGCAAACTGTTGGTCGCAGTTAACGATGACCAGCAAAAGGCACTTGATAAAGCGGGTTTTGGCTATATCCGTAACTGGACCATCGACAGGCTCAGCCGCGTGTGGTTGCTGAGCAATTTTACAACAGTTGATAAGGAACAATTATACTCTACTCTCGAACGTTTATTTTTGTCGGCAGAGGTGAACGAAGCGGTGGCTTTATATTCGGCGTTGCCATTTTTACCTTATCCGGAAATTTGGGTTAAGCGCTGTGCAGAGGGCATCAGGAGTAATATTGGTACGGTTTTGGAAGCAATTATGGAAAACAATCCCTATCCTGCAGCATACCTGGATGAATCGGCCTGGAACCAGCTCGTATTAAAGGCATTCTTCACCGAAAAAAATATTAAACTCATTGTCGGTTTGGATGAACGCGCTAATCTTCAGCTGGCTTTAACTTTGATTGATTATGCTAAAGAGCGTTGGGCAGCCGGCAGGCAGGTACACCCACAGCTTTGGCGTTTAGTGGGGAAATTCATTAATGCTGAAATTTTTGAAGACCTTAAAACTGGTCTGCAACATTACGATCAGACAGAGCAGCGCGCCATTGCACTGGCCGTAACCGAATCAGATTACCAGCCCGCAAAAGATTATATTAATACCTTTCCGGAACTGAAACTGGCCCTGGCCGATGGAAGTTTAAACTGGAATTCATTATAAATAAAAAATTCAAAATAAAGATATGTGTTGTAGCAGTTCAATCGCAAGAGATAAAGCAACAATGGGAGAGCCTGAGGCTTTTGATATTAGTGCCGTTAAGGGAATGAAATTCTTCGATCCACATGTTCACATGACATCGAGAACCACAGATGATTACCAGGCTATGGCCGATGCAGGCGTTGTTGCGCTTATTGAGCCGGCTTTTTGGCTGGGCCAGCCCCGAACGGGCCTGGATAGTTTCAGGGATTATTACAGCAGCCTGATTGGTTGGGAACGTTTCCGTTCCTCTCAGTTCGGTATTAAACATTATTGCACCATCGGGCTTAATTCGAGAGAGGCGAATAATGAAAGTTTAGCCGAACAGGTAATGGAAATCCTGCCGTTATTTATTTACAAGGAAGGTGTAGTGGGGATTGGTGAAATTGGTTTCGACGATCAGACTGCTGCCGAAGAAAAATATTACCGTTTGCAACTCGAACTGGCTAAAGAAGCAGGTTTGCCGGTACAGGTACATACCCCGCACCGCGATAAGAAAAAGGGTACTCAGCGTAGTATGGATATTGCCCTGGAGCATGGCCTTGATCCTTATCAGGTTATTATCGACCATAACAATGAAGAAACGGTTAAAGAGGTTTTAGACCGGGGTTTTTTTGCGGCTTTTACCATTTATCCTTTTACTAAAATGGGTAACGAGCGTATGGTTGAGATTGTAAAACAATACGGCGCTGAACGGATTATGGTAAATTCTGCAGCAGACTGGGGCATCAGCGATCCCTTAGCCGTGCCTAAAACGGCAGCCTTAATGAAAATGCGTGGTATAAGTGATCAGGATATTGAACTGGTAACTTACCGTAATGCCATTACGGCTTTTGCGCGAAGCGGACAGATTGATGAAGCCGATTTTAATGCACAGGCAGATCTTACCCAGAAATTTGAAGGCAATACCATTCTGCGCGGCGGACAACAACCGAGACCCGATAAATCTTCGATCATCATCAGCTAAATTGTATTGGAAAAATTAATTGTGTACCTGCGCATGATGCGCCCTGCCAATATCGTTACATCTGTAGCTGATATTCTAGCCGGTATTGCCATTTCCGGTGTTTTAAGCAGCGGATTTTCAGTTCCGTGGCTTTCAATTTTTTTCTTAGCTGTATCTACTGCCTGCTTGTATGGCGGAGGCATCGTTTTTAACGATGTATTTGATGCTGAGCTTGATAAAATCGAACGCCCGGAGCGGGCCATTCCCAGCGGATTAATCAGCCTGCAAAATGCAGCTATTTTTGGAAGCCTTTTACTTTTTGCCGGAATTGCACTGGCCGCTTTAAACAGTTTAACATCGGGCATACTGGCGCTTCTGGTGGCACTTTTTGCTTTGCTTTATAATAAATTCGGAAAGCACCATTCTTTCTTTGGCCCGTTAAATATGGGCTTATGCCGTGGCTTTAATTTGTTGCTGGGTTTAAGTATTGTGCCCGAAATGCTTTGCAGCCATTACTATCTTGCGGTTATTCCGGTGGTGTATATTTTCTCCATTACCATGACGAGCCGTGGAGAAGTACATGGAGGAAATACCAAAAATTTATACATCGCCGCCGGTTTATATGCCATTGTGATTTTTGCGATTGCTTACTTTGCCTTTGTTAACGATCGCTTATTATGGTCGCTGTTGTTTTTGATGCCTTTTACCTTTATGATTTTCAGGCCACTTTTAAAAGCGATTAATCAGCCCATTGGCAAAAATATCGGTGCTGCGGTTAAAGCAGGGGTAATATCCTTAATTTTAATGGATGCTGCCTGGGCTGTAACTTTCGATGCGCTGATGATGGCCTTTGTAATTGCCGCTTTATTGCCTTTATCGTTATGGCTCTCTAAATTGTTTGCCGTAACTTAATTCAACTTACACTATCAAATTGATATGGAACATTTACATCAATCTTTCACCGTACAATATAACTACAACGTTTTCTTTACTTCATCCCTTTTTTCGCCTGAAAACGAATTGCTGAACAGCTTTTTGCTCGGTTTAAATCCGGCGGTTACCGTAAAGAAAATTTTATTTGTGATAGATGAAGGCGTAGCCAATGCACATCAGGAGCTTGTTGCGCAGATTAAAACCTATTTCTCCAGCTACAATAAAACACAGCTGGTTCAGGATATGTTGATTATCCCGGGTGGGGAAGTGGTGAAAAATGATACCCGCTATTTCGATCAGGTATTAGAAGCCATCAATGTTCACGGTATCGACAGGCACTCGTTTGTTGCCGCAATTGGCGGTGGTGCCGTGCTCGATATGGTGGGCTATGCCGCTACGGTTGCCCACAGGGGGATTAAACACATCAGGATTCCAAGCACGGTACTTTCGCAGAATGATTCTGGCGTGGGCGTAAAAAACGGAATCAATTATTTTAATAAAAAGAATTTCCTGGGCACGTTTTCGCCACCCGTGGCTGTTTTTAACGACGAACTTTTTTTAAGCACTTTATCCGACCGCGATTGGCGCTCAGGCATTGCAGAAGCCATTAAAGTGGCACTGATTAAAGACGCTGAATTTTTTGAATGGCTCGAAGCCAATGCAGCGGCACTTGCCGCCCGCGATACAACTGCCATGAATTACCAGATCTGGAAGTGTGCTAAACTGCACATGGAGCATATCCGTAGTGCCGATCCTTTCGAAAATGGCTCTGCCAGGCCATTAGATTTTGGTCATTGGAGTGCCCATAAATTAGAATACCTCACCAATTTTGAGATACGGCATGGTGAAGCGGTAGCCATGGGCATTGCTTTAGATAGTGTTTATTCCAACTTATCCGGAAGGATTACTACCGATGAAGCACAAAGGGTAATCAACCTGATCCAGCAATTGGGATTCGAACTCACGCATCCTTTACTACAGGTTACGGAAGGCAATAGTCCGATTTTACAGGGACTGGAAGAATTTCGCGAGCACCTTGGCGGCCAGTTAACCATTACCTTGCTTACCGGTATTGGCAGTGGCGAAGAAGTACATGAAATTGATGCTGAAATTTTAAAACAGGCTGCTGAGATTTTAAATACCCAGACGGTTACCATTCAACATTAAACGATGAAATTAAACTCCGGACATTTAACTTTCTGCACCAATATTTATGCAGGGGAAAGCTGGGAAGCACATTTTGCGGTGTTGAAAGACAGTTTTCCAAAATTAAAAGGGCAATTATCGCCTGATGCACCAATGGGAATTGGTTTGCGCCTTTCTAACCTGGCCAGTATCGAACTTTTGGAGGAAAACCATTTAACCATTTTTAAACAATGGCTCGAAGATGAAGGTGGGTATGTATTTACCATGAACGGTTTTCCATATGGTGGTTTTCACCATACGAGGGTAAAAGATCAGGTACATGCACCCGACTGGACTACAGATGACCGGGTAAATTATACGCTCCGTTTGGCTAATATTCTTTCGCAACTGCTTCCTGATGATATGGATGGCGGTATTTCAACATCTCCTTTGAGTTATAAACCCTGGTTTACCAATGCTGAGGCAAGAAAAAATGCTACCATTACCGCCACAACCAATATTTTAAAAGTTGCTGAAGGTTTACATCAGATCCAGGAACAGAGTGGCAAAGTTATCCACCTCGATATCGAGCCCGAACCTGATGGTTTTCTTGAATCTGGTCCTGAATTTATTGATTGGTATGAGGATGTACTTTTACCTGCCGGAAATGATGAAGCACTGATTAAAAAACACATCCGTTTATGTTACGATGTGTGTCATTTTGCCATCGGCTACGAGCCACATACCTCAATTATAAAAGAACTGCAGGAGAAAGGCATTCAGATTGGTAAAATACAGATCAGTGCAGCCTTGAAAGCCAAATTGCCGGCTTCTTCACCTGAAAGAAAGACTGTATTGGATCAGTTAAGCCGTTTTGATGAGCCAACTTACCTGCACCAGGTGATTGCACGCAAAAATGATAGCACTTTGCTCCGTTATCCCGATCTTGCTGATGCATTGGCAGAAGGTGAAGATCCGGCAGTAGAAGAGTGGCGGGCGCATTTCCATGTGCCGATTTTTGTAGAAGATATGGGGCTGATCCAATCAACCCAAAGTGATATAACCGAGGTATTAAACCTGCAGAAACACCATCCTTTTACAAATCACCTCGAAGTAGAAACCTATACCTGGGAAGTTTTGCCAACCGCTTTAAAAGCTCCCTTAAACGATTCCATCATCAGGGAACTGGCCTGGGTGAAAACATTATTAGAACAATAAAAGCATGCATAAAACAGTTGTTATCGACATAGTAGGCCTGTCTGCATCCGTAATTGGGGCACACACGCCTTTTATCCAAAAATACATTTCTGAAAATCATTTTACCACCATCGAGCCTTTGTTGCCGGCGGTAACCACCTCCGTGCAGTCGAGTTATGTTACCGGGAAATTTCCGTCCGAAACCGGGATCGTAGGCAATGGCTGGTATGATCATGCCGATGCTGAAATCAAATTCTGGAAACAGTCGAACAAGCTCGTTAATGCTGAAAAAATATGGGATCAGGCCAAAAAAGAAGATCCGAATTTTACCTGTGCCAATATGTTCTGGTGGTACAACATGTATTCTACCGTTGATTATTCGGTAACACCACGACCGAATTACCTGGCCGATGGACGTAAATTGCCCGATTGTTATTCGCAACCAGCCGAACTGCGCGATTACCTGCAGGATAAATTAGGGCAATTTCCTCTATTCCAGTTTTGGGGGCCGGGTGCCAACATCAAATCAACCAGATGGATTGCTGATGCAGCAATGGAAACCGAGAAACTCCATCATCCTACGCTTACTTTGATTTATTTGCCACATCTGGATTATTGCCTGCAAAAATTCGGTCCGGATTTAGAAAAAATCAAACCTGAATTACAGGAAATTGATCAGGTGGTATCAGAGCTGGTGCGTTTTTATGAAGAAAAGGGTGCACGCATCATTTTACTTTCCGAATATGGTATTGCTCCTGTGAACAATCCGATCCATTTAAACCGCTTGTTCAGGGAAAACGGATTGATCCAGATTCGCGAAGAAAGGGGATTGGAGTTGTTGGATCCTGGGGCATCAAAAGCTTTCGTTGTGGCCGACCATCAGATTGCGCATGTGTATATCAATGATAAAAGCGTAACCGAACAGGTGAAAACTTTATTGAAAAATGCTGCGGGCATCGAATTGGTTTTAGATAAAGAAGAACAGAAAAAATACAACATCAACCATGAACGTTCCGGCGACCTGGTATTGATAGCCAAAGAAAACAGCTGGTTTACCTACTATTTCTGGCTGGATGATGCCAAAGCACCTGATTATGCAAGGGTGGTTGATATCCATAAAAAACCGGGTTACGATCCGGTAGAAATGTTTATGACTTCTAAACTGAGGGCAGGTTATAAATTATTGAGGAAAAAAGCAGGTTTCCGTTATGTAATGGATGTAATTCCTTTGGATGCAACACTGGTTAAAGGATCGCACGGGCGCACGAACGTTACAGATGAATATAAACCCGTTTTGGTAACTTCGAAACCTGTGGGTAAAACTTTGCATGCACCTGATATTTATGAGGTGATATGGGAGAGCTTGACGGTTAAATGAACTTAGTTTGTCATTCTGAACGCAGTGAAGAATCTGTTTCATAATTGCACATCCTTGAGTAAAGTAGAGGTGTTTTTTAGGTTCTGCTTTTCATCGGTTGGAGATCCTTCGCTGCGCTACCATTGACAGATCCAAAGAAAAGTCGTCATTATTGGTAAGAGACAACCTCAACTCACTATTTTTTTGGAAAGCAATCACAGTGCTATTTGGTTCAGGCAGTCCCGCCCTCCGTTCCAAATCCTCGCCCTCATACTTCGGGCTGTGGGTTTTACACTGTAGTCGCCTGCCCGCACAGGCGGGGGTTTAGCTGGCAAAACCAGTAATTCTATTCGGGGTTTTATAGCATCGCAGCACCCACCTTTGTTAAATAAACCCGACAGAGCGGGTAGCCCGCAGTGAAGCGCAGCGTAACGAGGACTACAAGCGATGGCGGGGCTGCTGTAGCCATGGGGAACAGAACGCTCGTTTTCAAATAAAAACGGCTTTATTTCTGGATTAATTCTCTTCAAAAAATCCTTCGCTGCGCTACCATTGACAGATCCAAAGAAAAGTCGTCATTGCGAGGAGGAACGACGAAGCAATCTTTCCTGCTAGCGATCCTTGCTAGAAAGATTGCTTCCCCGAAATCTGGGCAGGCTGTCGGCTGAAAAAGCCTTTCTCGCAATGACGATCTCGCGCAGCCTAACATTTTGCCATAAAGATCTGTCATTCATATTAATTTTTATAAAATAAATTATCGCTCAGGATGACAGTGCACGAGGAACCGGATTTGGCTACAAATCCAAAGGATTTGCCTACAGCTGTTACCCCGGGAATTTAGATATTTGCATACTTAAACCTGGTTCTCAGGAATTTTTCTTAGTTTGTAATCAATAACCAGCTCAATCAATGGCCAATCAACAGGTTCAACGCATAAAAAGCATCAGCGAATACCACAAGGTGAGGGGACTTCCAAAACCTGAACATCCGCTAATCAGCCTGATCGATTATGCGGATATGAAACATTCGACGGACATTAATACTGTGAGCTGGGTATTCGATTTCTATTTCATTGCTTTGAAGAAGAACATGAATGGCCGGTTTAAATACGGTCAGCAGGAATATGATTTCGACGAAGGCACTTTGTTTTTTATTTCACCTGGACAGGTTTTCAGGATCGAGGTAACAGGAGACGCACCCGATAAATCCGGATGGATGTTGCTTGTTCACCCTGATTTTTTATGGAACTTTCCACTGGCCAATACCATCAAAAAATACGCCTATTTTAGCTATTCGGTAAATGAAGCCCTGTTTCTTTCTGAAAAAGAGGAAACCACCATGGCAGGTATCATACAAAATATTCAGCAGGAGTATCAGGCCAATATTGATAACTTCAGTCAGCAGATTATTATCTCGCAAATTGAGGTGCTGCTTAATTATGCAGAACGTTTTTATCACCGCCAGTTTATTACCCGGCGCATTACCAACCACCAGGTTTTAGATCAGGTAGAAAGTTTCCTCAACCGTTATTTCGAAGAAAACGCTGTAGAAAATGGCTTGCCAACGGTAAACGATCTTGCTGCAGAATTAAATCTCTCGCCCGATTACCTCAGCAGTTTGCTGAAAGTAACCACCGGACAGAGCACGCAGCAGCATATCCATGATAAACTGATTGAAAGGGCGAAAGAAAAACTATCAACTACCACGCTTACCATTAGCGAAATTGCTTACCAGTTGGGCTTTGGGCATCCTCAATCGTTCAGTAAGCTGTTTAAATCCAAAACCAATCTGTCGCCGATCGCATTCCGGCAATCGTTTAATTGATTTCTTGTGCTTCTTTAGTGACAATTGCAGATGCGGTTGCGAGGTTTGCAGTAGCGCTTGCGGTAATTATACATGCGTTTGCGAGGTTTGTACATGCGTTTGCGATAATTACACATGCGTTTGCGAGGTTTGTACATGCGGTTGCGAGGTTTACACATGTATTTGCGATAATTACACACGCGTTTGCGAGGTTTACACATGCGGTTGCGAGGTTTACACATATATTTGCGATAATTACACATGCGGTTGCGAGGTTTACACATGTATTTGCGATGATTACACATGCGTTTGCGAGGTTTACACATGCGTTTGCGAGGTTTACACATGCGTTTGCGATGATTACACATGCGTTTGCGAGGTTTACACATGTATTTGCGAGGTTTACAGCAGCGGTTGCGGGCCTTACCATAACCGTGGTTTGTGTACCCAGCCCACTAAAATTAATAAGCGTATCAATTTCGGGGCTTTTGGTTAGATTAGATAAGCCACTTAAATCGTGATTTTTCCTAAAAATGATCATCTTTGATCATGAAAAATAATGAGGCATATCACGGCTACCGGATCACTGTTCCTGCTGAATTTGAGGAGTTGTTTTCTCATTTTTATTTCGCAGAGAATAAATCTGATGCTCCAATTATCCAAACTTTGCTGCCTGCTTTTCAAACCATGATGGTATTCAGTTTTGGTGCTTCACTTGTTTTGCTTAGCAAGGAAAATGAAGCAATATCAATGGATAAATGCCTGGTTTTAGGTCCTGTTAAGCAGGCTTTTACTTACATTCTTCCCGCAGGAGGCGAAATGCTGGTCGTAAATTTTAAAGATGATGCCTTTTTCCGCTTTTTTGGTACGGCATCACTTATCGGGTATCTTCATCCGGATGATTTATTGAATGACAACTGTTTTACCACGCTATGGGTAAGCCTTAATGCTTTAGATACTGTAAGTGAAAGGGTAACGCAGCTGCTCGAATTTAGCCGCCCGTATATACAAAACAGGCATCCCTTAACCGAGCAGATTATAGCCATGGGCAATGGCCCGATAAGTCTGGTAAAAGAAATTTCTGCTCAGGAAAAACTTTCGGAAAGATCGGTACAGATGAACCTGAAAAAACACCTCGGTTATTCATCAAAAGAAATCAGCCGGTACATGCGTTTTCTAAAAGCAATTGAACTTATACAGCACCTGTTACTCCATAACAAACCTGTTAACTGGTTCGAGGTAATTGAAACCTGTGGTTTTTATGATCAGAGCCAGTTGATCCACGATTTTAAACATTACCTTAACCTAAGCCCGTCTAAATACCTGAGATTTCAGCAGGAGATCTGCAACCCGAGGGGCTGATTACCTTTATTCTCTCACAAACCTGTAACCACAGCCTTCTATACAGGGTGGATTAAGCAGGAGCGATTTTGCCGAAACTTTATAGTAGTAAGTTAATGGCATTTTATAAGTATTGCTGAAAACTTCCATTTTTACACTGTCTAAAATCCTGAATGCATATATATCCGGAACGGCATTTCCGCTAAATTTCCCCGCTTTGTCTGCTGATTTTTCTAAAGTAAGGTATTTGGCATCGCCGGTTACCTTTTTATATTTTCCACTTCCATCACCGGGATCGAACATGGTTTCAGTGAGTTTCCATTTGCCGAAAACTTCACCCGGACCATCGTTGTCGATTGTGGTTTTTTTGCATGATACATAAATCAGGCATGCAATTGTCAATAGAAGGAGTGATATCTTTTTCATAAAGCTTTAATTTACAGCTTATACGTGCAAAAGAACAAAAACGCTACTTAATTAAATAATTTTCTAAATGCCAGTGGCGAAACCTTCGTTTTTGCCTTAAACAGTTTATTAAAAGATTGCGGATGTTCAAAGCCGAGTTCGTAAGCTACCTCACTTACTGATAAATTGGTGCCGGATAATTTCTCCTTTGCTTTCTCGATCAGTTTTTGATGGATGTGCTGTTGTGCATTCTGTCCCGTAAGTGATCGCAATAAGTCGCTCAGATAACTGGGCGAAACATTTAAATGACCGGAAAGGTATTGCACCGTTGGCAAGCCCTTAAACATGGGCATTTTATCGTTAAAATAATCTTCCAGCAGTTCTTCCAGGTTTTGCAACAAATCACTGTTCAGTACCTTTCTGGTAATAAACTGACGCTTGTAAAAGCGGTTGCTGTAATTTAACAACAGTTCGATCTGCGTAATAATCACATCCTGACTAAAATCGTCAATCCGGCTGTTCAGTTCCTCTTCAATGCTTTTAAAGATGGTCATGATGGTAACCTTTTCCTTTTCTGATAAATGCAATGCCTCATTGGCCGAGTATGAAAAGAAACCATAACTTTTGATTTTTTTGGCTATCGGATACGATAGTAAAAAATCAGGGTGGATTAATAAGGTATATAGCGAACAAACACTGGAACTTAAATCTTCTTCATGACCGATAATCTGATTTGGAGCGGCAAATAATAAACCACCTTCGTCAAAATCATAATAGCTCTGGCCGTATTTTAGCCTGCCGCTCAATTTTGGTTTATACGAGATTTTATAAAAGTTGAGGATATGCGAATTGGGCTGTCCGTTCATTTCAACCGGATGATCTTCATTATTGATCAGGCTGATGAGCGGGTGTTTCGGTTGCGGCAAACCCATCATCCGGTGTGCTTCGGTTAGCGAACTGAATTTATATGGGCTATGGTCTTCCTTTTTCATATTAGTTAATACAAATATAACCGATAAGCTTTTGTTTACCGGTTATATGGTTGATTTTTTGGTTAATTAACCTTGTGCTGCGTTCGATACAGACTCCCATTCTTCCCAGCTTGCCATACGCTCAGCATAGGCCTTACGTACCCAGGCCAGATTATGGCTGCCGAGCGACAGGCGTAAGGGCGGGTTTTCCATGTCGACAATTTTGAAAATGGCATCTGGTGTAGCATCCGGATTTCCTCTTTCCATGTGCTGTAAACCTTCAAAAAATGTTGCTTTGAAGTCGGTATATATATCCAGTCCGTCTGCAAATTTCAACGATTCCTGACTGCCAAATTCGGTGGCATAAGCACCCGGCTCTATAATGGTAACTTTAATGCCAAATGGTTTTACCTCTTCGGCCAGACTCTCGTGTATGGCTTCGAATGCCCATTTAGAAGAAGCATAATAACCGATAACCGGCAGTACCACATGGCCGAGGTTGCTCGAAGTACCTAAAATGTGCCCGTAACCTTGTTTGCGTAAAATTGGTAAGGCTGCCTGAATAACCGCAACTGCCCCGAAAATGTTGGTATCGTACATGGCCTTTACCTGATCAATCGTGGCTTCTTCAACAGTACCTACAAGCGAATAACCTGCGTTGTTTAACACGATATCCAATTTCCCAAAATGCTCGTGGGCCCGTTTAACTGCTTTTTCAACCTGATCATGATTGGTCACGTCAAGTTCCAGGGTTAGTATATTTTCCTTGTATTTTTCCTGAAGATCGGCAATGCTGGAGAGATTTCTTGCTGTTGCCGCTACTTTATCGCCCCGTTCTAAGGCGGCAGTAGTCCATACACGCCCAAATCCACGCGAGGTACCGGTAATAAACCAAACTTTATGAGCTGTTGAGTTGAGGTTACTTTGATTTTCCTGTTGATGTTCCATAATTTTTTATCTGAATAAATGATAAATCAAAGGTGAGGACGACGCGATGCAAATTTGTAGCCTAATTGAGGGCTTTTGTAGCCAAAATGAGAAAATAGAAAAACGAATGGATTATTGGAAGTTTAGAATAACCAGTATCAAAACAAGGCTTAGGATGAAGGCGAAAAAGGAAAACTTAAGATAAAGGGTGAAAAAAGGAAATTTTCTTTCCTGCGCACCATAGTGGTTTAGGTTTTCTTTAAGTTGTTGTATGAACTTTTCATTCTCTTGTTGCTCTTTTCTGAGCCGTTTAAAATCTTTAAACTTTGTGTTATCCTGCGAAGTACCTGGAACCAATATCCATAGCTTCTGATCGGTTTGCAGGTAAATTACATTTAAAAGCAAGCCATTTTTCTTGATTTCATAATGCGTAACGTTTACAGGAGATTCTGCTACAACAGGCCCGTTTTCCCAGGTAATGTTTACGCGGTGGTAGGCATTATACATTAAAAATACAACTATACCGATCCCGATAGGTACCAAGGTTTTCTTGTTAAGTAATGCATCAACAATTTTTGGATAAGGAAGTGCATTATAAGAATCAAATCCTCCGGTTACCAACACCAGCATTAAAATCGTAAGCAGATTGAAAACAATGCCTAAAATAAAATTACCTTGCTTTAAATCTGTGCATTTCAGGTGTACACTAAACATTTTTTGACCAAGACCATAAGCTTCGGGTAGCTTTACAGGGGCATTAATGAGATCTTGCTGGTATTTTAAATTCCGCTGCCGGATTACGATGCTCATTACCGCGATACATAGCAATGCAAGTCCGATAAACAGGTAAATGATATGCTGTGGGTTCAAAATTTGTTCGTTTAAATAGATTTACTTAAGAGCATAACAAATGTTCGGGCAGTATGTTTTTTGCCGGTTTTCTGAGATAAAAGCCCGTTTCAAAATAAGCATTTCGCAGTTACCTGAAGATGAGATTTATTATTTATTTGTAACTTTTATGATAAAAAGTAGTTTTTGAAATGATTTTATGGCGCTCTTTTTCAGTGATTTAATAGCGTGAGTGCGTTTTTTTTAAACTATATGCACAGGAGAGTGTTAGAGATGGATAATAAAAAGTTATCTATCATGAAAAAAAATCTATTAAAACTTGTATTTGCCACATTATTATTTGCGGGCAGTGCACAGGCACAAATCCAAAAAGGTAATGTGATGGTTGGTGGAAATCTTACCAACATTAACCTTGGTTTAGATGCGCCAAATGTTTTCAGTGTTGACATTACCCCAAAAGCTGCCTGGTTTATTCAGGATAATGTAGCGGTGGGTGGTTACGTAAATTTTGGTCTGGAAACGGCTAAAAACTCAAGTACCACAACCAGCTATGGCGTAGGTGCATTGGGCCGTTATTACACAGGAAAAGACGTTGAAGTATTGAAACACGGCCGTTTCTTTGCTGAAGCAACTGTAGGTGTTGGTGGTGTTAATGTTAACAGAGGCGGTGCAAACACTAATGGGTTAGATTTAAGTGTAGGTCCTGGTTTTGCTTATTTTATTACGCCTAACATTGGTTTAGAAACCTTGCTTAAGTATAAAGGCCTAGTAGGCTTTGGTAATGCTACCACGCAAAACAACCTAAATCTGTCTTTTGGATTCCAGATTTATCTTCCTGGAAAAAGAACGGCAAACAAAGTTAAAGGTGATGTGAATTAATATAATTCATTCATTAAGTTAAAGCATCAGGTATTATTCTGATGATAAGGGCTGTTCCTAATGAAAGGAACAGCCCTTGATCTTTATAGACTATTTACTTTTTTACGGTACGACCAATAAAAGACGATCGGATAAACAAAAAGGTTAAATAAAGTATTGGTGATTAAACCCCCGATTACTACAATGGCCAATGGCTTTGATGCTTCTGACCCAATCCCGGTAGAAAGTGCTGCGGGCATTAAACCTATCGCGGCCATTAAAGCAGTCATCAATACCGGCCTGAACCTGCTTGCAATTCCATCACGCATGGCATCGGTAAAGGTCCAGCCGGGATGATGTTTGAGTTCGGAAATGTTGGATTTGAAACGGGTAATCAGGATCACTCCGTTTTGGACACAGATCCCAAATAAGGCAATAAAACCTATCCCCGCTGAAATATTAAAGTTTACGCCAGCGGCCAACAGGGCTAATATGCCACCAATCATGGCAAAAGGGACATTGTTTAACACCAATAAAGCATCTTTGATGTTTCCGAACAGTACAAAGAGGATAAAAAAGATCAATAACAAACTTACGGGAACAGCTTGCGATAAACGGGCGATGGCCCTTTGCTGGTTTTCGAAATCGCCGGCCCACTCCAATTGATAACCTTTTGGCAATTTGATTTTTGCATTTACTTTTTGTTGGGCTTCGGCAATTACGCTGCCCATATCCCTGCCGCGGATAGAGAATTTAATGGCACCGTAACGTTTGTGTTTGTCGCGGTAAATCATACTGGGGCCGGTAATTTTGCGGATGCTGGAAATTTCGCCCAACTGTACATTTGATCCGGATAGGGTAGGCACACGCAATTTACTGATCGAACTTTCATCATTTCTGAAATCTTCGGGATAACGTATAATCAGGTCGAATTTGCGTTCGCCTTCGTAAATCTGGGTAGCCGCTTTTCCACCAATGGCCATTTCAATTACCGCATTGGCATCTGCTGTGCTTACGCCATAAAGCGCCATTTTTTTCTGGTCGAGATTGATCTGCAGTTCCGGCTGACCAAGATTTCTTAAAATCCCCAGATCTTCAATACCCTCAACCGTTTTTAAAATGCTTTCTATTTTTTCTTCTTCCTGTTCGATGTATTCGAAGTTTTCGCCAAAAAGTTTTACCACAATCGAACCTTTTACACCCGAAACGGCCTCTTCCACATTATCAGAAATGGGTTGCGAAAAATTGAGGCTAATGCCTGGAAAACTCTTCAGTTTTTCCTGCATGCGCTCAATCAGCTGTTCTTTGGTCTGTTTACGCTTCCATTCTTTTCGCGGATAAATATCCACATGAAATTCCATATTGTAAAAGCCGGTGGCATCGGTTCCGTCGTTTGGCCGGCCGGTTTGCGACATTACCTGTTTTACTTCTTCGAAACTTAAAAAGATCTTTCGCATCTCGTTCGAAAGCTTTTTGGTTTCATTCAATGAAATACTTAGAGGCCCGGTGGCACGTACATAAATGGAGCCTTCATCCAAGCTGGGCAGAAACTCGGTGCCGAGAAATTTAAAGCTAAAGGCACCTGACAGGAGCACAATGACAGAAATGCCAAAAACGAGTTTCTTTTTTTTGAAACAGGCATCGTAAAATTTAAGGGTTGCTTTGGTAATCCATTCTAAAAAAATATTGTGCTTTTCTTTTACATCTTTTTTTAAGAGCACACTGGCCATGGCTGGCACGAGGGTAAAGGTTAAGATTAAAGCGCCCAGTAAGGCAAAACTTAGCGTCCAGGCCAGAGGAGAGAACATTTTACCTTCCACTTTCTCAAAGGTGAAAATGGGCAGCAAACCGGTAATGATAATCAGTTTGGCAAATAAAATGCCTTTTCCATTTTCGAGACAGGCTTTTTTGATGAAACCGAGCTTGCTCATTTTATTGAACTTATCCATGCCCAGTTTTCTGGCTTTGGCATCCAGTACGACGAAAATCCCTTCAACCATTACCACGGCACCATCTATAATGATCCCAAAGTCGATTGCCCCCATAGAGAGCAGGTTGGCCGGCATGCCTTTTAATTTGAGGCAGATAAAAGCAAAAAGTAATGCGAGTGGAATAATGATCGAGACGATTAGGGTGGTGCGCCAATCGGCCATAAAAAGGAACACAATGAGGGTTACGAACAAAATCCCTTCGAGCATATTGCCCATTACGGTATGTACCGAATAATTGACGAGGTCTTCGCGGTCGTAAAAGGGTTTTATTTTTACATCATCTGGTAAAATAGTACTGTTTATGGCGTTGATTTTTTCTTTCAATCTTGCAATTACTTCGCTGGGATTACCACCTTTTCTCATTACAATAATGCCTTCTACTACATCCGGATCCCTGTCGCGGCCAACCTGACCCAATCGTGGCAGGGCCGATTCAGCAACATCGGCAATGGTCTTCACATAAACGGGGGTGCCGTTGATGTTATCGACCACCACATTCCTGATTTCGTCGATATTATTAAGTACGCCGATACCGCGCACCACATAAGCCTGGCCACTTTGTACGATGACGTCGCCACCCACATTAATATTGCTTTTAGATACCGCTTCGAAAAGTTCGGTTGCGCTTACGCCATATTGAATGGCTTTTTGCGGATCGACAGTAATCTGATAGGTTTTTACCTCGCCACCAAAACTCACCACATCGGCAATGCCCGAAACAGATAAAAGTTCGCGCTGGATCACCCAATCCTGCAGGGTTTTTAACTCGCGGACCGATTTTTTATCGCTGGTTAAGGTATAACGGAAAATCTCTCCGGTTGGTCCGTATGGTGGCTGTACCTCAGGCTGAATCCCTTCGGGCAGATCGGCTTCTTCGAGGTGATTATTTACCTGTACACGCGCCTCGGCATAATCTACATCATCTTCGAAACTTACTTTTACAATCGATAAACCAAAGAGGGAAGAAGAACGGATGGTGGTGCGTTTTTCGGTCGGGTTCATGGCAATTTCCAAAGGCCTGCTTACAAACTTTTCCACTTCTTCGGCACTGCGGCCGGGCCATTGGGTAATGATGGTGATGTTGGTATTGGTTACATCGGGGAAGGCATCTATTGTGGTGTGTTTGAAACTTAAATAACCGGCCAGGATTAAAATAAAGGTGGCAAAAAAGATGAAATATTTATTCTTCAGTGCAAAGCCGATAATGCTTTTTATGAATTTATTCATTTTTAAAATCTAGGGGATGAAAAGAAATTATTGTGTTTTCAGGCTTTCGAACAAGAAAACCTGTTTGGAAGCAATAATGCGGTCGCCGGCTTGTACACCTTTGCTGATGTAGGTTTTATCAGCGGTTTTGCGACCGATTTCGATCTCCTGGATCCTTACTTTATGATCCTGGCCCAGAACAAGCACATAATTTTTGTTTTCATCGAAAATAACGGCCCTCGAATTTAAAACAGGTAGATCGATAGCTGAATTTGCCGAAACCTTTACCGTTCCGAGCATGCCTGGTTTTAAAAGAAATCCTGGATTTGGGATCACCACCCTAGCATTCATTACTTTACTTTCCTGATCAACCTGGTTATATAATTTCTCTATTTTGCCTTTAAAAATCTTATCAGGGTAGGAGAGGGTTGATAAACTCACTTCATCCCCGGCCTTAACCCTCGAAATATCAGATTCATAAATGTTGATCATGGCCCAAACGTTAGAGAGATCGGCAATGGTAAAAAGGCTTTTGTCGTTATCGCCACGCAATTGCATATTCTTGGTTACGTTTTTTTCGATCACAAAACCATTTATGGGCGATTTAATGGCGTATAATCCCGTACTGCTACCGCCATTGAGTTTTAGTACAGAATTGGCTCTTTTTACCTCTGCTTTTTTGATCTGATAATCGTTTTTGGCTTCTTCCAGTTCTTTTGCAGATGATAAACCACTTTGAAAAAGCTGTTCGGCCTGTTTTACCGATCGTTCTGCATTTTTAAGTTCGGCATTGGCGGCGATAACTTCTTTATCAAAACCAGCCATTTCGGAACTGGTGAGGGTGGCTAGTGTCTGGCCAGTTGAAACCTGATCGCCCAGCCTTACGCCAACGCGGTTTACTGTTCCGCTCACCATTGGGAAAAGTTCTGAGCGACGCTCCTCATTTGCAGCTATTTTTGCCGAAAACATGAGTTCGGTTTTGCTGTTGGCCTGTTGTACGGTATCGATTAATAAACGGTTGATCAATGAATCGGTGATGGTAAATTTTTCTGCAGGTGCCGCGGTTTTATGTTCGCTACAGCCAAAAATTAAACTGGTTGCTGCAATAAGTAAAGTGTTTTTATAGAGATTTTGCATGAGATTTATTTAAAAAGATTAGAACCGGTTACATAATTGAGCTCAGCACGGCTGCTCATTCTTTCGAATTGGACTTTGTTCAGTTGCAGTGTATTTTCTTTATAAGCATCGTAGAGGTCTAAAAATTCGATCAGGCTGATGTTTCTTGCCTTGAAATTTTTAATCAGTCCGGAAATGAGCGTATTGAAATCGGTACTAAAGGTGGGATCGATCTCTGCATACAGTTTTTCGTTGCGTAAAGCGGTTTTGTAGCTGTTAAATACTTCATTTTCGAGCAGGGCTTCCTTTCTTTTTAGGTGCGTATCGGCTGCGGTTATGCCAACCTGTGCTTTTTTAATTTCGCCCTGGTTCCTGGAGAAAAGCGGAATAGGGATTTTGATGCCCAAACCGGTATATTTTTCGGGATAATTGCCTTTCAGGTCGTAGCTCAAACCAATTTCTATATCAGGGATTGCCATAGCTTTCTGCAGTTTTAAATTACGTTCGTTATAAAGCAGATCGGTTTTGGCCAGTTTGAGATCGGCGCGGTTAGCTCTGGCCGAATCGAGTAATGCGCTGTAAGGAATTTTATCGGGCGAAGGGTTTTTGAGATCTGTTTGATCCAAAACCAGATCGATTGAAGTGCCTGCATTTAGTCCACAAAGCAACTTTAAATCTTTGTAATTGTCTTCCAGTTCATTCAATAATCCGGCCTGTTCTGCTTTGAGGTTGATCAGCAGTGATTTAATCCTGATCACATCTTTTGCAGCCACATTGCCCGTTTTTAACTGAAGATCGTAAGCTTTTAGCAGTTGATCAGTAGAACTGATTTGTTCCTGGTAAACCTTTACCGATTGCGCCGCAAAATAGGTCTTATAGAAAGTATTAACCAACTCGAATTTGAGTGTTCTTAGCAGGTCGAAATATTCATATTCGGCCAGTTTAACACCTGTTTGAGCCAGTTTGATGTTTTTGTTTCTTTTGCCTGCAAGTTTAAACAACTGCGAAATAGATCCCGCAAATTGTCCGTAAGCATAGGAGGTTTGCAGAAATTTCTTGGTTTCGTGGTTGTAAAATAGGTTTTCGTATTCAAGCGTGGGATTCTCGAAAAGTCTGGCAGTAATAATTTCGGCTTTAGCTTTATCGATGTCATAATTGCTGGCCAGGAGATCAAAATTATTTTTTATAAAGAGGTTTTCGGCCTGGTTCAGGTTTAAGCTTAGGGTATCGGTTTGTGCAAAAGTTGCTCTGGTAAGGACTAAAAAGAGAAGGAGCAACGTACATATTCTTGTCATTCAGCAAAGCTATCCTTGCCGGATTAAAGGCGGATTAAATCGGGCTTAAAATGGGATTAAAGTTGATTAGTGTTTGCGCTCGTTTCCAAACGAGTGCATAAATAGTTACACGATTTTATCGTTGTGAACGATAGACTATTAAACGCTCATTAAAAACGAGCGTTAGCGGAATTACTTCATTCGTTCCGTCATTTAGAGCGGAGTGTAGCGTAGTCGAGAACCACAAAGTGCTCAGCGAAGCTAAATCTGTATCGAGATAGATCTCTCTCCCGAATATTCGGGACGCTTCAGGAGATGACGGGCATTGCACGAGCGTTAGCGCAGTAGTATCTAAAACTTTGCTAGCCTCACCGTAAAAGTACAGCCACCCTTATCAATGTTCTTTACGGTTATTTCGCCTTTAAGCAGATCGATAATTTTCTGGGCCATATAAAGTCCCATGCCTTCACCGTTGTGGCCATGTTCATTTGCACGCGTGTAAAAAGGTTTAAAAATATCCGCCTGATTTTCGGTAGAAATACCCGTTCCTTGATCGGTGATGTGGATGAGGAAATCATTTCCATTAGCTTCTACAAAAATATTCACTTCCTGATTTTCGGAAAATTTAAAAGCATTGGAAATGATATTGTCTAAAGCAATTTGCAACAAAACTGTATTAGCTAAAATTTGAGGTTTTGATTCAAATGAGACCTGATAAGTAATTTTAAGATCAAGGTTTTTCTGTGTTTTCCATTCAACCTGGATTTTGGAAAGTAAATTATCCAACCGGATCGGAACAAGTTGCGAATTGATCAGTTCGAGGTCCATTTTTGCAAGGGCAACTAAACCGGTAATGATGTGTTCCATTTTTTCGGCGTCCTCAAGCATTGAAGCGATCACTTTTTGATAAGCGGCCTGATCCCTTTCTTTTGATAGTGCAAGTTCGGAGGTCATCATCATGCGGGTAACAGGCGTCCTTAATTCATGCGAAGCATTGGCAGCAAAAGTTTTTTGCAAGATAAAAGCCTGTTCCAGTTCTTCCATTAAATGGTTAAAACTTTGGGCAATGAGGTTAATCTCGTCTTTATTGTTGTTTTCTTCTACCCTGAATTCCATGTTTTGCGAACCAGCCTGTTTTACTTCGAGCATAAATTTTTGCAGGGGTTCGAGCATTTTCCGGGCAATTAACCGGCTCAGCAACAATACAATCAGTGAAATGAGGATGAAGATAAAAATCATGATCTTCAACAATTTATCGAGCCTGTTGTGTGAGCCCTGATCGTCGGCCGAAGCCAGGATTACAAAATCGCCCTGATTGTCTTTATAATAAATGCCAACCACCTGCCGCTGCCCGTCGGTGTACTTTAAGCGTCCTTTCCGACGTACTTCATCGATGGTGGCGGGTGCCCAGTATTGTGCGGTATCGCCGATAAAGGTGGCCCTGTTCTTTTTATCGTAAACGCGGATCACTTCGCTGTTTAACTTTTGCAGGTATTTATGGCGGACGGTATTCAAAGCATCTCTGCTGATTTCGTCGGCTTCGAGGTAAAGTTTTGCCGTAACCATGGTACGGTCGGTGAGGCGCTCAAAGAAATCGGCTTCCAAAAATTTCATAAAAGTAAAATATACCGTACAGAGCACCGCGAAGAGCATTGAGGTGCTGATCAAGGTAAAATACAACGCTATCCGGTCTTTTATTTTCATTTATTTCAAAATATAACCCATGTTGATTTTGGTGTGGATGAGTTTGCGCTCAAAATCCTTCTCGATTTTTTTTCGCAGGAAATTGATATAAACATCAATTACGTTCGTTCCGGTTTCGAAATTGATGTCCCAGACTTGCTCAGCAATAAACTGCCTGGAGAGTAAGCGGTTGGGGTTGCGCATAAAAAGTTCGAGCAGCACAAATTCTTTGGCACTTAACTCAATGGTTTTTCCTGCACGACTTACTTCTTTGCTATAGGTATCGAGTACCAGGTCTTCGAAATATAATTTATGGTCTGTTTTAATTCCGGCAGCAGGTTGCCTCCTCAAAAGTGCTGCCACCCTGGCCAAAAGTTCTTTCAGGTGGAAGGGTTTTACGAGATAATCATCGGCGCCGGCTTCCAGGCCCGTAACTTTATCATCAATGGTGCCCATAGCAGTGAGCATGAGGATTGGTGTTTGCAAATTGTTTTCCCTGAGGTGTTTACAAAGCTGGATGCCATTGAGGCCGGGCATCATCACGTCGACAATCAGGAGGTTAAAACTTTCACTCAAAAAAAGTTCCAGCGCATCAATCCCATTGGCTACAGTTAGTACCTGATAATCGTTTTCTTCGAGTGCAGATTTTAAAAGTGCCGCAATTTTAGGATCGTCTTCCGCTATTCCAATCTTTAGCATGTAACAAAAGTAACCATCTCATCTTAAAACGGGATTAAAATGGATGGTCTTTATGTTATTTGAGCAGATTTTCAGGACCGGATGATCCAAAATGAGTTATGTTGTAGCTGAAATGACGGGTTAGCCCACACAGACCAAAAAAATGGTTGTCATTTTGAGTGAAACGAAGAATCTGCAAGCGATGGAAAACCGAACCCGAAAACAGATCAAAAATCAGAAAGATTCTTCGCTCCGAATATTCGGGACAGGTAGCGTTCAGAATAACTACAAAGAAGTTTTAGCGTAGGTTATACTACCTTAATCCTTATTATATTTGACCAAAAACATTTCCATGTTCGAAACATTTGATCAGACCAATTTTCTTCAGCTTTGCGATTTAGCAGGTAACAGGGATGCAGATTTGCAGTCGATTTTGGATAAATACGGTTACCCGCCGTTTTGGTCGAGACCAAATACCTTTGAATCACTGGTGCATATTATTTTAGAACAACAGGTTTCTTTGGCTTCGGCATTGGCTACGCTGAATAAACTGAAAGAAAAAATAGGAAAGGTTACACCAGCCCGATTGTTATTGCTTAATGACCAGGAATTAAGGGATTGTTATTTCAGCAGGCAAAAAA
Source organism: Pedobacter sp. 22226 (assembly GCF_052045455.1). NCBI lineage: Bacteria > Pseudomonadati > Bacteroidota > Sphingobacteriia > Sphingobacteriales > Sphingobacteriaceae > Pedobacter > Pedobacter sp. 22226. The sequence continues at coordinate 85,670 of NZ_JBQEPB010000011.1, read as the reverse complement.
CAGTTTACGTGCGGCATTTGGCTGAAAGTTTGGTTAGCGGAACGTTATCACTTAGCAAAATGGAAACGATGGATGATCTTGCCATTAGAAATCAACTCAAAACCATTAAAGGTATAGGCGATTGGACCGTAGATATTTACCTGATTTTTATGCTGCACCATACGGATGTTTTCCCCATAGGAGACCTGGCTGCGATAAACTCACTAAAGAAAATAAAAGGTTTGACAGCCAGTGTGAGTAAAGAGGAAGTTTTGGCGGTTGCAGATCAATTTAAACCTTACCGCACCATTGCCACGATGTTGTTATGGCATGTTTATTTGGAAGAAAGGAAGAAAAAGTAATATTAAACAACTCCATGGTCTGTGTCCTCACAGGCCATTTAAATTAGTTTTTGTTTCGGTCTGTGAGGACACAGACCGAGGGTGTGAACCTTATCGCACCATTGCCACGATGTTGTTATGGCATGTTTATTTGGAAGAAAGGAAGAAAAAGTAATATTAAACAACTCCATGGTCTGTGTCCTCACAGGCCATTTAAATTAGTTTTTGTTTCGGTCTGTGAGGACACAGACCGAGGGTGTGAACCTTATCGCACCATTGCCACGATGTTGTTATGGCATGTTTATTTGGAAGAAAGGAAGAAAAAGTAATATTAAACAACTCCATGGTCTGTGTCCTCACAGGCCATTTAAATTAGTTTTTTGTTTCGGTCTGTGAGGACACAGACCGAGAGTGTGAACCTTACCGCACCATTGCTACGATGTTCTTATGGCATGTTTATTTGGAAGAAAGGAAGAAAAAGTAATATTAGACAACTCCATGGTCTGTGTCCTCACAGGCCATTTAAATTAGTTTTTTCTTTCGGTCTGTGAGGACACAGACCGAGAGTGTGGGGTTTGGAATGACAGTGACTTATTACAACAGCGCCCTATCCAAATGTACATAACCACCATCTACATGGATTAACTGACCGGTAGTGTGGCTCGATTTATCTGATAATAAAAACACAGCGGTATTCGCAATTTCATCTACAGTAGTCATCCGGTTTTCAAATGGAATTTTATCGGTAATGCTTTTCAGTTTTTCATCACGGTTTTCAAAAGTGCTGATCCACTTTTCATATAAAGGTGTCCATGCTTCGGCAACAATAATCGCATTAACACGGATGCTGTAGGGCAATAATTCCACCGCCCACTCGCGTGTTAAAGCATTTCTGGCACCGTTTGATGCCGCATAGCCTGATGTTCCGCCTTGTCCGGTTTCTGCTGTTTTACTGCCGATATTCAAAATAGAACCTTTACTTTCTTTCAATGCCGGTAAGGCGTACTTCGCTAAAAGATAATAGTGCACCACATTTTTATGCAGTGATTCCATAAAAGCTTCATAAGTGCCGCTTTCGAGGCCTACGCCATCGTTAACACCGGCATTATTCACCAGGCCATCAATTCTGTTATATTTTTCTAAAATGGCATCTATAATGGTTTTGCAGCTTTCTGGTGCAGTAAGTTCCGCAGTAAAATAATCGGCTTTTAAGCCTGAATTTTTTACTTCCTGAAGCATTTTCTGGTTATCTTCTTCATTTCTGCCGATGATGATTGGGAATGCATTTTCAATGGCAAGAGCTTTAACAATTGCCGCTCCGATGCCTTTTGCACCACCACTTACCAGTATTATTTTGCCGTCTAAATTTAAATTCATATTCGGTTATGTTTTTGTTTTTATTTAAGCATAGCGCCAGGAGTTGAGGGCATAGAGAGAGACTTTGTCTGTATAGATTTCTCTCCCGACTTAACCTCGGGATTTCACTCCAGTCGAAATGACGGATCGATTAGTGTTTCCTCCATTATCCACCTTACCTCATCCATCTTCCATTTTACCTCTTCCATTTCACATCATCCATCCTCTACAGGCTTACTCCTCTTTTCCAGGGGATAAAATCATCCTGGTTAAGTTGTACAGCTTTAGGGATTTCCTCTCCGCTGGCTACTTTAATGCAATATTCTAAAATATCTTCACCCATTTCGTTTATGGTTTTTTCGCCGTTAATCACCGCTCCGGTATCGATGTCGATAATATCGCTCATGCGCTTAGCCAGAATCGAATTCGTGGCCACTTTAATGGTCGGGCAAACCGGATTTCCTGTTGGTGTACCTAAACCCGTGGTAAACAGAATAAGCGTGGCTCCGGCAGCCGCTTTACCTGTAGTGGCTTCCACATCATTTCCGGGCGTACAAACCAGGCTTAAACCAGGTTTAGTTGCAGGCTCAGTATAATCTAACACATCAACCACAGGGGAAGAACCCGCCTTACGTGCTGCTCCTGCAGATTTTATCGCGTCGGTAATTAAACCATCTTTAATATTACCCGGCGAAGGGTTCATGTAAAAACCAGAACCAACTTTATGTGCCAGGTCATCATATTCTGTCATTAAACGGATAAATTTTTCAGCAGTGGGCTGGTCTACAGACCTGTCAATCATTTCCTGTTCTACGCCACAAAGTTCGGGAAACTCTGCCGATAACACCTTTGCACCCAATGCCACCAATAAATCGGCACAGTAACCCACAGCCGGATTGGCAGAAATGCCACTAAAACCATCACTGCCGCCACATTTTACGCCTACGCATAATTTGCTTAAAGGGGCTTCTGTACGTTCTTGTTTATTGATAAGCATCAGGCCTTCAAAAGTGCTTTTGATTGCATTCTGGATTAAATGTTCTTCACTCTGTGTTTTTTGCTGTTCAAAAATTAATAAGGGTTTATCAAAATTGGGATCAAGCGCCAAAAGATCGCGTTTAAAATCGTCTACCTGCAAATGCTGACAACCTAAGCTTAAAACCGTAACACCTGCCACATTGGGGTGATTGGCATAAGCAGCCAGCAACCTGCTCAAAGTATTCGAATCCTGACGCGTACCGCCACAACCACCATTATGTGTGAGGAATTTAATGCCATCTACATTTTTAAAGGTTCGGTTAGCTTTATTTACTTTGGGTTCGAAACTGATGTTATCAATACTCTCACCACTTTCGTAAGCCTGAACAAGTTTGTGCGTGTACGATTTATATTGCGCATCAACCGCATAACCGAGTTCGCCATATAGGGATTCTTTAATGATATCGAGGTTTCTGTTTTCGCAGAAAACCGTTGGGATAAACAGCCAGTAATTTGCAGTGCCCACTGCACCGTTTTTACGGTGATAACCATAAAATTTGCGATCGGCATATTGACTCACATTGGGCGCTTCCCACTTAAAATCAACATTTCGGTAGGCAAATGGCTCAGCTGCATGCTTGGTGTTCTCTACACTCATGCGCATACCTGCTTTTACCTCAAACTGGACTTTCCCCACCAGAACACCATACATAATCACTTCATCGCCGGTTTTCATATCCTGCATAAAAAATTTATGCTTGGCGGGGATTTCATCAACAGTCAGGTAGGCAATTCCTTCGTAAACAATTTCGGTTCCCTGAGGTAAATTCTGTAATGCAACCAAAACATTATCGGCATTATTAATCCTGATGACTAATTTTTTCATTGTTAATTTATACTTCTAAACTTATTTCTTTTTCAGTATGATTGGGTTTCCAGCCTTTCCAGCCAAAGTAGAATACCACTAAAAAGCAAACAAAGGGAACCAAATAACCATATTGTATATTGTGTGTGGCATCTGATATTAAACCCAATACCGGCGGCAAAAATGCACCACCTACTATCGACATTACAATTAGCGATGAACCCAGCTTGGTATCTTTACCCAAGCCAGCTATTCCTAATGAGAATATGGTTGGGAACATAATCGACATAAAAAAGGCCACACCGATTAAAGCGTAAACGGTAATCATTCCGGTAGCAAAAATGGATACCAGTGTAAGCAGCGCGCTGATTAAAGCATATAACATTAACAATTTGTGTGGAGCGACAAATCTCATAAGGAAGGTCCCGGCAAATCTACCCAGCATAAAAGCCAAGCCTGCTGCGCCAGAATACCATGCCGCCTGCGCCGGGGTAATACCAGCAGATGAGGTTACGAAACTGATAAATAAGCTTAATACGCAAACCTGTGCGCCAACGTAAAAAAACTGCCCGATAACCGCCCAACGTAAATGACTATGCCCCAGAACATGCCCAAAAGAGCTTTTTTCATTAGCATTTTCTTCTTCTTTAATATCCGGCAGCTTGGTAAAAATAAATAAGATGGCCACTATAATAATCAGGATACCCAAAATTAAATAAGGCGCTTTTACTGTTGAAGCTTCCTCAAGTACATAAGCCTGTTTTTCTAATGGAAGCAATTTCGCCAGTTGCGCATCGGTGTATTTTGCTTCAGTAAAAATCAATTTTCCCCCAACTACAGGTGCTAAAAATGCTGCTAAACCATTAAACGATTGGGAGAAGTTTAAACGTTGGGTAGCTGTTTCCGGCGGCCCAAGCACGGTAACGTAAGGATTTGCAGCTGTTTCTAAAAAGGTTAAACCGCAGGCAATGATAAAAAGTGCACCTAAGAAAAAGATGTATTGTGCGGTATTTGCTGCGGGGATAAACAACAAACAACCTATGGCAAATAAAACAAGTCCTAATATAATGCCGCTTTTATAGCCATACTTGCGCATGATGTAACCTGCAGGAAGTGCCAATAAAAAATAGGCGATAAAAACAGACGAATCGACCAGGGTAGATTCGAAAACATTCAGCTGGAAGGCTTTGCGTAAATGTGGAATTAAAACCGGATCGAGGTTATGTACAAAACCCCAGAAAAAAAAGAGGCTGGTAACTAAAATTAATGGAAACAGGTACCCTTTGCCGCCATTTGGTGTATCGGATACCTGAAAATTCGTTGTGGTGTTGTGGCTCATATTTGGTTTGGTTAAATTGATGAAGCTGGTTATGCCAAAATAAAAGTAGTTAAACTTCGGGCTCCATTGCACCAATTACTAAAGATTGTTCAATATCTGCTGTTTTAGAAGGTCAGGCTATAAATGCACCGTATCCGGTATCTTTCGGTATAACAAGGAATAAATAATCTACCTTCATAAATGTGTTATTGGTTAGTTGTTGTATTACAAATTAAGCCCTTAAGTACTAATAAAAATTTAACTTTATGATCTAATTATTAAATGATATTGTCTCTAATTTATACATTGCGAAATATTACTGCATATTAGAGTGATTTTTTAAGATTTTATGAAACCGCATTTACTTAATGTATCTACCAATACGGTGGATTCTTTTAGCGCCCGGAGGGATATTATGCCAGATGTGAACAACCTGTGGCATTACCATTCTGCCCTGGAGCTGATTTACATCAAAAAAGGCAGGGGAACGCAGTTTATTGGCGACAGCATTAAAAATTTTAGCGAGGGCGATGTGGTATTGCTTGGCAGTAACCTGCCTCATTACTGGCGATTTGATCCTGAGTTTTTCGAAAAAAAGGAGGGCGAATCTGTTGATGTGTATGCCATCCACTTTAAAGAAGATTTTTTAGGAGCTGGATTTATCGATCTTCCCGAAAACCAGGAACTTAAAAAGATGCTGGCACAATCTAAACAAGGAATCCAGCTATCAGGGGATGCGAAAGAAAAAATAGCCCGATTGGTGCCTTTAATTATTGAGGCTACGGGTACCATGCGGATTATCAGGCTGTTAGAGGTGTTGACTGAAATAGCCAGCTGCGAAGAGAAAAAAACATTGGTTTCGCTGGGCTTTAAACCTAATTTTCTGGAAAACGAAAAAGACAGGATCCAATCGATTTATAATTATACCATCAGCAATTACAAAAATAAGATAGAGCTTAAAGAAATTGCTGCGGTGGCTAAAATCAGTCCGAATTCGTTTTGCAAGTTCTTTAAAACCAAAAGCCGGAAAACTTACACGCAGTTTCTGAACGAGATTAGGGTGGGGCAGGCCTGTAAACTATTAATAGAAAATGATTTAACGGTAAAAGAAATCTGTTATGATTGCGGTTTTTATAATTTTACCAGTTTTCATAAATATTTTAGGGAAATAACCGGAAAAACCCCGCTTAAATATCAGCAGGCCTTTTCTAAGCAGTAATGTTCTTTAGTGGTTAGAGCAGATACCAACCATTTTTAGCCCCGATTGCACGGAAAGCCCGGAGCGTAGTGAGGACTTGGAGTAAAAGCGGGACAGCAGTTGTCTAAAAACCACAGGCTTTGCGCTTCAAAAAAATAAATAGCTCACCCTGAATTTTTTTATGTCTTTAAGTTAGCCTGATGTCTAATTTAAATTTTGGAGCAGATACCAACCCTTTATAGCCCCGATTGCACGGAAAGCCCGGAGCGTAGTGAGGACTTGGAGTAAAAGCGGGACTGCAGTTGACCAAGAACCACAGGCTCTGCGCTTCAAAAAAATAAATAGCTCACCCTAAAATAAATGCACAAATTTCTCTACTGCGGCCAAAATGACGGTGTTTCCTACCTCGCCTGGAATTTATCCCGATACTGTGTAGGCGTCATCCCAACTGATTTTCTGAACACTTTCCTGAATGCTTTTGGATCGTTATACCCCGAATTGTAAATCACTTCCGTCATTTGCTGAGCCGTTTGTTCTAAAAGTTTTTTAGCTGCTTCAATGCGGGTTTGCTGCAGGTACTCGATGGGGGTAATGCCAATAACCTGCTTAAAACGGCGTACAATATTTCTTCTGCTGGAAGGAATATCCTTAATCATTTCTTCAATAGTAGCCACATCCTGGTAGTTGCTTTCAATTTTTTCCTGTGCCGAAGCTACCAGGTCATCGTTATGGTGACGGATGGGCTGAAAAGTGCTGAAGTATAACTGGTTTACGCGGTCCATATCGATGGCGAAAACTTTGGCAACTTTCACCGCCATATCTTTTCCGCAGTGGATCTGTAAAAGGTGTAACAATAAATGAAAGGTAGAGGTTGCACCGCCACTGGTAAAAAGTTTTCCATCCTGTGTTACGGTTTTATCGGCTTTTAAATGCACCTGCGGAAAAGCGGTCGAAAATGCCGGACAGGCATCAACATGTGTGGTAGCAGCTTTCCCATCCAACAAACCCGATGCGGCCAGTAAAAATGCACCGGTACAAAAAGTTGCAATTTCTGCCCCGGTGTGATGCTGTTTGTTTAACCATGAAATATAACTTTTATTGGCCGAAATGCATTCCTTAATATCATTGGTGGCAAAAGATGGAATCAAAATAAGATCAAGATCGGTGGCCTTTTGTAAGGAGATGCAGGGGTGTTCGCTAAAGTTATAATTTTTATCATCAGCAGTAATTAAACTGATATTAAAGGGTGTTTCGAGCTCATCTTTCCTGTAGAATCCATTTACGGTATCAAAAACATCTAAAATAGCCGCTACGCTTAATAATCTGAAGTTTTGGGGCATTAAAACACCTATTTGTATCATTTGGTTAAAATTTGGGAATAGTAAATATATAAAAATTGTCTGAAATGCCCCTTAATATTGACTTTTACGGCAAGGGTGTGCCTCAATATTAAGCTTTAACTTTATTTTAAGTTAATCACCTAAACAAAACAACATGAAAACCACACCAAAAAGTAGCAGGATTTACGGTCTGATTGTACTCTACGAGATGCATACCGATTTTTTATTAAAGGCTTTAGATGGTATAGATGAAAAGGATGCGCAGAAAAAACTGGAAACCAAGGCCAACCACATCGCCTGGATTACGGGCAGTGTAGTGCAGGGGAGGTATTTTCTGGCTAAATCGTTCGGAATTGATCTCCTTTCTATCACCGATGAACTTTTTGCTAATAATAAGGGCATTGTTGATGATGCGGTGTATCCATCGATTGCCGACCTTAAAAAAGACTGGTCAGTCATTTCGCCAAAGCTGCAGGATGCATTAACGCAGGCTACGGATGAAAAGCTGGAGGAAAAGTTAACTATGCCGGGAATGGAAATTACCCTTTTCGAAATGATCAGCTTTAGTACTTACCGTGATGCGAACTGCATCGGGCAGATTGCCTTGTGGCGAAGATTATTGAACTATCCAGGAATGAATTATATGTAGGCTATGGAAAAATTAATTAAAGAAACCGAAGAAACCTTATTGGCACTGGAAAACGTTTTCTCAAAATTTGATGGCCATCTGGTTAACAAAGTGCCTTTTGAAGGCAGCTGGACTGCCGGACAACTTGCAGAACATTTGATATTATCGAATGGTGGCTTTTTGCAGGTAATTAACGGAAGGGTTACGGAAACCGATAAACCGGCAGATTTAATGGTAAGTCAGATTAAAAATGATTTTTTAAATTTTAATGTGAAGTACAATTCGCCCAAAGAGATTTATCCTGAAAACAAAGCTTATAACCAGCCGGAATTATTAGAAAATTTAAAGCAGATCAGGACGGGAATTTCGAATGCCGCAACTGGTTTAGATTTAACTAAAACATGTGTTTCTTATGAACTACCTGGATATGGCTTTTTAACACGTTTAGAGGCAATTTATTTTGTGATTTACCATACACAAAGACATGTACATCAATTAAAAAATATTTATAGTGGCTTAAATCCCAATTGATTTTAACTAAATTTATGAGAAACAACAGGCTTGATTTACTCAATCCCTATATAGGTAAATGGAAAACCGAAGGTTTAACCAAATCGGGCGAAGTAATTACCGGAACGGATACCTACGAATGGATTGAAGGCAGTTTCTTTTTAACACATAAAGTGGATGTAACGTTTAACAAAAAGAAAATGCAATCTTTAGAAATTACCCATTATGATGATATGGAGGATGTGTTCAGGTCACAGTCGTTTGATAATGAAGGAAATATTTCGATCTCTACACTTAAAATTTATGATGATATCATTTTAATTTTTGCGGATACAGAAAGATTTAAAGGGAATTTTAAGGCTGATACAATAGAAGGACTGTGGGAGCAGTTTGATGGTAAAAACTGGGTAGAATGGATGGATATAAAACTGACCAGACTATAGATGAGGTTTGAAGTCGGAAGTCTGAAGTCTCAAGTCTGAAGTCCGAAGCCGACTAATCGCAGGGCTATACAAATAACCAATGACTACTGAACTAATGACTACTGAACTAATGACCAATTAACCAATGACTAATAAACCAATTAACTAAATAAAAATGGCAACACTTAACACGTATTTAAATTTTAACGGTAACACCGAAGAAGCATTCAACTTTTACAAATCAGTTTTTGGCGGTGAGTTTCTGGTAGTGCAACGCTATAAAGATTCGCCCGGCTGCGATGGAATGCCTGCGAGTGATCAGGAGAAATTGATGCATATCGCTTTACCTATAGGCGGTAACATTTTAATGGGAACCGATATTACCGATCCGATGCCACCAGCCACATTAGGCACAGGTATTTCGCTTTCTGTTGATGCGCAAAGCGAAGAAGAAGCCAAACGCTTATTTGATAGCCTGTCTGAAGGTGGTACCGTAACCATGACTTTAGAAAAAACCTTTTGGAATGCACTTTTCGGCATGACTACCGATAAGTTCGGGATCCAGTGGATGGTGAATTATGATTTTAAATAAGGAGGTAGTCCAAAGTCTATAGTCATGAGTCCTTAGTCCCGGGTCTTTAGTCCGTAGTCGATTATCTAGATTAGTCACCCTAAGCGGAGTTGAAGGGCAGTAGCAGTTCGGCTTTCAGCGCCGGTTAACCGGTTTAAACAATTAACCAGTTAACCCAATCATTGTAAGCTATGCGACTATCAACCATGGACTATAAAACTATTGACCAACAGGTGGTTTGAAGTTCCGCGTTTCATCAACAATTAACCAATTAACCAATTAACCAATGACCAATGACCCAACAGACCAACAATAAATGATCAAAAAATATTATTTTTAAAATACAAACTAAAACTTAACCATCATGAAAATTGCTGTAATTATTGTACGTGTACTTTTGGCCGCCATGTATTTATTTGCTTCGGTGAGCTATTTTCTTAACTTAATGCCTAAGGCACCAGAGATGACGGCTGCACAAACCAGCTTTATGACAGGCGTAATGGCATCCGTATATCTTTTTCCGTTAATTAAAATAACAGAGTTAATCGGGGGAGTATTATTGCTCATTAACCGTACCGCGCCTTTGGCTGCTATCATTATTTTTCCGGTCACTTTAAATGTTTTTCTGTATCATGCATTTTTGGGGCCGAAAGAATTACCAATGGTTGCCGTAATGTTATTGTTCAATCTGTTTCTGTTTTATGCTTACAGGGCGAAGTACCTGCCCATCGTTTCAAAGTAAATTTCAGTTTTAAAAAACTTTCTCATACTTTTTCTCTTTATTTAGTGTTTCGGTATAAGGTGTAATTCATTATCTTTAAAAACTAACTAGAAATAAAAAATATGAGAAAGCTACCATTTTTAATGCTGCTCTTTGTAGCGGTATCATTTTCTGCCTTTGCGCAGAACAAAGATGCCATTGTAGGCAAATGGCTTAATCCATCAGGAGAGGGACAAATAGAAATTTACAAAAAAGGCGATAAATTTTACGGGAAACTGGCCTGGATTAAAGAGCCAAACATTAACGGAAAACCTAAATTAGACGTTAAAAACCCAAATGAAAACCTGCAGAAGCGTGCTTTGTTAAACCTTGAAATACTTAAGGATTTTAAATACGATGACGGCAAATGGACCGATGGGACCATCTACGATCCAAAAAGCGGTAAAACCTACAGCTGTAACATGACCTTAAAAAGTGCTGATGTATTAAACATCCGCGGTTATGTGGGTATTTCACTATTGGGCCGATCGGAAACTTTTAGACGAGTTAAATAACAATCAATGAAGAAATTAATATGGTGCCTTTTAATGGCACCTTTTTTTTGCGCTGCGCAGTCGTACGTTGTTAAACCCTTAAATGAGGCTGCCAAAACCAGTTTAAGGGGTTTAAGTGTGGTAACCGATCAGGTGGTGTGGGTAAGTGGCAGCAACGGCTCAATTGGTAAAACAACCGATGGCGGCAAAACCTGGACCTGGGTAAAACCTAAAGGATATGAGAAAATCGATTTCAGGGATATAGAAGCTTTTGATGATCAACAGGCCGTTATTGTGGGGATTGCTTCGCCGGCATATATCTTAAAAACCGTTGACGGAGGCCAAACCTGGAAAGAAACCTATAAAAATGTAGATTCTGCCATATTTTTAGATGGAGTTAGTTTTTGGGATAAAAACAGAGGAATTATTTTCGGCGATCCTATCAATGATAAACTTCAACTCCTGAAAACAGTTAATGCCGGTAAAACCTGGCAGGATATTTCTGCAAATTTAAAAACAAGTTTAGCCAAAGGCGAAGCGAGTTTTGCAGCCAGTGGCACCACGATAAAAACATTACCAGGGGGCAAAACATGGATTGCAACAGGCGGAACAGTATCAAATATTTATTTTTCACCTGATTATGGACAAACCTGGCAAATATTTAAATGCCCTATTTTACAGGGCGAAAATAGCACAGGTCCTTTCTCTATCGATTTTTTGAATAATAAAAATGGTGTAACGGTTGGCGGAAACTATGTAAAAGATAAAGAAAATGCCAATAACATCTTGTTAACCAGCGACGGTGGTAAAACCTGGCAAAAGCCAAATACACCAGTTTTTGGTTTTCGTTCGGGAGTAACCTACATCAATGCCAAAACATTGGTTGCAACCGGTACATCTGGCACAGATATCTCGACCGATGGCGGCCAAAACTGGAAACACATTTCTGATAAGAGTTTTAATGCTGTTCAAAAAGCAAAAAAAGGTAAACTAGTTATACTGGCAGGAGATAAAGGTGTAATTTATCAGTTAGATGCCACCAACTAATATTTGGCGCCAATACGTAACAATTCTAACAATTGTCATTCTAACAATAAAACAATAACATAAATAAACAGCAGAAATGATAAAATTTTGTTTCTTTGTTATGAAAACTAAAACTTTAATTTAAAAATACACACGCTCAATGGATTTTCTGCACACAATTTTAGGTGATGATATACAGGCCGGATTATTAATTATTTTAAACCTGATTGTAATCGAAAGTTTGCTCTCGGTTGATAATGCTGCGGTTTTGGCTACCATGGTAATGGATTTGCCAAAGAACCAGCGCGATAAAGCATTAAAATACGGAATTATCGGTGCATACGTTTTTAGGGGTATCTGTTTGTTCCTTGCGGCGTGGCTGGTAAAAATCTGGTGGTTAAAACCACTTGGCGGTTTATATCTGTTATACCTCGCATTCGATTATTTCAGAAAAAAGAACAGTAAAAACAACGAGGAAGAAGAGGAAGTAGATAAAAGCAAAAGCTGGATCTATAAATCTACAGTGGGTTTAGTCGGTACTTTTTGGGCAACCGTTGCTTTGGTAGAAGTAATGGACCTTGCCTTCTCTATCGATAACGTTTTTGCTGCGGTAGCCTTTACCGATCACATCTGGTTAATTTATATTGGTGTTTTTATCGGTATTCTGGCCATGCGTTTTGTGGCACAGGCTTTCGTGAAATTAATGGAGAAATTCACCTTTTTAGAAACAGTGGCTTTCATCGTAATTGGTGTTTTGGGGATTAAACTTACCTCGTCGTTATTTACGCATTTCTATCCAGAGTCACCCATTTCTCATGCTATAGAAGGCGAAAAAACAGATCTTTTTGTATCTATTTTTACCGTAGCCATTTTCATTTTGCCGGTATTAAGTTCTTTATTGTTCAACTATCCCAAAAAACATAAAAGCGATATTATCATTTCGGATGATGCCGAAGATGTATTGGATAAATCTTAATTGTAAGGCTTATCTGTGATAAATCTTACAATCAAACCTTCCTGATATTAGAATCAAATTTTGTAATATTAGGATTTAATAAATAGATTAGGAAACAGGGACAAATGGCTTTTTACAAACATTATTCATTCGATCTTTGGTTAACGCTGATTAAATCCAATCCAACGTACAAACAGGAAAGGGTACAGTACTTTTACCGGAATTTTAATGGCAAACATAAATCTGTTGAAGAAATAGCGGTTATTTTCCGCCAGGTTGATTTAATGGTAAATGCCATTAATGAAAAAGCCGGTAAAAATGTAGATGCCGACGAGATGTACCTCATGATCATTAGCATGATCAATGATTACGATTACAGTTTCCGTGATGTAGACCTGCAGTTGCTTGATCAGGATATGGAAGAAATCGTATTTGCCCATATGCCAAAGCTTTATTGTAATGACTGTTTAGATGTGCTGGCAAAAATTAAGGACTCGGGCAAAAGTTCTACCAATATTTTGAGCAACACCGGTTTTATTAAAGGCAAAACCCTCAAAAAAGTCATCAACCATTTAGGAATCGGTCAGTATATCGATTTTCAGCTTTATTCGGATGAAGTACGGATGTCTAAACCCAGCAGCGGATTTTTTCAGCTGATGCTGGATACGATCGACCGAACAAAACATCCTGATTTGTTGTTAAGCGATGTAATCCACATTGGCGATAACCCGTATGCTGATGTGCGCGGGGCCGAAGCCATGGGGATCAACAGTATGCTCATCAATTCAAACCATCTATCTATCTCAAACCTACTCTATGATACCGTATAGTTATTCACTCCACAAAATCGACAACACAACCGATTTCGGTTTTAGTGCCGATGATTACAGCCGCTTTAAGTTTGGCGATGATTTAGTAGCCCGATCATTTGGTAAGGCCCTTGCCGATGGTTTCATCCGCTATTACCTGGTTGATAACCTGATTAGCGACCAGATTGTGGTCATTTCGAGCCCTTACAGCTTTATACCTACGGCAACTTTTGCCATGAAAAATTATTTCGTGAGTCAGCTTAACCGCTGGCTGGTCGAAAATGGCGGTTTGGCTGTGCAGGAAACAAAAGTACACCGTACCATTACCTATAAGGAAGATTATGGCGAATTAAGTGCAGAAGAAAGGCTTTCACTCATCGGAAATGATTCTTTCCATATCGATAAGGATTTTCTGACCGGAAAAACGCTTTTGTTTCTGGATGATATTAAAATTACCGGAAGTCATGAGCGCATGATTTTAAAAATGGCGAAAGAATATGGCCTCAGCAACGAAATGCATATGCTTTACTTTGCCGAACTGGTAAACAAAAATATCCACCCCAACGTAGAAAACTTTCTGAATTACCATCAGATCAAGTCTATTTTCGATCTCGAAGAAATTATAGACGGTGGAAATTTCTGTTTCAATACCCGTATTGTAAAATACATTTTAAACAGTACTTCGAGCAGTTTTACCATATTTTTAGAACGCAGAAGTGCCGATTTTATTAATCAGCTTTACGACCTTTCGCTGGGTAATAATTACCATACCATAGAGGCGTATTCGAAAAATTTACATCTTATCAAAGACTATATCAAAAACAACAATTATAAATTAATTTAATATGGCTATTAATTTGCAAAAGGGGCAGAGAGAAAATATCAGTGCTCCTAAATTTACAATAGGTTTAGGTTGGGATACCAACAGCTCTTCTACAGGTTCTGCATTCGATTTAGATGCTTCGATTTTTATATTAAACGATCAGAGAAAATTAGTTTCTGACGAAAATTTTGTTTTCTATAATAACCTGGTTTCTCCGGATGGCGCTGTAGAACATACCGGCGATAATTTAACAGGCGATGGTGATGGCGATGACGAACAAATTAAAATCGATCTGACCAAAATTGATGCTAAAGTAAGCGAAATCTGCATTGTAGTAACCATTCACGAAGCAGAAAGCAGAAGACAAAACTTCGGTCAGGTAAGAAATTCTTTCATCCGTATTTTTGATGCCGTAACCAACGAAGTGATTTTAAAGTACGAACTGGAAGAAGATTTTTCTATCGAAACCGCTGTAGAATTCGGAAGGATTTACAAACGCGAAAATCAATGGAAATTTGAGGCAGTAGGCGTAGGCATGAAAGGTGGTTTACAGGATTATTTAAACAAATATCAATAATATTATGGCAATCAATCTTCAAAAAGGACAGCGCATCAGTCTTGAAAAAAGCAATGGTAGCAAACTGCAGAATGTATGCGTGGGCATTAACTGGGGCGCTATCGAAAAGAAAGGCCTTTTCGGTTTCGGATCTTCAAAAGAGGCTGTAGATTTAGATGCAAGTTGTGCTTTGTACAACGAAAACAAGCAGCTTTTAGAAGTGGTTTACTTTGGTAACCTGAAATCTAAAAACGGATCGGTAAAACACAGTGGCGACGATTTAACAGGCGATATGGGGGGGGATGATGGCCTGGACAATGAAATTATTACCCTTGATTTTTCAATGTTGGATGCCAGCGTAAGTTACGTAGCCTTTGTGTTGAACAGTTTTAGAGGGCACGATTTCGGTACCATTCCGTTTGCATCTATCCGCATTTACGAGGGTACAACCAAACGTGTAAATGAAGTTTTTGCTAAATATGATATTGCCAACGGATCTAACTTTGCAGGTCACGTATCGATGGTAATGGGTGTTTTTTATAAGAAAAACGGCGAATGGAAATTTAATGCCATCGGCGAGCCTACCAAAGATAGAAAACTGGAAGATACCGTTAAAACCGTAACCCAACATTATTTATAAGCTGCAAAGCCGATCATATAATCAACTATGGAAACCAACCCAAATCTTCCCCAGGCGCTTACACCAGTTAAACTGGATAAAGACGGGAATGTTGACCTCGAAAAAATAACAAACGAGGAAACTGCTAAATATCAGGAAATTGGAAAATCGCTCGAACCATCAGATGTTAATTCGATCCTGAATTACGGAAGCGATGCCCAGAATTCAATGGAGAAATACAGTAACGAATTTTTATCGTCTGTACGTACCTATAACAGTGGCGAAGTTGGCGGTTTAATTAACGAACTGCTTACCGAACTCAATTATATCGACGTATCTGAACTCGAACAGAGCGGTTTTAAGAGTTTTATCTCTAAAATCCCTTTTTTAAAGAGTTTAGTGGTTGATGTGAAAAAACTTTTTCAGAAATATGATGTGGTGGTGAACAATATCGATAAAATCACCAACAAAATTAAAGCCGGAAGGTTAAATTCAATTAAAGATAACAGCTCACTGCAAACCATGTTCGACAGCAATGTGGGATACATCCACCAGATGGAAGAACTCATTATTGCAGGTCAACTGAAATATAACGAACTGAATATCAAACTGGCCGAAATGGAAGGCAGGCCTGCCGATTATCAGGATTATGAAATTGCCGATTTAAGGGATTTCATCAGCCGTTTGGATAAGCGACTGGCCGATATGAAGATTGTACGTTTTATTATGTTACAATCTTTGGCGCAGATTCGTGTGGTGCAGAACAACAATACTTCGATTGCAGAAAAAGCCCAGTCGATTGTTTCTACAACCATTCCGGTGTGGAAAAACCAGCTAACCATTGCGGTTGCTTTACAAAGGCAAAAAGCCAATGTAGAGATGCAAAAGAAAATTTCGGATACCACGAATACCATTTTGCAGAAAAATGCTGAAATGTTAAAGCAGAACAGTATTGATGTGGCCAAAGAAAATGAAAAAACTGTGGTATCTTTGGAAACCCTGAAACGTACCACATCATCATTGATTGAAACGCTTAATGAGGTGAAACAGATCCATGAGGCTGGTGCACAAAGCAGACGTGTGTTGGATGGCGAACTTAAAACTCTGGAAGCAGAGTTAAAAAAGAACGTTACGAGGGTGAATTAAATTAACCTATGGATGAATACCGTTTAAATATTATCAAAAAATCAAGCGCAGAGATCAACCGTTTACAGTTGCTCTCTGTGTTTTTTGATGATGAAGTGATTTATAAAATTTACTTACGGAGCCAGGTTATTCATCAGCTTTTTGCCAATAATGAAGAACTGGAGATCGAAAAACTCGATCTTTTTCACCTTCAGTTTACCGATAGTGTAATCGAACTGCTCAGAAAGATTAAAAAGAGCAACGAAAAAAATGTATCGCTTATTTATGATGAGATCGATCTTAACGAAGAACTGATAGACCGTATGGCTGGAACGCTGGTTGATCAGAAAAGTTTTCAGCAGGATAAGCAAAAGCAATCGCTTAAAGTAAACCTGTCGCTGCGGAAACTTTTTAGTGTCCTTTCTGATCTGAGTACAGATTTTCCTTTCTCTAAAAATATTAACGTTTTCAGTTCTAAATACGCCAACGATTTTTATTTCGATTTAACCACCGGTCAGTTTGCACAGTTGATTAATTTTCAGGATAAACAGGTGTACACCAATGTTTATGCTACAATTGAGAAAAAACTGATGGGGAAATTGTGTAAGTACGATTTTCGTACAGAATTTTACATCGGTTTAAAATCTGGTGAGCAGGTTATCGAAGTTTATAAATTTTTGGAAACAGACAGCCATTATCTCTTTTTTCCAAGTAGAAATCTCTTCCTGTTCTGTGATTTAACGGTTTTGAAAGATCTGGACACTTCTACCAATCTCTCCGAAAAAGGGAAGATTATGCAGGAGCTTCAGTATAAAAACGATAAGCTGAAAAGCAATGCAGCGGTGTTAAAAACCGCCATTCCACACGAGGTTCTCAGTTTACTGGAAGATAGTTACCATAAAATATCGGATATCAATTTCTTAAACCACCTCAATAATTTCGATGTTCAATCGAATATTTTGAAGACCATGTTGAATACGGATTTGTTTTAAGGTTGGTTTATACATTGATCTATAGCGATCGTCATTTCGACTGTAGCATGCCGATTTTTCATCGGCAGCGAAACGGAGAAATCTAACTCGAGATAGATTTCTCGGCTACGTTGCACTTCGCTCGAAATGACGGGACGAGTGGGCGCTCCGCTCGAAATGACGGCACTAAAGGAACTTCATTTTAGTTCATAATTACTACAAAAATCGTCATTTCGACTGTAGCGTGCCGATTTTTCATCGGCAGCGAAACGGAGAAATCTGACTCGAGATAGATTTCTCGACTACGCTGCACTTCGCTCGAAATGACGGGACGAGTGGGCGCTCCGCTCGAAATGACGGAACTAAAGGAACTTCATTTTAGTTAATAAATTACTACAAAAATCGTCATTTCGACTGAAGCTTACCGATTTTTCATCGGTAGCGAAACGGAGAAATCTGACTCGAGATAGATTTCCCGGCTACGCTGCACTTCGCTCGAAATGACGGCACTAAAGGCACCTCGTTCTAGTTGAATCATTACTACAAAATCGTCATTTCGACTGTAGCGTGCCGATTTTTCATCGGCAGCGAAACGGAGAAATCTAACAGATAGATTTCTCGGCTGCGTTGCACTTCGCTCGAAATGACGGGACGAGTGGGCACTCCGCTCGAAATGACGGAACTAAAGGAACTTCATTTTAGTCGATAAATTACTATAAGAATCTTCATTTCGACTGTAGCGTGCCGATTTTTCATCGGCAGCGGAATGGAGAAATAACTCGAGATAGATTTCTCGACTACGTTGCACTTCGCTCGAAATGACGGGACGAGTGGGCGCTCCGCTCGAAATGACGGCACTAAAGAACTTCATTTTAGTTGATAATTACTGCAAAAATCGTCATTTCGACTGTAGCGTGCCGATTTTTCATCGGTAGCGGAATGGAGAAATCTGACTCGAGATAGATTTCTCGACTACGTTGCACTTCGCTCGAAATGACAGGACGAGTGGACGTTCCGATCGAAATGATACTGAGACACGAAAACCTACCTCGTTAACACCGCTAATTTCTGTTTAAACAAATCAATGGTTCTGCTCCAGGCCAGTTTTGCAGTTGCTTCATTGTATCTGGTAGGAGAGGTATTGTTGTTAAACGCATGGTTCACTCCATCATAGATGTAAAGTTTATAATCAATTTTATTTTCTTTTAAAGCCTGCTCGTAGGCTGGTATTCCGGCGTTAATACGCTCATCCAAACCACCATAATGCAACATTATACTGGCTTTAATTTTTGGAACATCGGCGGCGTTGGGCTGTGCACCATAATAAGCAACAGCTACCTGTAGTTTCGGGTCGTTAACGGCCAGTTTATTAGCCATTCCACCGCCCCAGCAAAAGCCAACACAACCTACTTTTCCGTTTCCATCTTTACGGTTGCGTAAATAATCCAATCCTTTTAAATAATTCTGCAGGTTTTTCTCCGGATCCAGCTTCCCAATTAGCTCGCGGCCTTTATCTTCATCGGCAGGCGTTCCACCCAATGGCGAAAGTGCATCAACTCCCAGGGCAATAAAACCTTTGGCGGCAAAACGTTTGGTTACATCAATAATATGCGGGTTTAATCCACGGTTTTCATGGATCACCAACACACATCCTAAATTCTTTTTGCCTTTGGGCTTTGCCAGTACAGCTTTTATTTCGCCATCAACACCCTGATAGGTAATATTTTCAACCTCAATGTCATCGCTGCTAAACCCGGCCGCTGCCGCGTAGTTATTTTCCAGCATGGGTAAAATAGTCATAGCCAATGCCGTGCTGCCGGCCAGTACGGCCAGCTTTTTCATAAAATCTTTTCTACCGATATTGCTATGGGTGTACTCATCGTACAGGTTGATTATTTTCTGGTCCATCTTATTGATTTTGATTTATTTACAAGATAAAAAGAGCTGGTGATATTTGATACAGCGTTGCCTAAAAGTTACAATACAGTTCTTCCCATTTTTTGATCAGCTCCACTCGGTGTTTCGTATAGCGCGGCGTTAAAAAAGCATTCGACCAGTCATCGTAATTATCGTAAAAGAATTTGAGGAAGAAAATATGAAAGGTGATGCCCAGATAAGGAATGGCCTTTAATTCATCTTCGGTTAAGGGCCTTACTTCCTGATAAGCCTTTAAAAAAGTACCGAAATCTTTTTCCGCCTGTTCTTTAGTAATCAGGTTATTGAGCTGGTGGAAGAAATAATGATTCAGGAAGGTCATCAAATCATTAATGAGGTAACCTTCACCCGCAAAATCGAAATCAAAAAAAGTAATTTTTCCGTTTTCATCGAAGTGGAAATTCTTGGGGAAGAAATCGTAATGGCAGTAACCATAACTAAAGGTTGAAGTATTAAAATCATCGAATTTTTTGACCACTTTATCTGCAATATTGCGTAAGTATTCGAATTCCTCAGGCATTTCATTAAAATGAGGTTTCAAATCTCTTAAAGGTTCGAACAAGGTTGTTTCAAAATTGAATTCGGGCCTTGGATTGTTTAGCTTTACCGATGAAGTGGTTTGATGCAATTTGGCAATATCTTGCCCTAGTTGTATCAGGTATTTATCTTCCAGATCCAAAATTACCTTTCCTTTTGCAAAAGAAAACAATATGCCGTTTCTTAAACCTTCAGCTGCATTAAACTGCTGGATCTGATTTCCCTCCACATCTGCTATCGGATAAGAAACCGAATTTCCATTCTCCTTTAAAATATTGAGTAATTCTACCTCTGCTTCAATTTCATTGCGTTTCCGGTGTGCATCACGGTAAATTTTGAAGATGTATTTCTCATTTTCGTTTTCAAGAATATAAGTATCGCTTACATTCCTGATGAGCAACCTGCAGGTTGTAGCAGAATTTAACTGATAAGCTTTAATCAGATAATCTTTTAAAGCAGCGGCAGATAAGGTGGAGTATTGTGCGGGAAAGGTATTCATTTAATTAATTTATCTGCCCAAAGCGGCATTAATGGCTGTTTTAAGATCTGGAATGGTTAGCCTCGAGCTACCCACAACGGCATATTTAATGATCTGTTTCTTATCCGAAACAATATATACCGGATAACGCGTAAGTTGGTAGGCATCAGAAACGGCCCTTCCAGAACTGATTAATTCGGCATTACGTAAAGGTTGTTCTTTTAATTTTTTAAGGGCCACATCGTTATTATCGGTTGTGATGGCTAAAACTAACAAATCTTTTGGGTCGCCCAGTTCCTTGATGAAAGTACTTATCTCGGCAAAGTTTTCAGTACAGGTACTGCAGCTGGCATACCAATATATTTGTACGATTACCTTATTCTCTAATTTATTCTGTTCGTAAAATGCAGTCAGGGGTGCTATATCCAGTTTTTTGCCTTCATAAATATAAGGAGTTTTAACCTTTGTATTTTCCCTGATGATTGAGGTGAATCTGTTAATTTCCTCTTCTGTCGATTTGGTAACTACCATTTTCTGTGGCAGCGTTCTGTCGGTGCTTGGTACCAGCTTATACCAACCGGTACGAAACATTTTATCATACTGATAATAGCGCAGCGCTTTCCCTTTTTCATCATAATATACCTGGTTGGTATCTGTTTTAGGGATCATACTGGCCTTCAGGCTTATTATTGCGCTTGTTGTACGTACTGTTTTTATGCTATCCTGTGCCCGCAAATAAAAACAGGCCAAAAGCAGTGAGAGTGTTATCAGATATTTCATAGGATTTGGTTTTGACATGCAATTTAACATTTAGTTTTAAACTTAACCATTAATTAAGACTACCTTACCAGCCTTAGGCATACTGTTTTAAGATTTAAACCAATCTGTTGGAAAAAATATTTGATTGCCTTATCAATAGTTTTATCGAAGATAAAGTTGGGATTGCGGAAAACTTTTTAAGCATCCCGTTGGCTGCCCACCTTAAAGAAAACCTGATCGCCCTGTTTGAAAACAAGAAACTTTTAAATGCAGGAATAGGGAATAATGCGGTTATTAATCAGGACAAACTGATCCGTAGTGATGTGATTTACTGGCTCGATAGAAAGCATAATAATCAATATGAAAATGATTTTTTCGATCTGATGGACGAGTTCGTGATTTATTTAAACCGTACCTGTTATACGGGAATAACGGGTTACGAGTTTCATTATACCCTTTACGAAGCGGGTACTTTTTACAAAAAGCATATCGATCAGTTTCAAAACAATGGAAGCCGGCAATATTCGATGGTTATGTATTTAAATGCAGGTTGGAAAGCAGAAGATGGCGGAGAGTTACGCATTTATCATACGGATGATGAACAGAATATTTCACCTGATAACGGGAAAAGTGTTTTCTTTAAAAGTTCTGATCTGGCACATGAGGTACTGCTCACCAATACACCGCGGATGAGCATTACAGGCTGGTTGAAAATCGGTTAAAAACTAATTCTCAATATGGAGAAGTTGTTTGATAATGCCTTTAAAGTTTTTACCAATAGGCACCTCCTGACCGTTTTTAAGCACAAGGGTATTGCCCTCGAGATAATCGACGTATTTTTTGTTCAAGATAAAAGATTTATGGATGCGGATAAAAACGGATGGCAATTGCTCCTCAAAACTGCCTAACGTTCGTGGCGTAAGTAAGAATTCTTTGTCTTTCCAAACTTTTACATAATTGCCCAGGCTTTCCAAAAACTGTATTTCTTCGATATTGATCAGAATATACTTCTTATCTACTTTTAGTGAAATTTGTTGATCGGTTTTATTAGTTGCTTTTTCTGTATCAGCAGTATTAATAGTCTGTTTATGGAGTTGTTGGAACTCTAAAGCTCTGTTAACAGCTTTTAAAAATCGATCGAGCCTGAAGGGTTTTAAAAGGTAATCGCAAACAGCCAGATCAAAACTTTCTAAAGCATATTCTTCGTAGGCCGAAGTAATAATTACAAGAGGTTTGTGCTGCAACGTCCTTAAAAAATCCAGACCGTTTAGCTTTGGCATCCTGATATCAAGGAAGATCAGATCTACCTGTTGCCTGCTCAAAAAATCCAACGCTTCTGTAGCACGATAACAATGCCCGACTATGGTAATGAAAGGGATTTCTTTTGCATATTCGGTTATTACGCCATGTGCAAGCGGTTCATCATCTACAATTAAGCAACGCAAGCTCATGTTAGCTGGAGTTTAAGTTCTGCTTTAAAGATATTACCAATTGTGCTTATTTGCAATGTAAAATGGTTTGGATAGAGCAGTTCCAGCCTTTTTCTCAGGTTACCTAGTCCGATTCCTTTGGTTTTGTGTATTTCTTCCTGGTCGAAAGAATTTTCACAGGTAAATATGAGGCTATGGTGATCGCTAACTAACGAAAGTTTTAACGTCGCTGCATCTTCTGCAGGCTCAATACCATGTTTAAAAGCATTTTCGATAAACACGATGAAGAGAAGCGGGGCGATATCGATCTGATCATTATCAATATGTTTATGAAACTCAAAATGTAATGTTTTTCGTAAACGGATCTGTTGCAATTGAATGTAATCTTCAATATAATCCACTTCCTGCGAAAGTTTAACCGTTTTTTCCTGTCCTTTGTAAATGGCATAGCGCATTAATTCTGATAATTGCAGGATGCTTTCAGGAGTTTTCTCCGATTTCTGCAGACTTAATGCATAGAGGTTGTTCAGGGTATTAAAAAAGAAATGCGGATTGAGCTGCTGTTTTAATAAATCGAGTTTAGTTTGCGATTTTTCTTTTTCCAATGCTAAAATTTTATTGTTCTGTTTTCCCCACTGCAGCGCCAAAACTACGGGCAAACTGATGAGCATAATGACGAAGGCACCGAAAGCATTTTCGAGCTCGAAAGGATTGGCCACGAATATACTCCGCCCAAAAACTGTATTAATGGGCAGTGAAATTAATATTTGTGCCAATAATGGATACAATATGGCAATCGTAGCAGACAGTGTTAAGAGATAAATTAGAAGGCCTTTTTCTTTAAGGATTTTTGAAACCAGAAACCTGCTGTTGATGAAGAAAAGCAGGTATCCGCAGAGGTACATGATCAGAAATTGTGAAAAGAAAGCCAGAAAAGTGCCGAAATTATGCAGGAGCATTTTGATATCAAATTCAAAACCCACCAAACGGAAACCTTTTCTTTGATAAATGGGGTTTTCTAAACTCGATACCGCCATCACTGAAATGGTTGCGGCAAGCAAAATGATGGTAATCAATACTGCATTCTCCAGACCGATTTTCTTAATCCATTTAATATGCTGCACTTTTTTCTGGTAATATTGATTGGCAATCAACATCAGTTCGAGTGTTTGTGCAGCCAAAGCTGTTGAAATAAAAACGGAGCTATCCAGTTCGCCGATTTTTAGATTAGATGCAATATCTGTAAAAACAGGTAAGATGATGAAGTAGCAGATGCCCAGGTAAATGGCATATCGTTTTTTATTTAAGGTTTGTTTTAATCTGGATTTAATGAAAGAGAAGATGAGTACAGGCAATAAACAAAAGCCCAAAGCCAAAATGCAGCTCACATAAGTTGACCAAATGCTGGTTGATAAGGAGTAGGTATTAAATATGGCAATCCATAACAAAAGTCCAACATTGATGAAGAAATCCTGGTATTTATAACTGAAGTTTAAGCTTTTGGTATTGAGCATTTCTTTGTTTTAATCTTCTGTCACTGTGGTCTGGTCTGCGTCGCCGTGGTCTGTATCCCTACAGATCACTTTTTCTTTTTTAAAATTAAGAAACTTTGGATGTTGCTTAAAATATAGATGATGAAAGGCCTGTTTTTCATGATGAAAGCAATATCAGGTCTGTAATTTCCCTTCATCATCATTTCACCTTCCTTCGTCACTTAAATTTAACAGACCGGTTTAAGCTATATAATTTGCACCCATCTTATGTTAGAAAATATGGTACGGCTTAAAATACAACAACTTACAAAAACATATCAGAACGGGGTGAAAGCCCTTGATGATATTACATTGAATATTGCTAACGGTATGTTTGGTTTATTGGGACCAAATGGCGCCGGTAAATCATCGCTGATGCGCACGCTCGCTACCTTACAGTTACCAGATGCAGGGCAAATTTTATTCGACGGGAATGATGTACTGCAAAATCCGCAGGAGATGCGGAATAAACTGGGTTATCTGCCACAGGATTTTGGCGTTTATCCTAAAATTTCGGCTTTAGATCTCTTAAACCACTTAGCGGTTTTAAAAGGCCTGCAAAACAAGAATGAGCGAAAAGAGCAGGTGCTTTCACTTTTACAACAAAGCAACCTCTTCGAAGTAAGGAAAAGATCAGTAGGTACTTTCTCTGGCGGCATGCGTCAGCGTTTTGGCATTGCACAAGCTTTATTGGGCAACCCGCAACTGATTATTGTAGATGAACCTACTGCAGGTCTCGATCCGCAGGAGCGGAACCGTTTTCATGACCTGTTGAGCGAAATCGGTGCCGACCGGGTGGTGATTCTATCCACTCATATTGTTGAAGATGTAAACGATCTTTGTCCTGAAATGGCTGTAATGGCCGGTGGCAAGCTGATTTTACAGGGCAAACCGGCAGGTTTAACGCAGAAACTGGATGGAAAGATCTGGCGTAAGGTAATTGAAAAAGCTGATCTGCCACATTATGCTACACTTTATAGTGTGATTTCGACTAAAATTATATCAGGTAAATTAAATCTGTTTGTATTAGCTGATCAAAGCCCGGCTGAAGGTTTTAATTCGGTTTATCCAGGTTTGGAAGAGGTTTATTTTTCTTCATTATTCGGTTCAGCAAATCAGAATCTGGAGGCAAAGCTATGATCAGTAATTTACTTAAATTCGAACTCAAATATCATTTCGGGCAGGTGTCTTATAAAGTTGCTGCACTTTTGTTTTTTATATTGGGTTATTTCTGTGTGGTTCAGGGTGGTTTTGGTTCGGTAGAGGTACATAAAAATTCGCCTTATGTAATCACCAATATCACGGCATTACTTTCGCTGTTTTCCATATTTTCGGGTACCATATTTAGTGCGAATGTGGTGTTAAGGGATGCGATGTACCGGATGGAAGCGGTTATTTTTACTACATCAATAAACAAACTAACATATTTTGGGGTAAGGTTTCTGGGTTTATTCCTGGCTGTTTTCAGTTTGTATATCCTTGTTGCGGTTGGGATTTTTACAGGATCTTTTTTTATCGATGCAGATCGTTTAGGCCCCTTAAATATTTCCTGTTTCTTACAGCCACTTTTCATTTTCGTGCTGCCCAATGTATTATTTGCTACCGGAACATTATTTTGTACGGCTTTATTAAGCAAAAGTGTCAGATCCATATATGTGGCTGGTGTGCTGATTTACATTTTATACATGCTCGCATCAATATTCGGCAACTCACCCTTACTGGCTACTTCTACCATGAAAGCCGGTACACCCGATGTTTTGCCTTTATTACTAGATCCTTTTGCACTTGCTTCATTTTTCGGCGAAACCAGAACCTGGACCAATCTGCAACGCAATCAACAGTTATTCCCTTTAACAGGAACATTTCTATTCAACAGGGTGTTGTGGATCTGCATCACCGCTTTAATCACTATAATTTCTTACAGGCTCTTCAACTTCCGATCGCAGCGCGAACGGAAGTTGAAGGTAAAAACAGTTAAATCAGAGCAGGTAGCATTTATTCCATATCGCGTTTTGCCGGTTTCATCAAATGGTTTAAGCTATTATTTAGCTACTTTAAAAACACAATTTAAGCTCGAAATCATTTTCCTTTTTAAAAATATCCCCATTATGGTGATGCTTTTATTATGGGTGTTTTTGTACGGGGTCGAATTAAAAGATCAGCTGTTCAGCGGTATTTATGGCATCCACAGTTATCCCGCAACCGGTATAATCATCGAAGAAATGCGTTCCATGAAATTCGGATTGATCCTGATCCTGTTTTACGCTGCAGAAAGCATCAGCAGGGAAAAATCAGTCAATATCCATGCTTTAATTTATAGTACACCCGTTCAAAATTCGGCCATGTGGATGGCGAAATGTGGAAGTCTTTTCCTGCTGGTATTTACGCTGGTTACCTTAAATATTGGGATTGGCATTGTTCTGCAGGTTACACACGGTTATTTCCACATCGAATTGCCCCTGTATTTAACTTTATACTATTATAGTGCATTGCCGATGCTGCTTTTTGTGGTGCTGATCATGTTTATCCAGAATTTAAGCAGCAACAAATACCTGGGCATGGTATTAAGCATGATAATGATGTTTTTGATTTCGTATGCTGAAAGGTTTGGCATTGAGCATTATCTGCTCCGTTTTGCTACAGTGCCCGACCTGCTGCATTCCTACTTCAACGGTTTTGGTTATTATGCCCATGCATTTAACTGGTACATGTTATATTGGTCGGCTTTCGCCGTTATTATTGCTGTTTTAACCATCGGAATGTGGCAAAATATGGTTGAAATAAAGGCCGGTAACCGGTTTAAATCCATTGTTAAAACATTTAAGCAACACAATTGGATCGCCATTTCTGCATTGCTGATCTGGATTTCCGCTGCTGCGTTCATTTACCATCAAACTAATATTATCGGAAAATATCAGAATAAAGATGCACAACTGGAATGGCGTTTAACTTATGAAAAGAAATATAAAGCATGGGTAAATTTGCCCCAACCGGTTATCAAATCGGTCAAAACGAAGGTAGATTTATATCCAAATGAAGGAAAATACATTGTAACCGGCACTTATCTGCTGAAAAATGAAACAAAATTGCCTGTTTCTAAAATCTGGACTTATATTAATCCTGAAGTAACTTCTTTTTCTGTAAACATGATTGGTGGCCAAAACAACAAAAGGGATGAACGCTTTGGTCAGCAGTTTATCATGCTAAAAACACCCTTAAAACCGAATGAAGAGATCAAAATGAATTTTTCTGTTGAAGTGATCCGATTTGGTTTTACCACTTTTGATAGCGAAAATTCGATTGTAAAAAACGGAACCTATATCGAACTGGAAAAATTTGTGCCCCATTTTGGTTACTGTTATAATTTTGAAAGTGATAATAAGCTGGAGCGTAAAAAAGCAGGTTTGCCCGAAATTGCTACACCTCCTGCCTACAATCGCACTTACGAATTAATTGATTTAGAAACCACCATTTCTACCGAAGCCGATCAAAAAGTGATTACTGCTGGTGAGTTGCAAAAAGAATGGGTTTCGGAAAAACGCAGATATTTTAAATATAAAACAGTTCAACCAATCAATTTTATGTTTGCATTGAGCAGTGCAAGATATGCAGTTAAAGAAGAAAAACATAAAGATGTAAATCTGCGTATTTATTATCAGCGAGGGCAGGAGTATAACCTTAAAGGTATGTTTAATGGGGTGAAAGATGCTTTGGATTATGGCGGTACAAACTTTGCAGCATATCCTTCAAATCAA
Source organism: Pedobacter sp. 22226 (assembly GCF_052045455.1). Lineage (NCBI taxonomy): Bacteria > Pseudomonadati > Bacteroidota > Sphingobacteriia > Sphingobacteriales > Sphingobacteriaceae > Pedobacter > Pedobacter sp. 22226. Next base: position 57,600 of record NZ_JBQEPB010000011.1, on the reverse strand, counting down.
TTTACCATCGCCGAAATTCCACAATACAAAGGGGCGGCAACGGCTTACCCGGGTGTGGTTTTTAGTGCAGAGCGTATTAATTTTTTAGGAGATTATAGCCAAAGGAGTGCCATTAATCAAAGTTATGCTATTGCCGCTCACGAAACTGCGCACCAATGGTGGGCCAATAAGCTGTCGCCAATGGATGGACCAGGTTATGCCATGCTTACCGAAGCACTGGCTAAATACACCGAAAATGTGCTGATTGAAAAGCGGTTTGGTAAAATGTACCTGCGCAAATACCTTGCTTATGATAATAACCTCTATTTTTTGAACCGGAACAACAGCGAAAAAGAATTGCCACTGGTTACAACCTTAGATCAGCCTTATGTGCACTATCAGAAAGGTGGATTGATCATGTACGCAATAAAAGAATTGATAGGCGAAAAGCAGTTTAATGCAGTACTGCGGCAACTGATTGCAGATCACGAATATCCGAAGCCGAAAGCAACACCAGCCGACTTTGTAAATGCGTTGTTAAAGCAGGCTTCAGCTGAGCAAAAAAAGTTTATAAACGATTGTTTTAACCAGGTGGTAACTTACGATTTAGGCATTAAAATGCTTGCTTGTGAAACCTTAAAAAATGGTAAATATAAAATAGATTTAGAAATAGCTGCCGAAAGGTTAAGTGATGGCAATAAACAATCGCCTGATCTGGAAATAGATTTGGCCTGTTTTAACCAGCTGGAAAAGGATTGGGATGTAAAAACGAAACCGGTTTATTTTGGGAAGTATCACATCAGGCAGAAAAGAACTAAAATTTCAATTATTGCCGATCGTAAACCAAAAACGGTAGCTGTTGATCCTTATGGATATTTATTGGATGAGGATAGGAGTGATCATGTTGCTGTGGTGAAACAATAGGATTGTTATTTCTAGCGTAATTCCTTAGTTCCGTCATTTCGAGCGGAACGCAGCGTAGCCGAGAAATCTAATTAGATAGATTTCTCCGTTTCGCTACCGGTGAAAAACCGGTACGCTTCAGTTGAAATGACGATTTTACTAATGGTTTTATCTAAAGTCTAATTTCTCTAGTTTCGTCATTTCGAGCGGAGTGCAGCGTAGTCGAGAAATCTGTTTTGATAGATTTCTCCGTTTCGCTACCGGTGAAGAACCGATACGCCTCAGTCGAAATGACGATTTTACTAGTGGTTTTATTTAAAGTCTAATTCACTAGTCTCGTCATTTCGAGCGTAGCCGAGAAATCTGTTTCGATAGATTTCTCCGTTTCGCTACCGGTGAAGAACCGGTGCGCTTCAGTCGAAATGACGATTTTACTTATAGATTCTTCGTAAGTATATTTTTATTAGTTTCGTCATTTCGAGCGTAGCCGAGAAATCTGTTTGATAGATTTCTCCGTTTCGCTACCGGTGAAGAACCGGTACGCTTCAGTCGAAATGACGATTGCTCCAGATAGATTTCTCCATTTCGCTACCGGTGAAAAACTGGTACGCTTCAGTCGAAATGACGATTTTACTAATGGTTTTATCTAAAGTCTAATTCACTAGTCTCGTCATTTCGAGCGTAGCCGAGAAATCTGTTTGATAGATTTCTCCGTTTCGCTACTGGTGAAGAACCAGTGCGCTTCAGTCGAAAGGACGATTGCTCCAGATAGATTTCTCCGTTTCGCTACCGGTGAAGAACCGGTGCGCTTCAGTCGAAATGACGGCAAAAGTCAGTCTAAATGACGATTACTCAATTTGCCCTAAAGCCCTTTGGCGTACACTGCATCTGGCGTTTGAAAAATATATTAAAATTAGCCGGATATTCGAAACCCAGGCAGTAAGCAATTTGTGCAATGTTCCACTCCGTATGTTTTAATAAAGCAACGGCTTCTGTTGCAATTCTTTTCGAAATATGCTCTGAAGTAGTTTTACCGGTTACTTCCTTCACCGCATGGTTAAGGTGGTTTACATGTACCAGTAACCTGCAGGCAAAATCATGAGCAGTTTTTAACTCTAAAATATGCTCGGTAGAACCAATCGGGAACTGCCTTTCCAACAGTTCAAGAAACAATGCGGTTAAACGTGCAGATGCATTGTTCTGTTTAAATAAAATATCCTGAGGTTTAACTTTTAATGCTTCATGCACGATCAGTTGCACATAATTCCTCAGCAGATCATACTTATGGATGTAATCGCCATCCATTTCTTTCATCATTTTGCAGAAAATATCCCTTAAAGTTAATTCCTGATCCTCATCAATATGAATCACCGGACTATCGTTTATGCGCCACAATAACGAATCGCGAAGGGTTTCGTTGCGGTTATGGATAAAATTTTCGGTAAAAAGACAGAAAAAACCAGCAGGTTTTGGCGAAGTGCTTTCCCACGAATACGGAATATTCGGGTTGGTAAACAGCAATGCCCGCCCTTTTATTTCTATATCTGCATCAGCATAATGTAAAATCCCATTGCCAATAATTAACGAAATTTTATAAAAATCCCTGCGACTAAAAGCAGAGGGGATATTGGTACAAACCACACTTCTGTTAAAAACATTAAAGTGCCCAATGTCATTAATCATCCCCAGGCTTGGCGTAGGGATTTCTGGCCGGGTAATTTTTAGCCTATTATAAAAATCCTCTAAAGTTTCCTTTTTTTGAAGCGTAGAAAGCTCTTGGTTTTTTGATAACATAATTAATCCTTAGTCACGTAAAGTTATGGTTTAATCCCCATTCCTTCATGCATTTCCTCTGTTGGTTCTGCCACTAATTTGTCACCTTCTATTAAATTTCCGAACACTTCAACCTTATCATCGGTTTCCCTGCCTTTTTTTACAGCTACTTTAACCGCTTTATTATCAGCTACTTTTAATACGAATAATCCTTCGCTGGTGTCTAATAAGGCCTTTTTCGAGATGATAAAAGTACTGGCATTGGCCGGAAGCGGAATATTCAGTTCTGCTACCATGCCCGGCAACAAAACTTTCGAGGTATTTGGTACGTCCATTTCTACCCGTTCTGAACGTAAGCGCACATCTAAGGCGCCTGATAAACGTTTTACTTTCGCTTTAAATGTTTGGCTGGGTAACGATTTAACAGTGAAACTGATTTCGTCGCCAGCTTTTAAATATCCGGTGTAAACCTCTGGAATGGAAACCGCCAAACGCAGGTTTTTCTGGTCCTGCAAGGTAAATAAAGGTAAGTCAGAGCCTTTTCCTGTCGGACCAACATAAGCGCCTAAATTTACATTTCTGGCAGAGATAATCCCACTGAATGGTGCCCTGATGGTTAAATAATCTTGAACCGAACCTACTTCTTTATATGCTGCTTTTGCGGCTTCGAGTTGCGCCAGGTCTGAATTTTTCTTGGCCATCGCCTGGTCAAGATCGTTGGTAGAAATGGTGCCGGGGGTTTTGCTGGTTTCGTATAAACGGTTATAATTCGCTTTACTGGCAGTATAGATAGCTTCCTGAGCTTTAATTCTTGATTGTGTTGCAGCCAGTTGCGAAGTCATTTCTGGTGCTTCCAGGGTCATTAATAACTGACCTTTGCTCACTTCCGAACCGATATCTACTTTTAGCGATTTAACGAAACTGCTTACTTTAGCATATAGGTCAACCTGTTGATAAGCAATCAGTTCACCTGGTAAGCTGAGTTGTGTGGATAGTTTTTCTTTTTTAAGATCGAAGGTGGCTATGCTTACTTCTTTTTCTTTTTTTGCCGCAGATTTTGATTCTGAATGCCCACAACCGTATATGGCTGTTAGCATTAAAAATCCGGTACTCAATAATCCTGTTGAAAATATCTTTGTATTCATTTGTGCTGATGATTTTATTCGTTTTCTTCTAAACCTTTAATGTAGTGGATGCTCTCTGTATCTTCGGGATCAAGCGACATCGAATCGGTTGTTTGTTTGCCCTGAACCCATGCAAATACCAGCGGCAATATAATCAATACCGCGAATGTTGAGGCCAGTAAACCGCCGATAACTGCCCTGCCCAGTGGGGAAACGGCTCCTCCACCTTCGCCATGACCGATCGCCATAGGCAACATACCGGCAATCATGGCAATACTCGTCATAATGATCGGGCGTAAACGTAAAGCTGCTGCCTCGCGTGCTGATTCGAGCGCATTGCCATTGTGTTTCCTCAGTTGTTCTGCATTGGTAATCAACAACACCGCATTGGCAATGGATACCCCAACCGACATGATAATCCCCATGTACGATTGAAGGTTTAGTGTTGATCCGGTTAGGGTTAACAACAATAAAGACCCCAGAATTACAGCCGGTACGGTTGCTAAAATAACCAATGGCACTTTAAACGACTGGAAGTTTGCAGCCAGCATCAGGAATATAACCACAATGGCCACAAATAAGCCTGATTGTAAGCTATCTAAGGTATCGCCCAATACCTTGCTCATTCCAATTGCGGTAACATTTAATCCTCTTGGCAATTCGCCCAGGTTTTTAATGGCTTTATCCATATCTTTTGATGCAGTTCCCAAATCGGTATGGTAAAGGTTTGCCGTTACCGAAAGGAAAGGCATGGCTCCAATGTTATCATTTTCACCGGCAGTGGTATCTGGCGTAATTTTGGCCACATCACTTAACACGGGACGGGCCGAGTTTTTCAATAATGGAATTTCTCCGATATCATCCTTACTGGTCATCTGGTTAAGCGGAACCTGCACCTGCACATTGTATGGCAAAGCTGCTTTTTCATCCAGCCAGATATTTTTATCTGTATAACGTGATGATGAGGTAGAAGCAATCAACGACCTCGAGATATCGGCCATATCTACACCAATCTGCGCAGCACGGGTCCTGTCGATATCAATATTCAAAGATGGATATTTAATCGGCTGGGCAATCTGAACATCCCTCATGTAAGGGATTTCTTTTAATTCGGCCAGTATTTTGTTGGCATATTGTTCGTTCAGTTTTTTGTTTTTTCCGGCAATGCGGATTTCAACAGGAGTAGGAGAGCCCTGGCTCAACACCTTGTCTGTTAATTCGATAGGCTCGAAAGAAAGTTTAACATCTGGCAAAAGTTTTTTGATTTTATCCCTGAACACATCCTTAAAATCGTCCATGTCTTCCTCAAAATCTTTTAAACTTACCTGGAAAACGGCTTCATGCGGACCAGCCATGTACTGATAGATGGGGTTTACAGAAAACTGCGATGGATGCTGGCCTACATATACGGAAGAAATACCCACATGTTCAGCACCGACCATTTTTTTGAGCTCGGCCAATACCACATTTGCTTTTTCTTCAGTACGTTCTAAACGTGTTCCATCGGGTGCTCGCAAACGCATCTGGAACTGGCTTGAATTTACCCTGGGCAATACATCACGGCCAATATTGATCAATAACAGGGCAGCTGATCCAATAATTAGTACCAGATAAATTAACACAACAGATTTCCGGTAAGGGAGTATGCGATCAAGAAAACGCATAAAACGGTTCCTGAACTTATCAAAGAAGCCTATTTTGCCATCGCCACTAAAATCTTCGCGTTCTACCAGAACTCTTTTTTGGTTCAGGGTATCTTTTTCCGATTCGAGTGTAATGCCGGTTGCTTTAAAATCTGCCTCATCCTGTGTAACGCCCGGATGGTGTGCCTCGCCTTTTTTAGGGTGAGCAATCATCAGCCAGTTGGCCATAATCGGAACGAAAGTTTGCGATAACAGGAACGAGACCACCATAGAAAAACCGATTGCCAGTGCCAATGGCAGGAATAATGCTCCGGGGATACCGGTCATGGTAAAGGCAGGTGCAAATACGGCAAGGATACAGAACAGGATCAGCAATTTCGGGAAAGCAATTTCCTTACAAGCATCCCATATAGCCAGGGCCTTGGGTTTGCCCATATCAAAATGCTGGTGGATGTTTTCTATCGTCACCGTTGATTCATCTACTAAAATACCGATGGCTAGAGCCAACCCGCTCAAAGTCATGATGTTAATCGTTTGTCCGAATAGTTTCAGGAACAAAACCCCTGCAATGATGGATGTCGGGATGGTGAGGATCACAATCAAGGCTGCACGTTTATCGCCAAGGAAAAGTAAAACCATTAATCCGGTTAATATGGCGCCGATTGCCCCCTCACTGATCAAACTTTTTACCGCATTGATTACATAAACCGATTGGTCGAACTCATATGAAAGTTTAACATCTTCCGGCAATGAATTTTGAATGTTTGGCAGGTTTTTCTTTAAATTTTTCACCACATCCCAGGTAGAAGCATCTCCTGATTTGGCAATGCTTAAATAAACCGAACGTTTACCGTTGATTAAAGCGTAACCAGCCACCAGATCGGCGCCATCTTTAACAGTGGCCACATCGCGAAGCTGTAAATTCTGTACACTGCCTTTAAATAGCGGAATGTTTTCAAAATCCTTAACTTTTTTGATGGTATAATTGGTTGGCGTAAGGTAGTTTTTATCGCCAATTCTCACATTTCCTGAAGGTGCTGTCTGGTTATTTAACCTGATGGCTTCCACCACCTGATCTACCGTTAAATTATGCGAACGGAGTAAGGAAGGATTCACATTGATTTCTATCGTACGCGGACTACCACCAAATGGGGCAGGAGAAAGTAAACCCGGAATGGCCGAGAAACTTGGACGAACATAAGTGTTTGCTAAATCCTGCAATTCGTTGTTTGTGCGTATCGGACTACTCAATACCAACTGACCAACTGGTAGTGAAGAAGCATCGAAACGGATGACGAAGGGAGGTTGCGAGCCCGGCGGGAAAATGGCCTGCGCTCTGGTAGAAAGCGCACTAAGCTCGGCTGCGGCCTGGGCCATGTTTGTACCCTCATAATAGGTTAATTTCATCAGCATTAAACCCTGCGTATTTTTGGTTTCGATACTCTTGATACCGTTTGCAAAAAGCAGGATGTTAACGTATTGCTTACCGAAATAAGCCTCCATTTGATCGGGAGTGTAACCGCCGAAAGGATGGGCAATATAAATTACGGGAAGGTTCATTTGTGGCAGGATATCAACCTTGATCTGGTTGATGGCCCCAATACCGAAAAAGAACAATCCTGCTACTAAAACTAAGATGGATATGGGTTTGCGGAGTGCGAAACGTATTAAATTCATTTATATAGCCAGATTAAAATTCGTTGATAAATATGTCGTAATTGCCCAAAGCTGCCGATTTTAGCAGCAGCGCCTGCCATACATTGGTAAAGGCAATATCCCGGTCTGTTTCGGCCCTGTTTAGGGTAAAAAGTGCCTGCGTAAGATCAACCAGGGTGGTTAATCCGTTTTTGTACAGGGTGTTTTTTTGTAGATAAGCGTCAGATGCGGCTTTAACCTGGATAGGTGCTTCCCTATAATTGGCCAATGCATTGTTCAGTTTAGTTTCGGCCAGTGCCAGTTGCGCCCTCAATTGCTGATCTACCATGTTGTATTCTTCTTTCAGACCCGCGCTAATGTATTCTTGTGCACGTACTTGCGGACGATTTTTAAGTAGAGTAGATAAATTCCAGGTCATTCCTATGCCAATCAAATAGTTTCCGCGGGTGGGATTTATACCATCTGCATAACTGGTAGAATAAGCGCTCTGATCCAGGGCGTAACCCGGGCCAAAACCCGATCCCCTTCCTTGCATTACACCAAAAAAAGTAAATGTAGGGTAATAGAGTTTTTTGAAATAGTTAACCTGTTGATTACTCACATCTACCCGGTTTTGATAAAACTTTAAAAGCGGATGTGAACTTTTGACTGCAGTATCTTGCAGCAGATTACCTGGAATACGCGTAATAGAAGCGGTATCAAGATCGTAAGAGGTGGCCGTTAAACCCATTAAAACCCCTAAACGGTTGGCTTGTTCCTGCTCAAGGTCTTTTGCCTTAGTTAAAGCAATTTTAGCATTCGAAACTTCGGCTTTAGCAAAGGAAGAATCTACTCCTGCAATTAAGCCGTTTTTAGCCCTGATGATGGCGGTGTTTTGAAAGGTAATGGCACGATCGAGATTTTTCTGTTGCGATCTGGTTAAGCGCTGGGCAGCCAGTAAATTTAAATAAGCAGCAGATACGCGGATTTCCTGCTGGAATTTCTCCTGCTCCAGATCATTTTTATCCCTTTGGTAGGCAGCATTGGCCACTTTTATGCGGTCGCGGATTCTTCCGAAAGTGAAAAAGTCCCAGTTTACATTCGCTAAATATAATCCGCCAAATGCAGCATTCCAGTTTTGCTTATCTAAAGATGGACCAGATGAAGCAGTACCTAAGCCACCTAAGCCATACTGCGGACCGTTTTGGCCATTAATGGTGCCATAATCTTGCTGGGCACTTAAACTAAAGTTGGGGAGATACTCTCTTCTGGCCTGTTGTACAGAAGATTTTGATGCATTTGCATAATTATCTTTTGCCCTAATGGTGCCGTAATTGGTAATGGCGGTGTTAACAGCTTGTTTTAAGCTAAGTGTTTGAGCGCTTGTACCAACAGAGAAACTAATAAATAATAATAGTGAAAAATAAAATAAAGATATGCGTGGCATAGTGTATAATTTACACGGCAAATGTAAATTATGGCCGCAATATCAAAGTATTCAGTTCAAATCAAAAATTATGCGAATCAAATAATAATCGAAATGTTACTTAATGACCAATAAAAACACCCTTTTAACCAATTTTGATTAATCAGTTATCATGCCGAACCTCAAAATAAGACAAAAGGATTACAAAAAAGTGCCACCTTCATTTTGAATGATCATCCGTTGCTATGAACATTTACCAGTCAGGTCGTCATTTCAAGCGGAGTGCAACGAAGTCGAGAAGTCTGTTTCTAGGCAGATCTCTCCACTCCACTGCGTTCCATTCGAGAGGAGGGCGTTTATGAAATTATTACCCCTCTTCCGTATATTTTTTAAAATTATTCAGGATAGCCTGCCATCCGCCACGTTGCATTTCAACCGGATTGGTCGATTCCGGATCAAAAGTTTCAATCACCCTGGTCTGTTCGCTTAGGGGCTCGAAAATGACACTTACATTTCTACCATCTTCCAGGCTATATTCAATTTTTTTGTTGGTATCAACCGTAGTATAAGTTCCGCCAAAATCGAAACTGATGCTGCCATCTTTTGCGGCCATGGTACTTTTAAATTTACCACCTACTTTTAAATCATTTTCCGAATATGGAGTATGCCAGTCTGGCGAAGCAAAACTCCACTTGGTAATGTGATCAGGATTGTTCCAGAATTCCCAGACTTTTTCTACCGGTGCATTTACTGTTGTTTCTACGGTGATTGCTGTTGTATTTTCCATTTTTTTGTTGTTTTAAATTTTATTTAAAGTTATTGGATCTTTTACAACCGCAAAAGTGTAAATGCGACAAAATTAGGGGTGAAATGCTTCGGATAATTTGCTGGAAAAACTGAAAATTAATGTAATTCGGTATAGATAAAGGTTACCGTATCTTTCGATACCAGTCCGCTCATATTGCCACCGGTATAAATTACTTTGTAACTCGATCCTTTTTTCAAATCGTAAGCTTTAAGCAAATCTGCGTTTGCAACCAGGCTATCTCCGGCATTTACTTTCGAATAACTGGATGCAGGTGGCGGCATTACTCTTTTTGCCATCGCCCCTTTGTACTGTGCTTCTTCTCCTTTTTCGTCGGTGATGCTTAAATAACTGCTCATTAAGGGCTCAAACGGGGTATGCCAGATACAGAAACTTTTAGCAGTATCACTGTTATTGTACACCACAAACCTTAATAATAGTGGATCGCCGGGGGCAACATTACCATTAATTTTTATTTTGGCTTCAAGCGAATCTGTTTTTCCTGATGTAGTAGCCTGTGCTGTGCTGTCGCTTTTGCTGTTTGCCGTATTTCTTGTGGCTTCGCTACAGGCTGAAAATAAAACCAGAAGGGCAGGGATAATTAATTTGATGTTTTTCATGAGCTGTTTTTGTTATATAAGCAAATAAGGATGGATATTGTTTGCTCTAAACTAAATCGATTAAGTAGGGTAATTTTAATTAACCGGTTAACCGTTTGAAAAGTTGATGTTCGATCGGTATGGATTGTAAACCCATACTAACAGTTAATTATTGTTTACCAGAAAATAAGCAATACGGCAGGTATATCCTGTAGATTTTGGATGGTGATATTCGCTGGTACGCACACTTAGTTTATGCTCACCACCTCCTAACTGGTCGCCTAATAACAAATACCAGGGTAAATGCAGGCTTGCGCTTCATTGCGTGTACAGATCAATTATTTTTTCTTCTCCGCCATCAATCCGGTAGTGCAGCATGCCGGCATCAGGTCCTGATAAAACGGCGATACCTACTGCATTGCCTTTAAAAATGAAATCGAAGCTACTGTTTCGCGTGCTGCTTTCCAGTACAGGGATATTTACGAAACCAGGCCTGGCTTCTAAACCGTCAGCAGGTTTCCAGTTTTTGTTAATGCTAAAGGTATTCAGGTTTTCTGCCGCGCTAATGTTTACGTATTGACCTTTGGTATAGGCAAATTTATCAATGATTTTAGGTACACCAGAATCTGCTTTTTTATTGGTGTTCTTTTGGTTTTCTTCGAGGTAAGTTTTAATGGTATTAAAATAAAGCTGTTGTCCGAAAGGCGCAGGGTGAAGGTCTTTAAAATCAGCGGCCCAGGTAAATTCCTTGTTGGCAATGCGTTTATCAACTTCTAAAGCCAGGTTTATAAATGGCAAATGGTAATATTCGGCCAAATCGCTGTGTACTTTTACTTCAACCGGTGTTTTATCTTTATCGAAATCATTGTTTTTATCTTCATCGGCAAAAGCCATCATTACAATATTGGTTTTCGGGTTTTTGCTTAGCGTATGCCTGATGATACCCTCTAAAGCGCGACGTTGAGTTTGTTCTGCCGTTTTATTTACATGATCATTAACGGCAGATTCTACAAATAATAAATCTATTTTCCCGCTGTCGAGCACATCACGCTGCAGGCGGAAAGCATGTGGTAAACTACCTAATGAAGGAATACCTGCATTGATAAATTTAAATTTTGTATGCGGATAGGTTTTAGTTAAATAATTGCAGGCTAAACTACGCCAGCCTTCCATATTGGTAATCGATCCACCTAAAAAAGCAATAGTTACAGGTTCCTTTTTATCTATTTTTTCGGCAAAGTTGGTGCTGTAACCGTTAAATGTGATAAATGAGGCAGATTGAAGTTTGTTTTGGGCAAAACTTTTAGAAATTAGCGCCATAGCCAATAGCGTGAGGCACAGAAAAGAGCTTAGTTTCATGGTTGTTTGTGTAGCCCAAATGTAATAAAACAAATCGTCATTTTGAATTTGAGTTTATTGCATAAAATCGATATGACCTACAAAAAAATCCTATCTATAACTTCCACAATTACCGTCATTTCGAGCGTAGCCGAGCAATCTATCTCAATATAGATCTCTTCACGTTGCCATGCCAAGGAGATGATGAACTTCCCTTAACTAAATCTATAAACTTTATGCAGTTGTAATTTTCTTCCTCCTGAACCTTTTCATCTGGCCCATATGCTCTGTCGGGATGTTATCGCCCAGCAGTTTACCCCAGGGTTTCAGTCCGTCAATCCGGTCGAAAATGATTTTTAATACTGCGATAAATGGGATGGACAGGAACATGCCCGGTATGCCCCAAAGTGCGGCGCCCATTAGTACAATTACAATAGAAATTAAGGCATTAATCTGTACCTTGCTCGAAACAATGCGTGGTACGAGAATATTATTGTCGATAAACTGGATTAAAGCATAAGCCGCAATAATTAATAACTGGGTGGTAAAACCATCTTTAGTTAAGGTGGCCATCAATACCGGCAATGCAATGGCAATAATACCACCAATATAAGGGAGCAGGTTTAATATGGCGCCGATAACGCCGATGAGAATAGCATTTTGTACACCGAGGATCAATAAAGCTACAGAGTTCATTACTGCAACAATAGAAGTTTCAATCAATAAACCAATAATATAACTTTGTATGGCTGCTTTCGTTTCGCCCAAAATCTCTGCAACTTTTTCTTTGTTCTCTTCCGAAAATACTTCGTAAATGAAATTGAGGATCAGTGTTTTATATAACAAAATTAAAAAAGTATAAACCGGAATCAGGAAGACCACACTTAAAACACCCATTAAGCCGCTAAGTGTTTGGCCGATCAATGCTTTACTGCCATTCGCGGCATCATTAACCATTTGCATCTGCTTTTGTGTAGAAATACCAAAGGTGGTTTGTAACCAGCTTCTTATTTCTTCAAGTAATTGTGATAATTTATGCTTAATGCTGTCCAGGTCATCAAAAAAGTGGGCCACCTGCGAGGATAAAAAATAAAGTACCCCTGCCACAACCAACAAACCGATCAGCATGGAAAGGATAATGCTTAATATTTTTGGCATTTTTCTTTCGAAACGGTTGGTGAGCGGGTTAAGTAAAATGGCGATTAAGGCCGCGAAAGCCAATGGTACCAGGATATCTCGCAGTACGCTCATCATAAATACTATAATAACCAGGCCTAAAAGGATTACAGGCGCCTTGATGTAAAATGGATAGGTTTTATTCATGTTTTGCAGGTTCATCCGTTCAACAACCATAATGTAACAAAATTGTTTTAAAGTTTTATTTCTTTTAGAAGGCGGATTTATACACAGCAAGTATCATTTTTATTTTTAATTGTAAGAAATTGTAAAGAATATGGGGTTATTTTATAAATTTAGCATCGTATTGCCTGACCATATTATAATTTGATAATGAAAAACCACTTTTTACTCACCGTTTGTTTGTTTTTATTTACAAAAATAGTTTATGCTGCCGAAGTAGATACCGCTTTAACCTATAGCAAATCGATGAAAAAAAATATTAAAGCTGTGGTAATTAAGCCCGATAGCTACAAAACCGGAAAATCTTTTCCTGTAATGTACCTGCTTCATGGTGCGGGAGGCAATTATGCCGAATGGGTTAAAAAAGTACCTGAAATTAAAAACCTGGCAGATGAGTACCAGTTCATTATTGTATGTGCTGATGGAAATGTAACCAGCTGGTATTTTGATAGTCCGGTTGATCCTGAATGGAAGTACGAAACCTATGTTGCCAAAGAACTTGTAGGGTATATTGATGAACATTATAAAACTATAGCCGAAAAAAGAGGAAGGGCGATAACGGGATTAAGTATGGGCGGCCACGGGGCGCTTTATCTGGCCATTAAACATCAGGATGTTTACGGTGCTGCGGGCAGTATGAGCGGTGGGGTTGATATTAAACCTTTCCCGAACGGATGGAACATTCCGAAAAGACTGGGAGCGGAAGATGAATTTTCTGAACGCTGGAAACAACACAGTGTGATTGACCTGGTGAATCTGATTAAACCCAAATCATTAGCGATTACAATCGATTGCGGAACAGAGGATTTTTTCTATAAAGTTAACGTGCGCCTTCATGATGAACTGTTGTATAATAATATTCCTCACGATTTTACCACAAGGCCAGGTGCCCACAATTGGGAATACTGGGCAAATGCCATTAAATTTCAGAGCGTTTTTATGAATAATTTCTTTAATCAGAAACCTTAAGCTACGAGCTGAGCGCCTACTTTATTAATCAGGTTATTGATATCAAATGGTTTGGCTATAAAATCGTTCGGGTGGCAAACATGGCTTTTCATATCGCCCAGGGTATGGCTGGCTGATATCATAATTACAGGGATATGATCTGTTAATTTGTTCTTTTTAAGTAGATTACAAAGATCACGCCCGTCCAGCACGCCCAGCATAACGTCGAGTAAAATTAAATCTGGCTTAAAATCCGTAATCCTTTGATTCAGCTTGCTTGCATCCCATAACCCATTTACCTCGTAGCCTTCCGATCCTAAAATCAGTTCTATAACCTCTAATATCTCCTTATTATCATCAACCACCAATATCTTTTTCATTTCCTTATCCTCTAATTTAGATTAACGTATTGTAAATAAATGCGTTCTGTATAATTAAACAAAGGCATTAACTAAAAGTTTCAGTCTTTTTATATTCGTTTATAAGTATGTGATTAGGATGGCTGTGAAGCCTTATTTTGATCTTATTTGCCTGCTGTGGTTAGAATGATACGCGTTGAATTAAAATTAATACATGATTTTAGGCTAAAAATTAACTTTTAGATTACATGAAAAATAAAGCGTTACCATATTTTTGGCTGTTCTCGAAATGTTATTCATAAAACAGGAAACGAAGATTTAAAACCAAAAATGAAATACTTAGTCAAAGAAATCAGTGAAGGAAACTGCGATATTACTTTATTGCCGGAAAACCTGAATGACAGAAATCTTTTAGCCGAAACTACAAAAAGCGTTCAGCAGAATTATCAGGAAGCTATCCAGGCGCATTACGAACATGCATTGAAAAACGAAGTTCATGGCAATGCGGCATTTGTTTCCTTAAACAGTGAGGAAAGCAATTATCCGAAAAGAGTAAATGTAAATTACCAGATTATCTTAAGCTAAAAAGATACTGATCTGTAAAAAAAAAGGCTTTCTTAATGGTAAAGAAAGCCTTTTTTATTTAAGCCTGTTTACTGTGCGAAACCATCAGGCTCAAAGTCAAGCGCGATCGAATTCATGCAATAACGTTTATGGGTAGGAGCAGGCCCGTCGTCGAAAATATGCCCTAAATGCGAATTACAACGGCCACATTCTACTTCTGTGCGTTCCATACCTAAACTGTTATCTTCTTTGTAAATGGTGCTTCCCTTACGGATGGTTTCAAAAAAACTTGGCCAGCCGCATTCACTGGCAAACTTAGCGTCCGATTTAAACAAGGCATTGCCACAAACAGCACAATAGTAGGTTCCTTTCTGGTTGGCGTTCCATAACTTTCCTGTAAAGGCCCTTTCTGTGTTTGCTTCCCGCGCTACCGCATACAAAGCAGGAGATAAGATTTTTTTCCATTCCGAATTTTTAACATTTAATTTTTTAGTATTGGTGCGGGAATAATATGGGTTTTTTATTTGAGTCTTGGTTTCCTGACTACTGGCATTAAACCCAAAACTTAACAGAAATAATAGTGCAATTAATATTTTCATTGTATGTGTTTTTATATGTAAATAAACGAATAATAAGCTTAAATGGATTTGGTTAAGTTAGTCCGTAGTCTTTAGTCCCAGGTCTGGAGTTAATTGTTTGCACAGGCAAATTTCTTATTATCATTGGTTATAAACAATCACACCATTAACCAGTCAACCAATAACAAATAAACCAGATTTTATATACTTGTAAATATTTATAAGAATATGCTCGATTTCAGATTGCAGGTTTTTTATGCCGTGGCCAGGCGCCTTAGTTTTACCCGTGCGGCGGCTGAACTTTTTATTTCGCAGCCTGCGGTAACCAAACACATTAAAGAATTAGAAATACAGTATAAAACAACGTTTTTTGAACGTAGTGGAAATAGAAAAATAGCACTAACCGCTGCCGGAAAGGTGCTGCTTGCTTATGCCGAACAGCTAATTGCGGTATATGGCGAGCTGGAATATGACCTGAACCTGCTGAATAAGGAACATGGTGGTGTGCTGAGGATAGGGGCCAGTACAACCGTTGCGCAATATATCCTGCCAAAAGTGCTTGCACTGTTCCATAAAAAATTTGGGTCGGTAAATGTTCAGTTGCTAACCGGAAATACGGAAGATATCGAACAGGCTTTGTTGGCCAGAGAGGTAGAGATTGGCATTATTGAAGGTATTTCGCGTAGCCCGCAAATCAGTTATGAACCTTATCTGCGTGATGAAATTGTGCTGGTAGCCGCCTCAGGAAATACTAAAATCAGAAAGGATATTTTAAAACCCGAAGAGTTGCTTAATTATCCGTTTTTATTAAGAGAACCGGGGTCTGGCACACGCGAAGTAATTGGTGTGGCATTGGCTAAGCAACACATTAAACTTTCTGACCTGAAAATGGAAATGCAGCTGGGTGGTACGGAAAGTATTAAATCGTATTTGAGCCATAGCGATTGTTTAGCTTTTGTTTCTATTTACTCGATATTAAAAGAAATCAGGGATAACGAACTCCGGATTATTGATGTAAAGGGATTAAATATCGAACGGCCATTTCATTTTATCCGCCAACACGGCCAGGCTTCTTCGCTTGCAGAATTGTTTATCCGCTTTGCTAAAAAACAAAAAATACATTAATTAAATGTGTTATTTAATAACTTTTAGTTATCGATCATTCGTAATTGTGATTTAAAAACAGGTTTATTGTTATGGATATTTGAATATCAAAACAATAATGAAATGAATATTCATAGTCATTCTGCCCAATCTGATGAGGGGCTTATTTTCAAAGTAAATCCATTCACTAAAAAAATTGTATTTACAGGTTGCATAATACTTTGCCTTACCCCATTTGTAAGTCCAACAGTTGCGCTTTTGCTAGGTTTTGCTGTTGCCCAGTTTACCGGCCATCCTTATATGGCGCTTAATCATAAAGGTACCAGTTTATTGCTTCAGTTTTCTGTTGTAGGGCTTGGTTTCGGGATGAACGTGCATTCGGCGCTTCAGGCAGGTAAAGAAGGTATAATTTTTACCATATTCTCAATTATCGGGACGCTGGTTATGGGGTATTTTATTGGCAAATGGCTCTGTATCGATAAAAAGACTGCTTACCTCGTCTCGTCAGGTACGGCCATTTGTGGCGGAAGTGCCATTGCCGCCATTTCACCCGTAATACTTGCAGGAGAAAAGCAGGTTTCTATAGCTTTAGGCTGCATATTTATTTTTAATGCCCTGGCGCTTTTAGTTTTTCCACTCGTAGGGCATTATTTAAACCTTTCGCAAAGCCAGTTTGGCCTATGGTGCGCCATTGCCATTCACGATACCAGCTCGGTGGTGGGAGCAGCCAGTAAATTCGGGGCAAAAGCCCTGGAGGTGGCCACAACCGTTAAACTGGCACGTGCGCTATGGATTATTCCTGTAGCTTTTCTGTCTACCTTTTTATTTAAAAACCCATCCAAAAAAATCAGTTTTCCCTATTTTATTATCTTGTTTGTACTGGCCATTGTAGCCAATACCTATCTGCCGGCCATTGCCGCATGGCGTCCTTATTTAATCTCTGTTGCAAAGGCAGGGCTTACCCTTACACTTTTTTTAATAGGGGCAGGGCTATCGCGGAAAATATTGTTAGCGGTAGGTTTTAAACCTTTGCTTCAGGGTTTGTTGCTGTGGGTAATGGTTTCTTTAACAGCGCTTTATGCGGTAATGCATTTGGCATAGAAATTCAGATACAGTTAAAAAGTCTTTACACCATCCGGTTATCATCTAAATATTTTGTTTCTCATTTGGCTACCGGTCATCACAAATTAATGTGCTGTGGTATATCTTAGGTTAAGATCTTATCTTAATCCGTTAATAGCTGGTTAGTCTTTTGTTTAGTGTTTGTTAAATTTGTTTACTGATGTTGCTGATGATCTAACCATACAGAATGCGGCTTTACATCATTATATCCTTTAACAAACAAGCATCTCTTACAAATGAAGTATAGAAACAATCGCGGTTTTTTGATATTTGCCCTGGCCATATTTTACCACTTAAATTTAAATGCACAAAAAATTATAATCGGTACCGAGAAATCAGCATTGGTTTACAGCGTAAATAAAGACAAACAGTTAAACCAAATTTACTTTGGTACTAATCTGCTTGATTCTGCCTCCTACCGGAATATAAATGCATACGAATTACCAGCCTATGCTACAGGTGGGGCTACTTATCTTCAGGAGCCTGCTTTAGCCGTAACACATGCAGATGGCAATATGTCGCTGCAGCTGGCTTACTTATCAAAAGAAATAAGGAATGTAGATGATAACGTGATTGAAACTAATATCCGGTTAAAAGATCCGGCATATCATTTTTATGTAACCCTGCATTTTAAGGCTTTTCAAAAAGAAAATATTATTGAAACCTGGACGGTTATCGAAAATCAGGAGAAAGGTGATGTGTTGCTGAACCGTTATGCTTCTGTATTTTTAAATTTCCCCGGCGCTACCAATTACCTTACACGTTTTAACGGCGATTGGGGAATAGAGGCGCAGATGGAACAATTTCTGCTGCCAAATGGGCTTTACAGCATTCAATCTAAACTTGGTGTTAAAACTGTAGAAAATGGCCTGTCGTCATTTATGCTATCGAAAGAGCAGCTTGACGACGAAAATAAAGGAGAGGTTTTTGGTGGCTCACTGGCCTGGAGCGGTAATTTTGATCTACAGTTTGAGACTTTTAAAAACAACTCACGACTTGGAGAGGCACTGAAAGTGATCTGTGGCATTAACGCCTATGCATCAGCCTATCGCTTAAAAACCAAGGAAAGTTTTTCGACACCGCATTTCATCTTTACCTATACCAACGGCGGGCAGGGTCAGGTAAGCAGAAATTTTCACCATTGGGCAATTAAAAACGGCATCTGGAAGGGAGAACAGCACAGGCAGACCTTATTGAATAATTGGGAGGCAACTTATTTTAAATTTAATCAGGATACACTTGTTAATTTATTTGATGGTGCGAAAAAATTGGACGTCGATCTTTTTCTACTGGATGATGGCTGGTTTGCAAATAAATATCCGCGTGATAATGATAAAGCCGGACTTGGAGACTGGGAAGTGAATAAGAAAAAGCTAACCAACGGAATAAGTTATCTTGTAAAGGAAGCAAAAAACAAAAATATTAATTTTGGGATCTGGATAGAACCAGAAATGGTTAATCCTAAAAGTGAGTTATATGAAAAACATCCTGATTGGCTTTTAAAAGCACCAAATCGTCCTGAAGATTTGCAGCGTACCCAGCTGGTACTCGATCTTAGTAATCCGAAAGTTCAGGATTTTGTGTTTGGTGTGGTGGATAATTTAATGCAGCAATCGCCCGGTATAGCTTACATGAAATGGGATTGCAATCGCGTGATGAGCAATCCATATAGCGTTTTTCTGGGAAAAGACCAGAATGCCTTATTTGTGAAATACACTCAGGGACTTTACCATGTATTAAACCGGGTGAGAGCCAAATATCCGGATCTGGAAATGATGCTTTGTGCCAGTGGAGGCGCCAGGGTAGAGTATGGGGCACTTAAATACTTTCAGGAGTTTTGGGCAAGTGACAATACCAATCCGTTAGACCGCATAAAGATACAATGGGGATATTCCTATTTCTTTCCAGCCTTAACCATTTGTAACCATGTTACTGACTGGGGCAAGCAGTCCTTAAAATTTAAGCTGGATGTGGCAATGTCGGGCAAAATGGGTTTCGATGTGCAGGTAAAGAAAATGAGCCAGAAGGATATCGAATTTAGTAAAGCGGCAGTAGAAAATTATAAGCGATTACAACCTTTAATCAATTATGGCGACTTATACCGCCTGGTATCTCCATATAAAACGAATAGTGCCTCTTTAATGTATGTAGATAGTACTAAAACTAACGCTATACTTTTTGCTTATAATTTAATGGTGAGCGAGGCACAAAATTATCCGGCCATCATCTTAAATGGTCTGGATCCGAAAAAGAAGTACAAAATTAAGGAAATAAACCTGAGGGCAGAGGCTAAACCGCAGTTTACTGAAGACGGGCAGGTTTATAGTGGAGAAAGTTTAATGAGCTCAGGATTAAAGTGGTATTTGTTCCGTAGTGAAACAAGCTCGATATTAACATTAGAGGCTATTTAATTATACACGTGATAATGTTGTTTAAATATGCCCTGGGCTAATTAAATGCGCTAAATTGAAATTTATTTTTCAGCAGGCATAAATATAGAATGATCCTTAAATCAAAACAGTTATATGCCTCAATTTTAACGATTTAAGATGTATTACGACCAGTAACTCAACAATCTGGCAGATTATTTTAAAGAAAACCATCGCCGTAAAGGTTTTTGTGTAAGGGAACATGATTTATTGAATTTTTCGAAAAGGATAAGGTCATTTATCGGTATTTTTGAAAAAAAGAAATATTATGAGCAACAACCAGCAGAAACTTAAGCACCAGCAGGTGCAGTACCTTGAATTTCTCTCACGCGATCTGGAGAAGGTAAAAGCATTTTACACCGGGGCGTTCGGATGGAATTTTACCGATTACGGGCCGGAATATACCGCATTTGAAGGGGATTTTGTGGACGGAGGTTTTACTTTGGGTGAGCCTTCGAAAGGAAGTATCCTGGTTGTTCTTTACTCAGAGGATTTGGAAGGAACCAAAACAAAGGTGCTTAACGCAGGAGGGGTGATTTCAAAAGAAATATTTGATTTTCCTGGCGGACGCAGGTTCCAGTTTCTTGATCCTGATGGTTATGAACTTGCCGTTTGGTCACTGTAAGAATGAACTCAGGCCCTATTTTAAACTAAAATAAAAATGACTAAGACCATCCCTCAGCTTACCGTAATTGATATTGGGCAGGAAACTGCTGGTATAAGCAGCTATAAAAATATTCCGCTTTCTCTTTTTAACGACCATATAGTAAGGGTAGGGGTAATGACAGAATCTTTTTACTGGCACTACCATCCTAACAGTGATGAAACTTTTATGGCCATTGAAGGCATTTTATTAATCGATCTTGAAGACCGTACGGTTGAGCTGAAACCAGGACAGCTGTTTACCATTCCTGCAATGGTTAAGCATTGCACCAGACCGCTTGACGGGCGATCGGTTAACCTAACCTTTGAGCTTGCAGCAATGGAAACGGTTCGATGTTATGCAAGCTAGATTACAGAAAATAACATTCCCTGTTTGCTTTCCTTCTACTGCAAATCATTCCAGAATAACTTTTTATGCAACAAACCTCCTGTCGTCAGGAAAGTGGACTGATTTTTCTGCGGGTCTGAATCTGGTAAACATCGGAGCGGGATGTTTAACTTAAATAAACTGCATTATTCAACTTTCTCATATTCCAGTGTTCCGATTTTGTCGCTGCTGATGATCCTTTTTTTAGCATCAAAATACTCCACGTCAAATTTGATGGACACAATACTGATTCTGACCGTTAGTTTTTTATTGTCTTCGGAAAGTTTCCATTTGCCGGTACGTGAATTGTTTCCGTTAATCCCTTCAAATTTACCACCTTCCATAAACACCTGGTACACATTGTCTGGCGTTTTTACCACGCCATTTGTCGTCTCCTTTACCAGTTTCCATTTTCCAATAAGTTCTTTAGAGGTTTGTGCCTGGCTTACAAAACCGGTAACACAAAGTAAAAAAGTAATCAGGATTTTCATATACTATAGATTTTTGTTCCAATTTAAGGATAATAAAAATAAACAGCCAGTTGTTTTTAATTTATACAATTGTATTCGCGAGCGGATATAAAAACTTACTGCAGGTAAAGGCGCGCAGAAAATACAACGCCCAAAATCAAATGATCTTAGGCGTTATATTGATAGAAGAGTTATGATTCCGGATCTATTTTAATTAACCGATGCTGCATATTTATGCAACAGTTCTAAACTAAGCTGATAACTATTGCCTTTTGGTTTATCGGCATATTTTTGTTTTTCTAAAAGCCATTTATCTTCAAAAGCATACGTTTTTAGCTTAAAAGCTTTCTCATCAAATTTGTTTCCTTCTTTAGCACTCAGTAAAACATCATCCAAAAACATTTGCCATCTTTTTTTGTAAAAACCGCCTGTTAAGCCCGCCCAGCTGCGGTTGCCATAGTCGTTTAGCGAGCGTTGTTTGCCACCCCATACGGTAATCAGCATTCTGGCGTCCTTTTCGTAATAATCCTTTTCACGGGCATTTTTACCGAGTTTTCTGGCGTCAGCTATCCATTTTCCTAAAAGCATGCTTGGTTGCGTGGCCAGTAATTTATCAAGGTCATCAATCAGGCTTAACATCTCTTCTTTCTTTTTGGTCATTTCCGCAATGTCTTTTTTTTCATAAGCTGCTGTAAAATCGTCTCTCAATGTAATAAAATGATTGCCCAAAACCTGCCTGCCGATGTTAACCACATCATAATTGAAAGATTGATGGCTGGGATTTGGAACAGCAAGCATTTTCTGCCATATTTCGAAAAGTGCTTTGTTACTATAACTAAACTTTGGATTAGGAGTCCAGTGTACGGTACCCTTTAAACTTGGTTTTGCGTTAACCAAAATCCCCTGGCCCAATTGTGAAGGCTTGTTGTAAACTTCTTTTACCAGGTTATTCCATGCGATTTGATTTTGTGTGTTTACACTGCCCAACCGCCTGTTTGCCCAGTTATTTGTCCAGTTATCAACGTCTGTTTTTCCGGTGCTCCATGCTTTTTCAAATACATAATCGTACATAATGGGATTAACATCAAAACCTTCGAGGGTAGAGCCTATTCCGGTTAAATTTGCACCACCGTTTTTAAATGCATTTTCCATTCTGTCTTCTACTGTTTGCAGGTTGCCAACCAGCATACTGTTGCCGCCAAAATTACCCAGGTAGCACCAGATATAAGGTTGATTAAAATAAGATTCGGTGAGTTTCCATACTTCTGTACTTTCGGCATAATAATCCAAAAGTGTCATTTTATCCTGTGGTACGGCCCTTACAAACGCTTTAATGCGCTCATTTGTCCAGTCTTTGCGCATAAAATAAAATACCCAGGTCATTTGCAGCCACTCAGCGGATGGATCTACAGATTTCATCGAGCTATAAATTACATCCGCAGCACTGGCCAGGTATTTTGGCTCCCAGCTGGGTGGCGTTACTTCGTTAAATGGATCAGCTCCATAAATGTGGTCTGTACCAAATTCTTTGGTCTGCTCTTCTAAAAAAGCAGTTTGTATCTGTTTAAATAAAGGGTCGAAAGGATCGAGGAAGTGGCTGTAATATTCTTCACTAAATCCTCCCCAGGTACCCAGATCGGTAATTTTTGCATTGGGAAATTTGGTTTTAATGGCCTGTGGAACATGCCCGGCAAAAGCTGGCAAAATTGGTTTCATGTTCAGTTCACGTTCGCGTTTAACAATTTTCTTTTGCAGTGCGAGTTGATTCTCCAGCCACGATTTAGGTAATGGACCGTCCCAGTGGTCAATGTTCGACATGCGGTGCCAGGGCAAAAAAGCCGGTCCCGTAAAATAACCGCGGATCTGCTCATCGCTTAAGCCCATTTTTGTCCATACTTTGTACCAGATGGCCTCCTGCCCGGTAATGGAAAGTGGCATGTTGATGCCGTTAAGCGCCATCCAGTCTATTAAATGTTCCCAGTCTTTCCATCCCCACCAGGGCATGGTATAGCCAAATGTGCAATAATTTAAAAAGAAACGGTTTTTAACCCTGGCTTCCTGGTTAACTTTGCCCGCTAATACAGGCATTACTTTCGGAAGGTCAATTTTATCGTCTTTATACCACGAAATTGAGGTATTGCAATAATATTTGAGGTAGTGGTTAAGGCCATAAGCCATAGCGTTATAGCTGTTCCCTTTTACAAGCAGCTTGCCATTTTCACTTTCCAGCTGGAAAAAATCTTTTCCATTATTGCCTGGTATTTGTTCAAAAATGATGTTTTTGGCGTAGGGTTTGGCTATCCTTTTTGCTAAATCTTCGATAGGGGTAGCGGCATTGGAAAATAAGCTGGTAAAAAAGAAGATGAAAAATAAGTAGGGAAGTGGTTTTATGGGTTTAGTCATTTATGATCGTTTATTTAACCGTGTTTTATTAAAAAAAGGGGCGGCTACAGGGCACACCCCTTATACTTTCTGTTTATTATTGGAGCGTAGGGTCGAAAGTGCCTCCCCAATCTTTGTTCTGCTGTAGTTTATTGGCGTTTGCGATAATACTCTGCTGTATCGGAGCGAAATAATATTTATCGGGAACAACATTTATTTTATTGCCTGATTGAGGTACAGCCAGTGGAACATATTTAAAATTTTCTTCTAGCAGCTGGCTGGCCTGACCAAGCGATCTTGCCTTTTCCAATGCCATTTCTGTACCATCAGCCTCTATGGCTATGGCTTCCAATCCGGTTTTACCTTTATTATCCAGTAAACTGAACATCCGCCATCTTCGCAGGTCGTTAAACCTGAAACCTTCAAAACATAGTTCAATGTTTCTTTCGTCCATAATGGCTTTGCGCATTTGTTCGCGGGTATTTGCCACAATACCGTAATTACCGTCGGTACCAGGTTCAATGCCTGCCCTGGTTCTAATCTGCTTCAAAATATCCAGTGCTTCTGCCAAATGGTTGGTTTCGTTCGCCGCTTCTGCATAATTGAGCATTACTTCTGCATAACGCATTAATACATAATCAATTCCGTATTGTAATACTGTGGCCTGGGTTAAGCTCAGGTCGCAGTTTTTCAGGATAAAGAAGCCGGTATGTACGTTGTTATTGGTAGATCGGTCAGGCGAATTTGGGTTAATTCCGTTGTTATCCAGCGCATTGGCAATACCTAAAGCTGTGTATTGGCGATAGCCTGTAACGGTACCGGCAACAGGATACGTTTTTGCATTCCACACCATCGATTTTTCAAATCTTGGGTCTCTGTTTTTCCAGTACGATTTTAAAAAATCTGCATCAGAAACCGTGTATTTGCCAGAAACATCATTGTATAGCTTTCCATCCTTCATGGGGAAAGCCTTAACAAACTCTAAAGTTGGACCGGCTACCACATTTCCCCTTGATAATGATAAAGGGCGTGCACCATTGTCCCAGCTGGCTGTTTTATCAGGAAACTGATTGATTACGGAAAACACCACTTCCGTATTACGTTCAGCTAGTGCAATGTTGGCATAATCACTTACCAGTTTATAACCCTGCGATTTTAAATCATCATAAGCTTTTTTATTTACCGTATATGCATCGGCCCAGTAAGCATTATCCCATGGATTACCCGGATTAAATTGCGGTGAAGCTTTGTAAAGTGCCATTCTGGCTTTAAAAGCTAAGGCAAAGTTCCCGTCAATTCTTCCCCAGTTTGCTGCGGTGGGTAAATTACGTTTTGGCAATAAAGTAATGGCCTGGTCTAAATCGGCATTCATAAAATCGAAACATTCTTTAGTGGAGTTGCGGGGCACGTTTAGCTCGTCGGTGTACCTGTCCTGAGGGATTTTAATATAGGGCACTCCGCCATAGGTGCGCACCATGCCAAAATAAAAGTAAGCCCTTAAAAAATAAGCTTCCCCTAAAATCCTGTTTTTGGTGGCCTCGGGTAAAGTTCCTTTCGGAATGTTTAAAATGGCCTGGTTGACCAACCTAACGGGATTATAGTTCCAGTTGCCCAAACCTCCGTTGGTAATGGTTACGGCATCTTGCGGAAAAACAATACCCGATAACTGGTCGCTGTTGCGATCGGCACCCACATTCCAGTTGCCAAATGCTGTAGGGTAAATATTGGTTAAATAGGCATCGGCAAGCAAGGGATCATTCCAGATCTGATCAGGGTCGTAAGCCGTTAAATTATCAACATCGAGTGCTTTTTTGCATGCCGAGAACAAGGTAACGGCTATGAGGAATAGAAATATCTTTTTCATTTTTTTAAAATAACCGGTTAAAATTTAACATTTAGGCCCAGGGTAAAGGTTTTCATAATGGGGAAGGAATCATAGTTATTTTGTTCAGGATCCTGAAACTCTTTCATGGCTGAAAAGGTTAATAAGTTGGTGCCATTAAAATAAATCTGTGTACCGGCCAGTCCGGCTTTGCTTACCCACTTTTGTGGCAAATCGTAAGCCACATTGATGTTTCTTAAACGCAGGTAAGAACCATTAACCATCCAGAAACTCGAAGTCCCCGTGCCGGATTCCTGCCAGTTCTGGCCAACAGGCCTTGGATATTTGGCATTAGGATTTTCGGGTGTCCATACATCGCCGGCCCATATCGGGTAATACGTACGGAAATTACCACCATGCTGGCGCATACCACCCCCTTCCTGGTTACTGATCACCTTATCGTAAGCACCCACGCCCTGTAATAATGCATCTACAGAAAAACCTTTCCAGTTAACCCTGAAACCAAAACCAAAATTTATTCTTGGCAAAGCATTATTGCTCAGCACCTGAAAATCATTGTCGTCTATTTTATTGTTGGCGCCGGGGGCATAAGCATCACCACGTAAATCCTCGTAAAGAATGGCACCCAGATAAGGTTTTCTGCCATATTGTAAAAATCCCCTGGCGTTTAAGGCATCCAGCTGTTCCTGTGTCCTGATTAAATCAATGGCTTTTAAACCGATAATCCTGTTGTTTGGCTGACCGATTGCATTACGCCAGGCGTTTGCGCCACCCGGCAAATAATCCGCACTTTGATCCAGTACATCCCAGCGGTCTTTTGCATAACCTAAATTGCCAAATACCGAATAAGAAACTTCGCCAACCTTATCCTGCCATTCCAGGTTAAAATCTATTCCCCTAAAACTTCTGGCTGCATAGTTTTCTGGTGCTGTACCTTGTCCGAAACTTGCCGGAATGGTAACCGACCGGGTTCCCAGGATATCTTTCATGTTGTTTAAAAAAGCATCAACGGAGCCGGTTAGTTTATTGTTTAACAGACCAAAATCCAGGCCTAGGTTGTAGTTATAAATGGTTGCCCAGGTTTGGTTTGGACTGGGGATATTGCCCGGCGAAACGCCGCGGAAAAGGGTATTGCCAAAAATATAGGAGTTGCCGTTGCCATAGGTTTGTTCAAAGCCAAAAGGACTAAGTGTGTTGTTATCTGTAGTGACTAAATTTCCGGTTGTACCATATGATGCGCGTAGTTTTAAATCACTCAGCCATTTTACATGATCTTTTACGAAACTTTCCTGAGATATTCTCCAGCCTGCAGATACAGAAGGGAAGAAACCCCATCTTTTAGTTTCAGCAACCAGCGGCGTTCCATCGTACCGGAATGAAAAATCAACAAGGTATTTTTCGTCAAAATTATAGCCCAGCCTGCCGATCCATGCCATGTTCGAAATCCATGAGTTGAAGGCGTTTCCACCGTTAACGCCAATAGCTTCAGTTGCATTACCAGTTCTGTTGCCGGCCGAGGTGGAGTAGGCAAACATCTGGTCGATACTCGCTGTAGGCGCATATCCGGTAGTGGTAATGTAAGTGGTTTTAAATTCCGATTGCTCGAATATAGCCTGTGCAGTTACTTTATGTTTATCGAACGATCTGTCGTAATTTAAAAAGCCGTTTAGCTGGTACCGCCAGGCATTGTTCATTTCATAACTTAAGCTTGGCTGGGTTTGACCAAAGGTATAGGTATTTGTTCTTGCCGGATCTGGCGCTGCCGGAATAAAACGGTTGCCGCTTGCCTCTTTCGGAATAAAAACATAGTTTTTTTGGTAAGTAATAAATGTTTTCCGCATGTAATCTACTGCCTCGTAGTTTCCAACAACTTTGGCAGATAAACCTTTGGTAATGGCATCTAATTTTACATTAAACGTTAAAATAGGGTTAAACTGCCTGTTTTTAGTGTCGATATACCGGTCGCCATTCACCTGATCGATAACACTCCAGGCCTGAAAACTGCCTAACGGGGTTTGCACCGGAAATGCCGTAACATGATTGGCAGGGGTGCCATCAGCCTCTGTATAAAAAGGATATAGTTTGGTCCAGTTAAAGGTTACGCGGTAAAAATCACCCACGTTAAAATCATCGGCAGAATCGCCCTGCCAAAAAAAGCGCCGGTTGTTTTGCTGGGAGGCCGATAAATTCAAATTCATCGAAATGGCATTGCTCAATTGGGTGGTAACATCCGATCGCAAATTGAATTTTGCGAAGCTTACATTGTTATAAGTGCCCTGCTCATTGGTATAACCCGCCATGGTGTAATAAGTAATTTTATCACTGCCGCCATTAACACTAAAGGCATATTTTTGAGAATATGGATTGCGCCACACATAATCGTTTACGTTGTAGATCTTATCCTTAAAATAATCAAATTCTCTCTGGTTATTGGGCTGCACATAAGGGGTTGTTCTGGGGCCTTGTTCCCATTCAAACCTGGTTACCCTGTTTTGATAGGTGAGCTCATCAGCGGCTGTTGTAATATCGCCAAGTGGCGTTTGGGTAGTGGTAGATAATGTGTTGGTTGCCTGAAAATTAAACTGAGGCTTTTGCACCTTACCTGTTTTAGTGGTTACCACTACCACGCCATTACCCGCCTGTGCACCATAAATTGCAGCAGATGCCGCATCTTTTAAAATACTGATCTGATCTACCTCATTCGGATCCAGCGCATCAAAAGAAGCTTTGTTTTTTATTACTCCATTAATAACATACAAGGGTTCCCTGAAACTTCCCCTTACACGGATACTGGAAGTGGCACCCGCAAGGCCTGAGCTGTTGGTAACCGTAATGCCCGGAGCCCTGCCGGCTAAGGCATTTGAAAGATTAGAAACCGGAATAACAGCAATTTTATCCATTTTTACAGAAGACACTGATCCTGTAATGTTTCTCTTCTTTTGCGATCCGTAGCCTACTACAACAACTTCATCCAGGTTGGATTGAGGCACCATTTTAATCACCATACCGGCCGAAGCTTTTACTTCGAAAGGCTTATAGCCTACGTAAGTAACAATGATAATGGCGCCATCTTCGATGTTTTTGAGCAAAAACCGGCCATTGGCATCGGCCAGGGTAAATATTTTGGTTCCTTTAACCGTAACGGTTGCTGCAGGGATGGGTAACCCGTTTTCATCTACAACTTTTCCGCTTATATCAAGAAAATTGGCCTTTGAGAACTCATTATTGAATAAGCTGGCTTTTTCCAGCCTGGTTTTTCCCATATCAATTTTCGGTAATAGATTTTTAGCATTAGATTGCAGGCTAATCAGGGCAAAAGATAAGGCCAAAATTAACCACCGGTTTTGGGATAGTTTCTTAACAGGTAACCACTCTGCACATTTGTGTGAAGAATTGTGTTGTTTAATTAAAGACATAGTTTTGTTGGTTATGTTATTTGGTTTTTAAACTATTTAAGGGATTGATTATTTAAATAATTAATAGTTTTTTTTGCGCTTGTAATTGAATGCAGGTTGTCATCCTGTATTTAATTGGAATATGTTATGTTTGTAATGTGCCCTTAAGGTTTAGTAAAACTATTTGAAATATAATTTGGTGGTTAATGATTGTTGCTACAAAGTTTTTGAATTGTTTTGTATGTTTAACCATTTGATTTATAGTTGATTATTTTTTGTAATGTCGGACTCTGGAAATAAGGAAACCCATACATTTTTTGAATTGTTAGATTATTGCGTAGCCGAAATCTTAAAAAAAATGGGCGGGCTGCCTCTGGCTGAATGGCGATCTGGAAATTATACAACCCTGAGTACCCGGATTGGAAAAGAGACGAAAGTTTATTTAAGCGAAAACACACTCCGCCGCCTGCTGGGTACCTTAAAAACTTCCAACCGTTATTATCCGCAGAAAGCAACCAGAGATGTACTTGCTCAATTTATCGGGTACCGCGACTGGCAGGAACTCGAACGTTTTTACAGGGAAACTAAAAATGCCCGGGAAGCAACAGCTCAGGAATCCCAAATTGTTTTGACCGAAAAGCCAGTTAAGGTTGGGCGAAAGCTTTTTATTGTACTGGCTGCTTCTGTGGCGCTATTGCTTTTGGGTTTCATCACCTTAATCAGGTTTAGGCACAATACGCCGGTGCAGGTAAAGCTTATCTGTATCAATCCTTTTGGTACGGTACCGCATTCTGCAATTTTCAGGCTGCAAGCTGACAAGGATTTTGATCATGATGAAAAATTTCAGCTCGATCTGGCCGAAGAAGCAACCAAATCAGAAATCAGCGGCAATAAACAAGTAACAAAATTTTTTAAAAACCCGGGAGTGGTTTATGCTACTCTTTTTCATAATGGCAAGGCCATTGATACTGCCAGCGTATTTATGCAAACAAAAGGTTGGGTAGCCAACTCGGGAAATGATACTTCACGCGCTTTTCCGGTTATTGGGCTGAAAAAGCTCGATCCAAAAAATATCTGCGTTTCTCCCCGGCAACTCGATTCGGCAGGCCTCGATACCGAAAAACCTTTCATGGTTGGTTTTAGTAATATTAAACCTTCACATATTAATGGCGACAATTTTTCGTTCCACTGCAAGGTTTTCTCTGAAAAAGACAGACCGGGTACACAATGTGTAGGAACAGCGATCCTCATCCTCGGTTCGAAAGATAAACACGTTATAAACCTGTTTAGAAAAAGCTGTGCAGCTTTTTGTGATTATAAATTTTCTGAGGTAAAGGAATTAGGTACCAATAAAGATCTAAGTGCATTAGCCTTCGATCCTGAAAATGGTGGCGAGGTAATTATCAATGTACAAAACAAAATGGCCTCTGTTCTGCTAAATAATAAAAGGGTACTCACCGTAAAATATAATAAGAGTATAGGTGAGGTAATGGGGATTAAAATTCTGTTTAACGGGATTGGCAGGGCCATTTCACCCGAACTAACAGATCTCTTAACCGGCGAAAGGTTTTAGAAGCAATTTCCTTTGCTAAACGTTGAGGTAATAATGGTTGAATATATCTGTTAACTGCCTGAGGATGCAGAACAGACAACTGTTATTTGGCAGAATATTACTATTTGTTATAGATATTCACTGTTTTATATCTGATTTCTTTATTGTTGTCGCAAATTATAATCATCACAGTACAATGGATCTCTCTTGTGAAGTTTAAGCTAAACATTAACTTGGTTTAACTGACACAACATACCAGTATCAATGGTCATATTATTTCTTTTTAAATAGATTAGGGATTTGCGTAGTAAACAGGTCCCCGACAAACCGGGAATATGGGTTGGATCTATGTAACATTGAAAAGTGAACAAGAACAGTGATTTTCATTTGTACCCGAAACTGGAGACCAAGTGTTGATTGGCTTCAAATACAATAATCGAAGCCAGGCTTAAAATTATGCTGTGGTTTAAATAATGACTTAGTCAAATAGAGATAGCCAAAAGATAATTTGACAATCTGTTTTTAGCCGTAAACCTTTTCTTACCTGATGAATATCGAGCTATTGTGGTACATTGTGATTCTCTTTTTATTCCAGGACTTATAAAATTATTTTCGTTTTTGGATTATATAATATTTATTTATATGTTTAGGACTTCATCCCTGTATTATATTATTTACTACAAAAGTCAGTTTTTCTGGCGGTCGATAAACTATAGGGATGGAAAAAAAAGTATGGAAATTTGACTTAAAATATGGGATAGTTTTCTGTCTGGTATTTCTTTCCGGTTTTTATTACCCATCTTTTATTGCAAAGCAATATCAACCTTTGGTTTTTTCGTTTACAATGGTGCTTGTGGCCCTATATCTTACTACAATAGGATTTATGGAGAGGCACACTCCTGTAGTTAACCTCATAGACTTTACGGTTATTACGTTTGTTCTTTATAATTGCCTTTTGACAATAGCTTCAGGCTATAGTACAGGTTTTATCTATGATAAAGACGTTAATTTATACCTTAGTTATCTCATCTTTTATTGGTTTGTAAAGAGGCTATTATCAAAAAATAGTCTTGGATTTATAGCTGAAATAATATGTTTCTTAGGGCTGTTGATCATGGGCCAGTTCTGGATTGGATTTTTAATGGGTCACCCATATTATTTTAATGGCTTGCTTGGCAACTCCGGCATTATGGCAGGTTTTTTAGTTGTCTCGATTCCCTTAGCCCTGTCCTTGTTAGGTAGTGCAAAAGAATACTTTTACCTTCCGCTATTCTATTCATGCTTTGCCTTGGCAACAGTAATTGTTTCGGGTTCCCGCACGGCGCTTGCAGCACTGGTTTTTACTATTCTTTTCTGTTTCCTTTTCTTGCTGAATAAAATGCCTAGACTTAAGAATATTATTATAGCCGGAACCTGTTTTTTGATTTTTGTTGTGGCGATGTATGCTATCAGGCCAGGGTCATTCAATGGCAGATTATTGATATGGAAGGTCGGAAGCTATATGGTAGACGCCGATATATTTATTGGGAAAGGGCTTGGCTTTGTAGAAAAAAAATACAACGGATTTCAGGAAATTTATTTTAGCTCGGCTATAAGGTCGCAGGAGGAGAAACTATTGGCTGGAGATACCCACAGCCTGTTCAATGAGCCCTACCGAATACTAATAGAGTCGGGAATCACTGGCTTACTATTTTTTGGATACCTAATAGCTATGCTGTTTAAGGTTTCCCTAAACAAAGATTTCTCTAATAACAAGGTGTTTTTATTTGGGGTAGCTTTGGCTATCCTGATCGTATTTGGCCTTTGTTCTTACCCATTCCAGACCATACCGGTGTCCCTGTTATTTTTTACGATATCAGCAGTTATATCTTCGGTAGCCCCGGAATCTTTCAGGCAACGGTTTGTCTTTGGTAAAGTCAGATTAAAAAAAATGCTATTCGCTTTACCCCTGATCACTGTGCTGCTCATGAGCAAGTGGATATATGAAAGATTTTCTGGGTTGAAACAATGGCAGCTATTGAAAAAAGGTGCCTGGGAATATAACGAGGCATATGCATGGGGTGCATATCAAAAGCTTGAACAAACTTTGGCCAATGAATCCTTGTTTCTGTCTGACTATGGCCTTAGCCTGCAGCACCATTCTTATTACCAGGAGGCGCAGCCCCTGCTCAACCGGGCAGTAGTCTTGTCGCCCTCAGCCTATAATTATATACAGGCAGCTTACAATTATACGCTTATCGATAAAAAGGACACAGCTGAGATCTATTATAAAAAGGCTATTAATGCCTTTCCAAAAATGTTTACGGCGAAATATGCTATGTTCCAGCTCTATATAGAATGGGGACGGCAGCAGCAGGCTAAGGAACTTGCGCTTGACATACTTAACAGTCCTATAAAGGTGCCTTCAAAGGAAGTAACACAAATCAGGGCTGAAGCACTTTTATATTTAAAACGGACAAATGCTTTAAAATATACCTTATTATGAACATACTAATTTAATAACAAATCTATCTAAATCTATGAAAAATCTAATTTACAGGGCCGGTATCGGCTTTATGCTACTCACCTGCCTGGTCTATTATTCCTGCCGGAAGGAAGAAAACTTATATCCCGAAACTTCAAAAACGGTGTCCGCAAATGAAGCCCTGATAAACAAGGCCAAGACCTGGTACAAGGAAAACAGCATGCTACCAGCTTCAGACAACGGCAGCGATATCCGCGTGAAAGGTTATCTGGTCAACTGGAAAGCTTACTCTCTGGATACCAATTCAGCCGGTGTAAAGGTGATCAGCATTCCCATCTCGCCCCTGAAAGACAACTTAAAGCATAACAATGCTTTTTACATGGAGATGAGTATCCTGGTGGACAAAGCTGGCATTACCCAGGGAATGATTAAGGAGTATATGGGCAACCCCTATGTCGGGGAGTCGCAGCTGAACCTTTATACTGGAAGCGGCAGGTTGTTCATGAGTGGGATATACAGAGCGGATACAAAGGAGCTGAAACTAACCGGACCTAATGGTGGCCTATTGACAGTTTCGCAAAGGATTAATGGAAAGGCTGGTGCTAAGCTGATGTCTGGAGGAGATGGTGATGGAGGTACGCTGGAAGAGGTAACGATCCATGGTAACCCGCCGCCGCCGACACCTCCAATCATTTTCTTGCCACCAGGGAACCCCACAACCCCACCAACAAATCCGGGCATTCCGGTTAGTCCGGGTGGTGGTGGTGGCAGTAGTAGCGGAACACCCAATAGTGGAAATAAAGATATTGTTGATAACTTAACAAATGAATGCTTAAAAATTGCACTTACGAAAGCAAAGGGGGTGAATGGTCAAAATTTTACTGATACGATTAGTAAAATCATTACCAGTTTGGATGCCAATACAAAAGTAAAAGTAGGCGTTAGTAATGTATCCGAACTTTTTGATAGCCAAGGAAATGTTGTTGATGGCAAGACAACTGGATACAATTATGATGGTGGTGTTTTCAGCTGTTCAATCCTATTAAATGAAAGTGTTTTAAATAGTGCTACACAAGAATATGCCGTTGCAACCATAATACATGAAACTCTACACGCTTATCTGCAATATAAAGCAGGAAGTGATCTTAATCATGGGAAAAATCATGAAGAAATTTCTAAAAATTATATAATACCTTTTGTAAATTTAATGAAATCTATATTTCCAAACCTCGATTTAAAAGATGCTACCGCAATAGCTTGGGGTGGAGTTCGAGAAACTTCCTTATGGAAGGAAAGTTATAAAAACTATACATTTAAAGTTGGGGGAACAGATCAAACAATGGATTTTTCTACCTTGCAAGGTTTACAAAATGCACATCATTCTGGATTTGCTGATAACAGTACACCATTATGTCCTAAAAAATAAAATTATGAGATTTATAGTTTATTTATTTGCTATTTGTATTTTTTCGATAAATGTTAAGGCTCAAAATAACATAGGCATTACTCCCATGCATAAATTTTTTCAAAAAAATGCAGATAGTACCTATATATTACAAGGCTTAGGTACGTTTAACATACCAAATTATCGTATTTTAAGTATAGTTGGTGATACGATTTCAATCTATACCTACAAGCCCCGAGTAGTACTTGATTCTAAGCTTAAAACTATTCCTAAGATTTTTAAAGATGCCTTTTTAAAGAATAATGGAAATTTAATATATCTCGTGCCTATTGATATTAATGTTTTTTTTCAGCCAGAATATTTAAAAATAGATAGTTTGAAACAATTTTGGGTAAAATCTTCTAAATTAAAAATGTGGGAAATTAAGGATGATAAAATTGATGGAGAAGGTTGTGATATAAAAAAGAATGGGGATGCAGTATCTGATGGAGGTAAAATTTATCTACACCTTATCACTAAAGATAGTATTAAGGAACTATTTTTTTATGCACCGGATTACTACAATGAAAAATGTCCTGGGAGAAAAGGTAGAAAAGCCATTTTAGATTTATGGGATTTGTTCAACCTTTATTTTAAAGGAAAATAATTGGGTTTTAGCCTTCTCACTGGCGTCAGTGCTGATATCATCAGTTAAGGATGATGGCTTACCTCTATGGCTTGCTTATAGGATTATATAAAAGGGTTTAAAGATATTATAATGAAATTTAACCTAAAATTTAATGAAGATCAAGCATATGCTCAAAATTCAAAATCGAGCACACATGAAGATATCGAAATGCCTAAAATAATGCCATTGGAAAATGCTTTTATTCAAAATAAGAATAAATTGCCCACTTATTCTCAAGAATATATTTTGAGTACCATTTACCATGAGATTTTGCATGCATATATGTTTAGCAAACTAAGTAAAGGTCCAGATGGAAAATACAATATTTCAGCCCAGCATGAGGATATGGCTAATAAATATGTGACTCTAATTACGGGAGCTTTAAAGATTGCTTTTCCAAATATTAGTGATCAAGAAGCATGGGGACTAAGCTGGGAGGATTAGAAGGAACTAATTTTTATACAACTAAATTAACTCAGGAGCAAGGGATGCTATAAATAAAATAAACAGCCAGCATACTAATAAATCAGCAACTGACAAAAAGGGAACATATTGTAATTAATCATGAAATATTTACTATTTATTTTTATTGTGCTATTAGGTAGCGTAGCCTTTGGACAGAAAACACCAAAGTTGGCCGTGTATATTAGCCGATGTCTTATTAAAGGTGCGAGTGAAGACACTTATTTAAATACAAAAAAGAATTTTGCGCACTTTTTTGCGATAGCAATTTCCTTTGATGAAGAAGGAAAAATTGATACCCTGTACTACTCAAATAAATTGAATCCTGAAACAAAAAACATTCGCGCTTGACAATTCTTTATTAAAAAAGATGAAAGTAGATAACTTTAAATTTAAAGAGTATGGTTCAAAAATTGTGCTTTTTCCTTATTATTTTTACAATATAACGGATGATTCGGTAGATTATAAAAACGGTTTTTTAAATAGCATAAAGAATTTTATCCCCGATGAGGTTTCTGGAAAACCTTTAATCATACTGGAACCAATTGTTGATGCCAATCTGCCTTC
Source organism: Pedobacter sp. 22226 (assembly GCF_052045455.1). NCBI lineage: Bacteria > Pseudomonadati > Bacteroidota > Sphingobacteriia > Sphingobacteriales > Sphingobacteriaceae > Pedobacter > Pedobacter sp. 22226. The sequence goes on along the minus strand of NZ_JBQEPB010000011.1, from coordinate 21,675 downwards.
TGCTCATGGAAAAATTAATTAGGCTCTGCTTAAAAACTCAGTATTTAGATTTGTAAGAAAACAATCTTTGTGTCAAGAGCTTAAATAGTTGTCAAACAGTCGATTATATAAGTAATAAAAATAAAATTAATTCATGCATTAATTCTAGCTGTTCAAAATAGAGTAAATATTTCGAGTTAATTCTTTCAAAAAAATCTACAAGATGGCAATCAAGCAAACTTTCTTGTCCGCAATAATTAAAAGACTGGTCATTACAATTTTAGTAATGACCAGCCATAATTTGTATGCTCAAAACTCAACGGTTTTGGGTGGGAAATTTGAAGTGAAGGCCAATTTTACTGTTAAAGACTCCGTCTTGGTAATAAGTTATAAGAATTCGTTGCCATTTTCGCAATTGGTATGGGCAAACGACTTTAGTATTGCTGCTATTTTTAACCAATCAGATATTTCTGGCAATTATCTGGCTTCGCCCATAACACAAGAAATCTATCTTGTAAATAAAGACTTGAGACCACTTAAAACTTCCAATTCATTTTTTTTAAGAAATGACAGCAGCGAGCTTAATCTGTATAACTATAGATTTTTAGATCCAGGTGAGCAGATAGATATCAGTTTAAAAATTATTAACGATACTCTTTGCAAGCAGATAGTCAAAAAAAAAGCTGACAGTGAAAGGAGCTTTCAGTTTTATCGATTTTACAGGCATGGAACTTTTGGCAGATCAAAGTAAGAAGAATTACAAGGAACGGATTTCGCTACTTGACGCCTATACCCAAAAGCCAAACGTTAGCAATACTCAAAAGACGATTCTTTTAAAGAACATAACCTGGCATTTTAACAGAAAGGAAGATGTATTAGCCGTAAACGGCCTATCTTGGGGAACTACACAAAAAGGAAATTTTTCAAAAGATAATCTGATATATCCAGAAGTAAAAGATAATGGTAAGCTGATACTATTTTCTTTAGGCGAAATGTACAGATTCTCGAGCAGGCAGATTTTTGACATTGAAATAGGACTCAAATAACTTTAAAACTTAGTGATATAAAATGCTTTTTAAAGAAATTCATCAACTTATAACCTATTTTAGAAGTATCGGTTTTATATTAATGTTCGCATCTCTATCCATATCGACATTCGCACAAAATAACCAAAGAGAAATTATAAATAAAAAAATCCAGGCATGCGTTGTGATTGATGCAAAAAAGCTGAGTGATTCTGCTGGCTTCTATGGCTTAGCTATCCGGATAGAACTTATGAAAACGAAGGGTAAGACGATTGTGGAAAAGATAGTTGTCAATGATAGTTTAGGAAATGCGATAATCAAAAATTACGAAGGCCTTAAAAAATTGGATTATAGTTCTTTGGTTCCGTCTCAGGGAAAAAGCATCTTGGTTTTACCCATCTCCGTGCTTGTGGTCAACTATAGTTCTAAAAAGATTGATGGTCATAAAATCTCCCTCGACATGCTTATTCCAAAAATAAATAAGCTGTTCGATTACGATCCGCTTAGAAAGAACGCTGTAGAAGGTTATATTTACCTCAGCCCACTACTCATCAGCATAGATAAAACGGTCTACAATTAAACAATCATGGAGTAAATGTTACTCAATAATTCAATCCGGATTGCCTGCTTAAGCGAGCAGTCCGGATATGATAGTTCAATACCACCTCACTGTATTGTTAACCCATATGAATGGTCTTTCCAGCCGTTTGGATTTATCGTTGCATTTAAGCAGGTATAGTCCTTCAAGGGAAATATTGGAAAAGTTGATTACGGAATCTTTAACAGCTGTACGGGTCTGGATGTCTCGCCACGCGCCTTTTTCGTCGATTGCCCGCAGGGTGTAGCTTTTATTTTTTTGAATCCATGCCTCACTTCCATAATTTATCTTACTCAGCGCAATTGATCTTGCTGGTGCACCATTTGCCTTTTTAATCATCTTTATTACTCCTGCACTGTCCAGGAGAAAGACGCTGCCGGTCAGTTTAAACCCTTTACCCTCAGGAATTGCAGTTTGATATATCACGTCAAGGCCTAAGTCGCGGAAGGAAAAAGCGCTTTCTTTGTTTTTTGTTCCATAATAAACAGGACGCCAGTTGCCATAAGTATAGGTGCATATATAGGCGTAGTTCAATCTGTTGCCGGGCATAGGCATTGTAACTGTTGAAGTTTTGATATGCTCCCGGGTTACATCATACCAATGGTTATTTTTTAATTCTTCTATGCTGAAATTATCCGGGCTACCTACAAGGTTGAGAATGGTATCCTGCCAGATTTTTTGCTTAAGAAAACTCAGTCTGAAAATTTTCGAAGCTTTGTAATCGGGATTAAATCCCTGACCTGCCTTAGGCGTAAATGCCTGCTTTTGGGAATCCCAGAAGACGGCTGAAGAATGCCCCGCATTCCCACCTCCATAAAATGGTGTAAAATCCACTGCAGCTGGTATTCCAAGTGACCTGTAGAGATAGGCATTCCGTAGTGACTCGCTATGACAATCAGCACTCCTGGCCGTCAGCATCTCCTGGAGTGAGGGCCAGGTGGAGAATCGGAAATCGCCTTTATTTCCGCTGAATACATTAGGCGGTGCGAGGGTTATAATCCCTTTTTCGATATAGCTATCTATATCTTTCCGTGCCATAGGCGTATCAGAAGTTTTATTTATGGGCAGTAGGAACTTAAAAACATTGAAGAAGTAGCTGCGCCAGTTACCAACTGGAGACTCATTCATTACCTTGTAAGGGAGCAGATAGTTGAGATAGATCTCCTTGGGAATGTTAAGCTTCCAGGGGTTATCCTTCCAGATTTTGTAGGAGTCATCTATGGTTCTGCGTATATCCTCTGTTGAAAGTGAAGTAATGTCATAGCGGTGATAAGCTAAGGTATTTAACCGCTCAGTTTTTATATAGTTATTAAGTTCAGTTGGATTTTGGAAGGAATCCAGTGAAAGTTTTTTTATCTGCCCTGTGTTATAGTTATAAAAAACGGGTTCTGTAAAGCTGATATCGGATATGTTCGATTTTAGAAAGGCAACTGCATCCAGTTTTATGGAATCCTGGGGTTGCATTCTATAAGCCTTATCCAATTCTCTCCAATCGATGCCTTCTTGATCCTTTTTTATACAGGAGTTTGCTGAAAGTAAAGCTGACAAAACTAAAAATCTACCGAGCAACCTATTTATTTGCATTTATTCTCAACTTGTTAGACGATATTAATTTTAATGTCATTAAGTTAGTGAAATAAATTAATTTTTACACTATGTATAGTCATTTAGAAGCCCGTTTTTTAGGTAATAATCTGCTCTTTTGGCTACCAAAACTAAGCAAAGATCGAAAATAACCTCTCTATCTTTATTAAACTGCAATTCTATTTTATTGAAATATATACTATTGTATGTTTTATATAGTTTTTTGTCACAACTAATTTGTAGCTAGTTTATTCCTCAATTTCTGCATATCTCCACTGATCGTAAAGTCAACTATCCTGGTATAATGCTGTATTTGTTTTTTAATTTATGCTCTAGCTTTTGGATGCGGTTTCTAATGGAACTCCATTTGTTAATGTTATCGTAGATGGTATGAACTAGTACATTTACAGTTTTTTATATGTAAATCGTGGCAATTTATTCAGAAATAAAAACTGCCACGATTTACCCTAGCTATTTTTATGCATTATTAAAGAAATGGGCGTAGCACATAAAAATAAAAGCCTGCAAATGTATCATTTGCAGGCTTTTATAATTCTTGTTGATGGTTATTGCGGACTGTAACGGAGTTGAACCTAGCTTTGAAATACTTGCCAGGTTTGTTTTTGTCTTGTCCGGTTAAATTTACCACGATTTACTTGATAAATTTAAAACCAATGTGTGTACTCGGGGCGGGAATCGAACCCGCACGCCTTTGAAAGCACAGGATTTTAAGTCCTGCGTGTCTACCAGTTCCACCACCCGAGCATTAGCCGCTGCCGATCTCCATCGGCCTGGTTAGTTTAAAATAAAATGCCTTCTGGTAGGAAGGCATTTTGGAGCGAAAGACGAGATTCGAACTCGCGACCCCGACCTTGGCAAGGTCGTGCTCTACCAACTGAGCTACTTTCGCAAATTTACACATCAGCTGTGTTCCTTTGGGGTTGCAAATATAGAAATTAAACTTTTCAATGCAAAAAAAAATAAAATAAAATTTAGGGTTGATGTATTAATGCTTAAAAATCAGGACGATAAATTTAAACTGGGTAAAATAAATTTATTGATTTGGTGAAAATATTAACCATCCGGTATTTGAAATTAGCAACAGGTTTTTTTGATTTTAATTGCCAATCTTTCTTGTCGGATTTTACCCCTTAAGTTGTCGTTTCTTCACGCGATTGAATTTTAAAATGAACCTCATCTTTGTATTGTTTACTAGAATCAAATATTGCAAGATAGCAACAGCAACTTCTAAAATAGCTGCTGCCAATTAATTTAAACATAAATCTATATGATATGAGAAAAATAACTGTTTTAACCATGATTACATTAGATGGTGTAATGCAGGCCCCGGGTGGTCCTGAAGAGGATACATCAGGTGGTTTTGAATACGGGGGCTGGACTGCATCTTACGGCGATGAAGTTTTTGGCAAGATTATTACCGAAGAACTGAAACCGGCAGAATACCTCCTGGGCCGAAAAACGTTTGAGATTTTCGAGTCCTACTGGCCACAGCATGCCGATTTTTGGCTTGGCATTAATGAAGGTGCAAAGTATGTATTATCGGAAACCAGGGAAAAATCAGACTGGAAAAATAGCAATTTCCTAAAAAATGTAGCAGATATTAAAAAACTTAAAAATTCGGAAGGTGCCGACATTCAGGTGTGGGGCAGTGGTAAGCTGATTCAGCTTCTACTCAAAAATGACCTGGTAGACGAATTACGCCTCAAAATATATCCTTTAACCTTAGGTCAGGGGAAAAAGCTGTTTGATAACGGTGCTATCCCTGCTGCACTTACTTTAACAGAGAGTGTAGTAACGCCAAGCGGAGTAATTATTGTTACCTATAAAAGGGCAGGAGAAGTAAAAACAGGTAATGTTGGTGCTTAGAATTTTGAAGATTAAATATGTCCCGGAAGAGATTCGGACCTTAAACAAAAAAACCTTTCATTTCTGAAAGGTTTTTGTTCGATTTTTTTTGATGTACTCGGGGCGGGAATCGAACCCGCACGCCTTTGAAAGCACAGGATTTTAAGTCCTGCGTGTCTACCAGTTCCACCACCCGAGCATTAGCCGCTGCCGATCTCCACCGGCTTGGTTAAGTTTAAAATAAATGCCTTCTGGTAGGAAGGCATTTTGGAGCGAAAGACGAGATTCGAACTCGCGACCCCGACCTTGGCAAGGTCGTGCTCTACCAACTGAGCTACTTTCGCATTAACAAAACTGATGTTGTTGTTTCGTTTTGGTGATGCAAATATAGGCAGATTTATATTTCTGTCAAGAGATTTCTTGTTAAAAATTTAATATTTAATTTAAATTGCTGGCTTTCAGTACAAGTAAAATTAAATCAGTTTCAAAACCTTTTGCCTGAAGGTAGCTCATCAGCTTGTTTTTTCTTTTAAAAGGATCATTTTCACCTAAACTTTCTGCTTTTTTGAGGGCTAACTTTTCTATCGTCTGCAAATAATCATCATCATCGATGCTGTAAATTGCCTTTTGTAAAATTTTATCAGGTACGCCTTTTAATTTTAATCCCTGCTTAATTTTAACCCTGCCCCAGTGTTTAATGTTAAATTTGCCCGATGCATAGCTTTTGGCAAACCTTTCTTCATTCAAAAAATTGTTGATGATCAGGTCGGTAATAATTTCTTCCAGCTCATCACCACGCATGCCCCATTCTACCAGTTTATAACGTACTTCTTTTTGAGAGCGTTCCTGATAAACGCAAAAACTTTCCGCTTTGGCCAAAGCTTGTTTTTTATCCAATAATATTGCCTCTTGTTTACCGCTTTTCATAATTAATTACTGAAATTCGTAAAAATAATAGCGATTACCGTATTTTTCTGAATATAATAGCATGCAAAACCCGATATATACCTTAGCCAAAATAGCCGAAATTTTAAATGCCGACACGAAATTAGTTGATGGAGAGGTAATTATTCACTACCTGGTGATCGATAGTCGTTCGGTTTTGGTGCCGGAAAATTCTGTATTTTTTGCCTTGTCGTCGCACCGTAACGGGCACGAATTCATAAAAGATGCTTATGCAAAGGATATCCGCAATTTCGTAATTACCGAAGCCAAATATGTTAATCAATATCCCGATTGTAATTTTTTATTGGTAAATGATGCTTTGGCTGCCTTACAACAGCTCACCATTTATCACCGTAATCAGTTTAATCTTAAAGCCATTGGCATTACCGGAAGTAACGGAAAAACGATTGTGAAAGAATGGCTCTATCAGCTTCTGGCTGCTGATTTCAGTATCGTAAAAAGCCCAAAAAGTTATAATTCACAGATTGGGGTGCCACTTTCCGTTTGGCAGATTGAAGCCGACGATACGCTGGGCATTTTTGAAGCCGGAATTTCTTCGGTAAACGAAATGGATCGCCTGGCCGAAATTATCCGCCCCCAAGTCGGAATTTTAACCAATATCGGCGAAGCCCATGCAGAAGGATTCAGCTCTAAAAAAGAAAAACTCACGGAAAAGCTGAAACTTTTTGCAGCTTCAGAATTATTTATTTATGCTCCAGAATATGTAACTGAGGTAAATACAAAAGATCTACCGGGGAAGAAAAAGTTCAGCTGGAGCAGTAAACAGGTGGCCGATTTACAGATTACTACTGTTGAACCTATTGAGGGAAATTGTTATTTAAGAGCCATTTACCAGAACGCAGAAATAGAATGCATGTTGCCATTTAAGGATAAAGCCTCAATTGAAAACGGCATGATCTGTTGGGCAACTTTACTGGCTTTAGGATATACTCCGGAGCAGGCCGATCAGCGTTTGGAAAAATTAAGCCATGTAAGCATGCGCCTCGAACTGAAAAATGGCATTAACCAATGTTCGATTATTGATGATTCGTACAGTGCTGATATTTCTTCTTTAGCTATTGCACTCGATTTTTTAAATCAGCAAAACCAGCATCCTAAAAAGACTGTTATCCTTTCCGAATTGTTTGAAACAGGCAGGGACGATATGGATTTGTACACCGAAATTGCTGAACTGCTTTCACAGAAAAAGGTAAACAGGTTAATTGGTGTCGGAACGCACATTTCGCGTTATGCTGATCTCTTTAAGTTCGAAACACAATTTTTTAATGACACCAACGCTTTTATTGAAGCTTTTCCAGGTTTGCAGTTTAACCACGAAACCATATTGGTAAAAGGGGCAAGGCGTTTCGAATTTGGCCGGATTAGTAAACTTCTTACACAGAAAATACACGATACAGTTTTAGAAATCGACCTCAATGCCATGGTGGGCAACCTGCAGTTTTACCGCTCTAAGGTGAAGCCAGGAGTTAAAATTATGGCTATGGTTAAGGCCTTTTCTTACGGAAGCGGAAGTTTTGAAATTGCCAATTTACTCCAGTTTCACAAGGTAGATTACCTGGCGGTAGCTTATGCAGATGAAGGCATCGCTTTGCGCAAAGCAGGAATTACGCTGCCCATTATGGTAATGAGTCCTGAAGAATCTGCTTTCGAAGCCATTATTAAACACAGGCTCGAACCCGAAATTTACAGTGTAGAAATTCTGAACAGCTTTTTAAACGCCTTATCGGATTATGACTTTGATTATCCGATCCACATCAAGATCGATAGTGGCATGCACCGTTTAGGTTTTGATCAACCGGAAATGGATGCCTTATCTGGCCTGTTAAAAGATTCGGCAAGGGTAAAAGTGCAAAGTATCTTTTCTCATTTAGTGGCCAGTGATGCCGCAGAGCATGACGGCTTTACCGGGCAACAGATCGACAAATTTAAGAGCATTGCAGATCAATTGGTCAATGTTTTAGCTTATAAACCATTGCTGCATATTTCCAATACTTCTGGTATTTCGCGCTGGCCCGAAGCACAATTTGATATGGTGCGTTTAGGTATTGGTTTATATGGTTTTGATTCTGCCCTGGCTAATAATCGTGGCCTGCAAACGGTAATGGTACTTAAAACAACCGTAACACAGGTAAAAACTTTAGAACCTGGCGAAACCGTGGGATACAGCAGAAAAGGCGTGATGCCCAATGGCGGAAAAATAGCCACCGTAAAAATTGGCTACGCTGATGGTTATACGAGGTATTTTGGTAATGGTGTAGGCAAAATGCTCGTTAATGGCCATTTAGTGCCGGTAATAGGCTCAATTTGTATGGATATGACCATGCTGGATGTTACCGGTATCGACGTAAAACCGGGTGATGAAGCCATCGTTTTCAATCAGCAACACACCATTATGCAGCTTGCAAAAGACATTAATACCATTCCTTATGAAATTTTAACTAATATCTCGCAAAGGGTAAAGAGGGTTTATTTCTACGAATAAGAAAGATTGTTAAATTGTTTTATTGCTTCATTGTTGGTAAAACGGGCAAAAATACAGTTGAAAAGTATGAGAAATCATCAATTAATAGCCAAGCAAGCAAACAATATAACAATCCTAACCATTTAACCATATTTTTCCTAATTTTGCACCATGAATAAAGTCGGGAAAGCTATTTTAAACTATTTGATTAAAGGTTTATTAATTGTTGTGCCCATTGCTGTGAGTATTTTTATTGTAGTTTGGGCAGTTACAACTGTTGATAGCTGGTTAAACGTAAATAATATTTTAGGCGTAAATCCACGAACAGGAGAAAGTCGCAACATCCCGGGTTTAGGACTATTAACGGTTTTAACGATTATCTTACTCGCCGGTATTTTTGTAACCAATTTGGTAACCGAGCCAATGTACAATTGGTTCCAGCGGATGATGCAACGGTTGCCGCTTCTGAACTTTATTTATTCCTCCATAAAAGACTTAACAGAAGCTTTTGTAGGCGACGAGAAAAAATTTAATCACCCTGTACTGGTAGAAGTGGAAGGGGGATTAAAAAAAATTGGTTTTTTAACACAGAATGACCTGCATAAACTCAATCTGCCTGATGAAGTAGCGGTATATTTCCCACTCTCTTACTCCTTCGCAGGTCAGCTTTGCATTGTAAAAAGAGATCAAGTTACCGATTTAAATATGACTGCTGCCGACGCCATGAAACTGGTGGTAAGTGGGGGAGTAAGCGGACTTTAGGCGTTTTTCTTCAGAAGTCTGAAAGGGAAAGCGTGAAGGGAAGACTTCGGAAGTTTTTCTTTAAAAAAAGTCGTCATCTCGACTGAAACGTAGTGGAATGGAGAGATCTATCTCGAGTTAGATTTAGCTTCGCTGAGCCTTGGGGTTCTGGACTACGTTACCGATGTGAAATCGGTACAAGTTGCACTTCGCTCGAAATGACGGTGTTTTTTGAGTGTATACTCATTAACTTCTCTGTCAATATATTGATTTTTTACAATAAATTGTTCGGGATGACGATCGTTTATCTATTAAAAAATACTTTTAAAAGTCAGCATGCAGCATATAAAGACGATAAGTCCAAAAAGTAACCTCGAATAGTATTCACGGATAAAAAGCCCTGTCAAAACCAGCATATCGTCATCCACATTGGTATGGATCAATCCATTTCCTGCTGAGGCGTTAAAAAGAATCTGTTTGTCTTTATGGTTATTTAACGACCAGCGGCTTAACCAGCTGTTTTGATAGCTCCAGTCGAAAGTTTCGCCAGAGGCAAATTCAATTCTTGCTTTAAAACCCAGCCAATCGTAAGTAATTACAGCTAAAACCGTATTTTTATTATCAATGATTTTGGTTTCAGGCTTAGAAAAACCTTCACTTTTTAACAGGTAAATTCCCGCCTGTGTAGTGGCGATGGCCGTATTTTTCCATGAGCCAAAATTCAGCGAAAATTTTAAATAGCCATTATTAATTACCTGATAATTACTATCAAATAAACCTTTTCTCCAATTCAATACCTGTTCCATCTCACAAAAGGATTTTAATTTATTTTTTAATGACGGTTAATTGATATCATTATAAGGGGCATAAAGCAAGCAACAAGTACAACAACACGTTTATTGTAAATGTGTTTGATGAATAAACCCGCAATAATCAATAATTCATTATCTGTATCAGAAGATATTGTTCCGGTATTGCTATTCGAGCTGTACATAATATGCTCATCTTTATAATTGCTTACGGTAAACTGCGATTTCCATATACCAGTTGATCTCCATTCGTACTGCTCGCCTGATTTTAAGCTGATTACCGCCTTCGATTTCCAGCTATCGTAAGTAATGATTGCAACCACTTCATGGGTTTTCCTGTTGATTACATTGGTTTGTGACTGCCAGAAACCCACATTTGAGAAAAAATAGTTTTTATCTTCAAACATGCTTTCTGCATCGCTTCTCCACCTACTGAAAGAAATTATACCTTTTTGAACACCATCTGTGAAAAGCTGAAAATCACCGCTGAGCCAGTTACTTCTCCAATTGATAAATTTCGACATATTAATTGCGTTTCATTTTAGATGGAAGTGGCTTGGAATTGTTACAGTTACACCTTAAAAGGAATAAAAAAAGTGCTTATTGTTTGTAAGCACTTTTTTTTACAAATGACCAATTATCAAAGTTCAATAATCAATTTACAATTCTCAGTTTGATTATTTTTGTCATCCTGAGCGTAGTTGAAGGATAAACAATTAACCATCCACAAAGGACTAATAAACCAATGGCAAATGAACGATTAAACCAATCTAGAAATTCGGTTTAAGTACATATTTATCATAAAAACGGAAAATATGCTCAGCAGCTTCCTCTGCTGTATCTACCAATCTGAAAAGATTTAAATCTTCTTCGTGGATATTGTGTTCTTTTTGCAACATCGTTCCTTTAATCCAGTCAATTAACCCGCCCCAATAATCAACACCAACTAATACAATAGGGAAACGTGCAATTTTTCCGGTCTGGATTAACGTTAAAGCTTCGAAAAGCTCATCCATGGTGCCAAAACCACCTGGTAAAACCACAAAACCCTGACTATATTTCATGAACATTACTTTGCGCACAAAGAAATAATCAAACTCCAGTAATTTATTATGATCGATGTATTTATTGTGGAACTGCTCAAAAGGTAGCTCAATGTTTAAACCCACCGATTTACCGCCATTAGTATGCGCGCCTTTATTACCAGCCTCCATAATACCCGGACCACCGCCAGTAATTACACCATAACCACGATCGGTTAATAATTTACCGCATTGTTCTGCCAATTGATAATATCTATGTGTTTGGGCCGTACGGGCAGATCCGTAAATGGTAACACATGGGCCAATTTTAGCCAGTTTTTCAAAGCCATCCACAAATTCGGCCATGATTTTAAAAATTTGCCAGGAATCGGTTACTTTAATTTCCTGCCAGTCTTTGTTTTCGAAAGCACTTCTAATTTTTTCTTCACTCGTCATATACTGTTATTCTAATATTAAAATTTGGTTTGCGCATCAGTTTTTTTGCTGATGAACAACAAGCCTATAAATGTGATTAAACCGTTAATTAAAATCAGTTCGACACTAAAAACGTAACCGCCCAATAAAGTGGTCGAGTTCGTTGCAAGCAAGTAACATAAAAAAGGTGATAATAAGCAAACTATCGGCACTAATTTATCATGAAGTCCGCGTTTTTTGACAAATAATCCAAAACTGTATAACCCTAAAAGCGGTCCGTAGGTGTAAGAAGCAATGGTAAAAATTAAACTCACTACCGACGAACTGTTAAATGCATTGATGACGATGATCACTAAAAACATCAGAATAGAAAACGCTACGTGTACGGTGTGACGCTTTTTTACAGCATCTTTTGCATTTACATTTTCTGCTTTATCCATCCCTAGAAAGTCGACACAAAACGACGTGGTTAAAGCTGTAAGTGCCGAATCGGTAGTGGCAAAAGTGGCAGCAGTTAAACCCAGCATAAAAATAATGGCCGGTATGGCGCCCAGATTATTTAAAGCAATTTCGGGAAATAGTAAATCTGTTCTTGGTTTACCGGTAATGTGATCCAAAGGAATATCGATGCCGTTTTTTGTAGCGAAAATGTATAATAAAGCACCTACACTTAGAAAGAATACATTTAGGATTACAAATACCCCTGTAAACGTAAACATGTTTTTCTGTGCTTCCTTAATGGTACCCATGCTCAGGTTTTTCTGCATTAAATCCTGATCTAAACCCGTCATGGCGATGGTTACAAAAATACCACCGATAAACTGTTTACTGAAATAGAATTTGTTGGTCAGGAAATCATCTAAAAAGAATATTTTAGAATAACTGCTGTTTTTTACCGTTTCAAATGCCTGTGGAATGCTAAAATTTAAACTGTTACAGATGAAATAAATCGTAAGGAAAACCGATAAAACCAGGAAAAACGTCTGTAAGGTATCCGTAATAATGATGGTTTTTAAACCGCCTTTAAAAGTGTACGACCAGATCAGCGCCAATGAAATCAACACGGTTAACCAGAACGGAATGCCATAATTATCAAATATAAAACGCTGTAAAACAATTACTACCAGGTATAATCTGGTGGCCGATCCCAGTGTGCGGCTTAGTAAAAAAATAGAGGCTGCGGTTTTATAGCTATAATGGCCTAATCGTCTTTCAATATAGCTGTAAATCGACGTAAGGTTCATCCGGTAGTAAAGCGGAAGCAAAACCGTTGCGATAATAATAAAACCGACCGCGTTCCCCAGAACAAACTGAAAATACTGAAACTGGTTTCCGCTGGGTGCGCCAACTTCTCCCGGAACGGATATAAAGGTAACACCAGAAAGTGCCGTGCCAATCATCCCAAAAGCAACCAGGTACCATTTAGAATTCCGGTTGGCAACAAAGAAAGTCGAATTATCGGATGAGTTTTTTGAGGTTACAAATGAAATAATGATCAGCAGTAAAAAGTAACCGATCAGGAAACATAATAGAATGGTTGGAGACATAGTTTCGTATTAAGCTGATAAATGTAAAGAAAACTATCAAATCAAGCAATATTCTTGAGTCCGAAGTCGGAAGTCCGAAGATTAGTCCATAGTCCTCAGTCTACAGTCCAAAGTTCAAGCGCCTAATAACCAAATCTCCAATTATCAATCACCAATATGCAATAACCAATAATTAATTTACAATGATCAATAGCAAAGAGAAAAATCTTAATGTCCTTAATTTCTTAATGGTCGGAGACGGAAAATGTAAGATGTAATATGGATAATGGAGGAAAATCCAATGAACCAATATTCGATTAACAATGAACTACTAAAGCAATATGCAATTTTCAGTTAACCAATTTAAACAATTAACCGCTTAACCCTTTCACTAATGACTATTGAACCAATGAACGATTTTACCTATTTTTGTACCATGAATTTTTCATCCAAACTGCTGGAAGATGCGGTAAACGAATTCTCGAAACTTCCTGGTGTAGGGCAAAAAACAGCTTTGCGTTTGGTTTTACATCTTTTAAACAAAGAGCAGGAAGAAGTGAATCAGTTTGGCAATACCTTTATCAGGTTAAAACAGCAGATTAAACATTGCAGCACCTGCCATAATATTTCTGATTATGCCGTGTGCGAAATCTGTACCTCAATTAAACGCGATAAAGAAACCATTTGTGTAGTAGAAGATACCCGCGATGTAATGGCGATCGAAAACACCGGACAATATTTCGGGGTGTACCATGTTTTGGGTGGATTAATTTCTCCAATGGATGGCATCGGCCCTTCTGATTTGTTTATTGATGGATTGGTGGCCAGAATGGTACACGGTGGCATTAAAGAAGTGATTTTAGCTTTAAGCCCGAACATGGAAGGCGATACCACCTTGTTTTATCTGTACAAAAGGCTAAAAGAATTTAATGTACCGGTAACCACCATTGCCCGCGGAATTGCCTTTGGCGGAGAACTGGAATATACAGATGAAATTACGCTGGGCAGATCGATCATTACCCGCGTACCTTACGAAACCGCAATGATGAAATAATCACAATATAACCCTAGCGATATCAAATCTTAATACTTGCTACCAATACTTGTTACAAAATACTCGCTACTCAATACTTGATACTTGCTACTTAATACTTGCTACTCAATAACTCACTACTACAAATGAACCTAAAAAATAAAGTAATCATCATCACCGGAGCTTCGAGCGGAATTGGAAAAGCCTGTGCCGAAGAATTTGCAAAACGTGGCGCCAATCTGGTTTTAGCTGCACGTCAATATGTAACCCTTTGCGAAATCACAGCCGATCTGGAGAAAAAATATGGCATCAGGGCGGTAGCGGTTCAGGCCGATGTGAGTAAAGAAGCGGATTGCGAACTGATTATTAAACAAGCTTTAGTTTCGTTTCAACAGATTGATATTTTGGTTAATAATGCCGGATTATCGATGCGTGCCCTGTTTAACGACCTGGATTTATCGGTACTTAAAAACCTGATGGATGTAAATTTCTGGGGAACAGTTTATTGTACCAAATATGCCTTGCCTGAGATTTTAAAAACCAAAGGAACAATTGTTGGCGTTTCATCAATTGCTGGTTACCGTGGTTTACCGGGCAGAACAGGTTATTCGGCCTCTAAATTTGCAATGAACGGCTTTCTCGAATCTTTGCGTACCGAATTGTTAAAAACCGGCGTAAATGTGCTGCTGGCCTGTCCTGGTTTTACCACTTCTAACATCCGTGTTACCGCTTTATCTAAAGATGGCGCTGCGCATGGCGAAACCAGTATGGACGAAGGTAAAATGATGTCGTCAGAAGAAGTGGCCAGCATTATCGCCGATGGGATCGAACAACGTAAACGCACGCTCATCATGACCGGACAAGGCAAATTAGCAGTATGGATGAATAAACTTTTCCCGGCTTTTGTAGATAAAAAGGTATTTGATTTGTTTGCGAAAGAAAAGAATCCGTTGATTAAGGCTTAAGGTTTAATAAAAAGTCGTCATCTCGACCGAAACGTCCCGAATATTCGGGAGAGAGATCTACCTCGATATAGATTTTGCTTCGCAGAGCCTTCGGGTTCTCGACTGCGTTGCACTTCGCTCGAAATGACGATCAAGCGGCCTGTCGTATTCCAAAAATCCACCACCTCAACAATTTCGTTTATTTAAGCTGAGATGAAAACCTTGTTTATGTACAAATACCTTGTTTTATTGATGCTCCTATTTCAAACGATACTTTCTTCTGCACAGGTTAAAAAAGTAAAAAACATCAATTACGCAGGCAATACCGATGAGGCCAATACGCTGAATATTTTTTACAAAAACGATAGCGTTAAAAATAAACCTGTTTTAATTTTTATTCACGGTGGTTCGTGGAGTAGTGGTAAAAAGGAAACATATTGGTGGCTGGGCAGAAATTTCGCTCGGAAAGGCGTGGTTACCGTAATCATCAATTACCGCTTGGCGCCAAATGTTCAGTACGAAAAAATGGCCGATGATTGTGCTTTGGCCGTAAAATGGGTTAAGGAACATATTGCCGACTATACAGCAAGTCCGGACAAAATCTTTGTTATGGGACATTCGGCCGGAGCACACCTGGGCGAACTGATCAATGCTGATCCTAAATATTTTAAAAAAGCCGGAATTAAAAACCCAATCAAAGGCGTAATCCTGAACGATCCCTTTGGTTTGGATATGCAAGAATATTTAACCACAGCCGAAAAAGATCATTTTTATTTCGATTTCATCAGGACTTTTACCGATCAGCCGGCGGTTTGGAAAGTGGCCTCGCCGCTGGATTATGTAAGCAATATCAAAAATCCGCATCTGCTTTTTTATGGAAGTAAAACTTATGGTGCCATTAAATTGCAGACACCAAGGTTATACGAAAAGCTTAAAGCGAACCATGTTCCTGTCGAAATAAAGGAGATTAAAGGCAAAAGCCATGTTCCGATGATTAGTCAGATGATTTTTGGTGGAAATCAGTTGTATAAAGATATTGTGGAATTTATAGGGCGTTAATTAACACCCCGTCCTGCGGACACCCCTCTGGGAGAGGGGAATACAAATCGCATAGAAACTACGAGGGGCAATTCCCCTCCTTTGGAGGGGTGCCTGAAAGGCGGGGTGGTTCTATTCATTGCACCAACACAACCCACCTAAACCCGGTAGCAGCGAAAATCCTTTTTGTTTGCAGCAACCCTGAATAGGCTGTCACGCTGAGATACGAGGCATCTGCAAGCTATGGAACAGATCCTTCGTGCCTCAGGGATGACAGCACCACAAAAAGATTGTAGCGAATGGCGGGACTATCGCAACCGATTAGCACAGAACCTTGCTTTCCTAAAAAAACAAAGCTTTCCTAAAAAACTCAAACCTTTTCAAAAACAGAAAACCTTTACACTGTTGGCGTTACCTTATCCAGCTTACTATAATCCATCACCATTTTGCCTTCTTCGTTATGGTAATACATTTTATCAAACTTAGCGTCCATTTCTATTTCTTCGTCCTGATAACTCGTTCTGGTATGGATCGTTTGCGAAAAGGTATCATCGAAAGCTTTTAACATCACAAAAATTTCGACCTCCGCCTGTTGCAGTTCCGTTAACGATTTTTCGTAAAACGGGCTATCTTCGGTAATGGCATGCACCAGTGTCCAGTTTAAAGATAAAATACCGATTTTATCGCGTTCTAAAGCCAGTGGATAAAACCTCCGCACGTGTTTACCATCAACGGTTTCGTTGTACGACATCACCATCTGCACTTCCACCTCGATAAGCTGGTTGCGACGCAAATTAACCAAACGACACATTAAGCCGTGACCATTTTCGTAAGGAGCGATCACCATCTTTTTACTGAAACTCACCTTAGACGTAGGTCGGCTGAAACGGCCATACAGCAAGCCTGTGGCCAATGCAAATGCCAGTAAACCCAGCATGCTTTCGAAAGCGGCCAATACGCTGGTAATAAAACCCTGTGGCGAAATATGACCATAACCTACCGTAGAAATGGTTTGTGCTGAAAAGAAAAACGCATCAAAAAACTGATCGCGGAGGGTTACACCTTTGGCGCCATCTAAATTTTCAATCCCAACAACATTGTATAAAACCGCGAAAATGGTATTTACTATAAGGTAGGCGAGAAGAATTACGAAGAAAAACCGCGTCCAGCTCATGGTAACCAACCGGGTATAGGTATCATCAAACTTAAACCATGGCAAACCCGTACGTTCGATATTTGCTGAACCATCGGGATTTAGCATGCGCTGATTTTTGGTTACCGGATTGGATCCGAAACCGAAATCATCATTAAACTGTACTTTTCTTTTAAAGAAAGACATATATTTTTAGAAAGATTTTGGAATATTAAAAAACTATATCAATATTTGCTTTATACAAACATGATAATTAAAAACTTAAATAACAATTGGTGGTGGCATAACGAAATTCGTTAGGCAAATTCTATTGTTATATATTTTAAAATATTTTAAACACAACGAAGAGGATTGCCCAAAAAGCAATCCTTTTTTTATGCGCCACGGTTCGTGTCTCCACGAACCGGAATAAACACAAACCATGGCGCAAAACAAGATAAATGAAAAAGTAACCACAGATGAGCACAGATACACACAGATTCTATCCGTGTTTATCCTTTTCATCTCTGGTTAAATAATATTGGCAATAAACATGAAAAAAATATTAAACCATTTATTCGAGAACAAGAGCTTTAGCAGGGAAGAGGCGAAAAATATCCTGATCTCCATATCAGAAGGTGCTTTCAATTCTTCGCAGATTGCCGCTTTTATTACCGCTTATGCCATGCGCAACATTACGGTGCAGGAATTACAGGGTTTCCGCGATGCGATGCTGGATATGTGCGTAAAAACAGACTTGTCTGGTTACGATCTGATTGATCTTTGTGGCACCGGAGGGGATGGAAAGGACACTTTCAATATTTCTACCTTATCGTCTTTCGTAGTGGCAGGTGCCGGTCATCCGGTGGCTAAACATGGTAATTATGGCGTTTCATCCGGCTGCGGATCTTCCAATGTGATGGAATATCTGGGCTATACTTTTACCAATAATGAAAGTATTTTAAAACGTAATTTAGATAAGGCGGGGATCTGTTTTCTGCATGCTCCTTTGTTTAACCCTGCAATGAAAATTGTAGCACCGATCCGTAAGGAACTGGGCGTGAAAACGTTTTTCAATATGTTGGGGCCGATGGTTAATCCCGGACAGCCAAAATACCAGATGGTAGGTGTTTTCAGTCTGGAGCTGGCCCGTTTATATGCTTATTTATATCAGGATACCGATAAAAGTTATACCATTGTACATGCATTAGAAGGCTACGACGAGATTTCGTTAACCTGCGATGTAAAAACTTTTAGCAACAGGGGGGAGCAGATTTTAACGCTTGATGATATGGGTTTCGAAAAAGTAGATGTTAATGCC
The DNA here is from genome assembly GCF_052045455.1 of Pedobacter sp. 22226. Lineage (NCBI taxonomy): Bacteria > Pseudomonadati > Bacteroidota > Sphingobacteriia > Sphingobacteriales > Sphingobacteriaceae > Pedobacter > Pedobacter sp. 22226. The sequence continues at coordinate 3,195 of NZ_JBQEPB010000011.1, read as the reverse complement.
ATTAAAGGTGGCGATACCGTAGAATCATCAGCCAAAATATTTATGGATGTACTTAACGGCGAAGCTACCGATGTACAGAACAATGTGGTGCTGTGCAATTCTGCACTGGCCATTAAAACCATAAAACCTGAGCTGTCTTTTGCTGATTGTTATTACAAAGCCGAAGAATCGTTAAACAGTAAAAAGGCCTTAAACAGTTTCAAAAACTTACTGGCATGTTAAAGTTAAAAGTTTGCGGAATGCGTTTGGCAGCGAATATTGCTACGGTTGCTGAGTTGCAGCCGGATTACATGGGTTTTATTTTTTATGAAAAAACGCCAAGGGTAATCAGTGAGGTTTCTGCAGAATTGATTAAATATATTCCCTCAGAAATTAAAACTGTAGGTGTTTTCGTCAATGAAGACTTAGAAAAAGTAAAGGAAAGGGTACACTTATTAAAGCTGAAAGCGGTTCAGTTACATGGAGGTGAGTCTCCTGAATATTGTGTGGAACTAAAATCAACATTTCCTGTTCTTGAAGTAATTAAAGCTTTTGGAATAGATGAAGATTTCGGTTTTTCAGCTTTAGAGCCTTACTTGGATGTGGTGGATTATTTTCTTTTTGATACCAAAACGAAAATACATGGCGGATCCGGAAAAACATTTAATTGGTCTGTTTTAGACCGATATACTCACACCAAACCCTACTTTTTAAGTGGTGGAATTGATTTAGAACATGCCGCTGCTATAAAAAACATAAACGACGAACGTTTATATGCACTCGATATCAACAGCCGTTTCGAAACCGAACCTGGCCTGAAGGATGCAGAAAAGATTAAAGCATTTATTAAAGAAATGAATAAATAAGTTGTTATTCATAACCCCTGGTTTCAACCAAGGGGGAAAAGAAAAGAAATATGAAATACAAAGTAAACGAAAAAGGATATTACGGAGATTTTGGAGGTGCTTACATCCCCGAAATGCTTTATCCGAACGTAGAAGAATTGCGTCAAAACTATTTAAAGATTATTGATGATGCCGGTTTTCAAAAAGAATTTCATCAATTATTAAAAGATTACGTTGGCCGCCCTTCGCCATTATACCTTGCTAAAAGGTATTCTGAACGTTATGGTGCCAATATTTTCTTAAAAAGAGAAGATTTAAACCATACCGGGGCACATAAGATCAACAATACCATCGGACAAATTTTATTGGCCGAAAAACTGGGTAAAAAAAGGATTATCGCCGAAACAGGTGCTGGGCAGCATGGGGTAGCCACGGCAACGGTTTGTGCTTTGCGTAACCTCGAATGTGTAATTTACATGGGCGAGGTTGATATCGAACGTCAGGCACCAAACGTGGCCCGTATGAAGATGCTGGGGGCAAAGGTTGTTCCGGCAAGTTCTGGTAGTAAAACCTTAAAAGACGCTACTAACGAGGCGATGCGCGATTGGATCAATAACCCGGTTGATACGCATTATATTATCGGTTCGGTAGTGGGACCTCACCCTTATCCTGATATGGTGGCGATTTTTCAATCGATCATCTCCGAAGAAACCAAAAAACAATTATTGGAACAAACCGGAAGCGACCAGCCTGATTATGTTCTGGCCTGCGTTGGCGGTGGAAGTAACGCCATGGGCATGTTCTATCATTTTATGGATGATGAAAATGTTAAACTGATTGCTGTTGAAGCAGCCGGAAAAGGCGTATCGAGCGGATTTTCTGCCGCTACGACTTATCTGGGTAAAGAAGGTGTTTTACACGGTAGCAGAAGTATTTTAATGCAAACACCAGACGGTCAGGTAGTTGAACCGCATTCGGTTTCAGCCGGATTAGATTATCCGGGCATTGGTCCGCAACATGCGCATTTGTTTAAAACCGGCCGCGGACAATATGTTTCTATTACCGACGAAGAAAGTTTAGATGCAGGTTTGCTTTGTACACAACTGGAAGGAATTATTCCTGCCATCGAAAGTGCACATGCCCTGGCTTATTTAGAAAAAATGGAATTTAAAGGCGGTGAAAATGTAGTTGTTTGCCTTTCAGGTCGTGGCGACAAGGATTTAGATACCTATATTAAATATTTTAACCTATAGATAGATTTGAGACGCGAGATATGAGACAGTAGATTTCCTTACCAGGTCATCAATCTCATATCTCACATCTCCAATCTCACATCTCAAAAAAAATGAATAGAATTAAACAACTCTTCCAGGAGAAGAAAAATATATTATCAATTTATTATACCGCTGGTTATCCAAATACAGGCGACACTTTAGAAATTGCTGAATTACTAGAGCAATCAGATGCCGATATACTCGAAATCGGTTTCCCTTACTCTGATCCTGTTGCTGATGGACCGGTAATTCAGGCGAGTAGCAAACAATCGCTTGATCAGGGCATGACACTTCAGCTGCTTTTCGAACAGTTAAAAGATCTGCGCAAAAAAGTAAGCATCCCGGTTTTGTTAATGGGTTATGTAAACCCGGTTTTGCAGTTTGGCGTAGAAAAGTTCTGCGAGGCCTGTGCCGAAGTAGGCGTAGATGGCTGTATTGTGCCCGATCTGCCTATGGTAGAGTATGAGGAATCTTATAAAGATTGCTTCGAAAAACACAACCTGAGCAATGTCTTTTTAATTACCCCTCAAACCGCTGAAGAACGTATCCACAAAATTGATGGTTTAACCAACGGATTTATTTATCTGTTGTCCTCATCAGCTACTACGGGTAAAAACCTCGAAGTTGGCGATACTACCGAAGCCTATTTCAGCAGGATTAAAAACCTGAACCTTAAAAACCCTACCATGATCGGTTTCGGAATCAGCGATAAACAAACTTTTGATAAAGCCTGCTCGTATGCAGACGGCGCAATTATCGGTACTGCTTTCGTTAAAGCCATCGCCGAGGGAAATTTAGAGGAAAGCGTGAGTAATTTTATGAAGAAGTTTAAAGATTAGTATTTTAACTCCTTTCAAGTTAGCGGAATTCACCCCCGCACCGTCATTTCGAGCGGAGTGTAGCGAAGTCGAGAACCCGAAGGCTCTGCGAAGCAAAATCTGTCTCGAGGTAGATCTCTCCCTGCCCGAAGCAGGCGGGCACTCCACTGCGTTCCGGTCGTATTCTAGGTTTACCACAATTGCAAATTTATTTTAAGAAAAACTCCAAATAAAGAGTTTTTCTTATCTTTTATGACGCTCTCCTATAATTCTCGACAT
>NZ_JBQEPB010000010.1:0-295887 GCF_052045455.1 Pedobacter sp. 22226 | reverse complement strand
GCTGAAGCCTGGTTGGTAAACGAACCTGCATTCACCTCGGTTAAAGTAACGGTGTGTTTAGCGGTTACGGTTACACTTGCACCTGGTAATAAGCTGACAATGCCTGCAGGAGTGATTGATCCTGCATCGGCACCTGCATCGGTTACCGCAACATTTGTTAAAGTTACATTACCCGTGTTGGTTACTACAATGTTGTAATTGATTACATCGCCAACTTTGCTTACGCTGTTGGTGGCTACTTTGGTAAAGTTTATGGCTGGTGCTGCTACCAGGGTTATATTTACGGGGATAGTTACCGTTGTGGTACCACCTTTGCCATCGCTTACCGTTACAGTGAAGGTATCGTTACCTACGTAACCCGCAGTTGGGGTATAAGTATAGGTACCATCAGGGTTTACGGTTACCGTTCCGTGCGCTGGCGGGGTGCTTACGGTAAAAGTAAGCGGATCACCATCTGCATCACTTGCAGTAATTGTTCCGTTAACCGGTATATTCTCCGGAGTAGTAATGGCCGGTGCCGAAACAACTGGCGCCACATTGGTTGGATTAACAGTTACGTTAATGGTTACCGTGGTCGTACCGCCTTTGCCATCGCTCACTGTTACCGTAAATACATCTGTACCGCTGTAATTGTTAGCAGGAGTGTAAATATAGGTTCCGTCAGGATTCACTACTACAGTACCATGTGCAGGAGGTCTAGTTACCGCGAAGCTAAGCGGATCGCCATCTGCATCGGTTGCGGTAATGGTGCCATTAACCGGTGTGTTTTTATTGGTGGTGATGGCCGGTGCAGAAGCAACTGGCGCCACATTGGTTGGATTAACAGTTACGTTAATGGTTACCGTGGTAGTACCGCCTTTGCCATCGCTCACTGTTACCGTAAATACATCTGTACCACTGTAATTGTTAGCAGGAGTGTAAGTATAGGTTCCGTCAGGATTCACTACTACAGTACCATGTACAGGAAGCGTGGTTACCGCGAAGCTAAGCGGATCGCCATCTGCATCGGTTGCGGTAATGGTGCCATTAACCGGTGTGTTTTTGTTGGTGGTGATGGCCGGAGAACTGGCTACAGGGGCATCGTTCACCGGAGTTACAGTTACCGGGATGGTTACGGTGGTAGTGCCTCCGTTGCCGTCGCTTACCGTCACGGCGAAACTATCCTGACCATTATAATCCGAATTTGGGGTATAGGTATAAGTACCATCGGTATTTAATGTTACCGTTCCGTGCAATGGCTGGGTAGTTATCGCATAGGTTAAGGCATCGCCATCCACATCAGTTGCGGTAATGGTACCTGTTTTAGGGCTATCCTCTGCCGTGGTAACTGCAGGAGAACTTACCACAGGGGCATCATTTACCGGAGTTATAGTTACCGGAATGGTTACGGTGGTAGTGCCTCCGTTGCCGTCGCTTATTGTTACGGTGAAACTATCCTGACCATTATAATCCGGATTTGGGGTATAGGTATAAGTACCATCGGCATTTAATATTACCGTTCCGTGCAATGGCTGGGTAGTTACCGCATAGATCAAGGCATCGCCATCCACATCGGTTGCGGTAATGGCACCTGTTTTAGGGCTATCCTCTGCCGTGGTAATGGCTGGAGAACTGGCCACAGGGGCATCATTTACCGGGGTTACTGTTACCGGGATGGTTACAGTGGTAGTGCCTCCATTGCAGTCGCTTACCGTTACAGTGAAACTATCCTGACCATTATAATCCGGATTTGGGGTATAGGTATAAGTACCATCGGCATTTAATATTACTGTTCCGTGCAATGGCTGGGTAGTTATCGCATAAGTTAAGGCATCGCCATCCACATCGGTTGCGGTAATGGCACCTGTTTTAGGGCTATCCTCTGCCGTGGTAATGGCTGGAGAACTTGCCACAGGGGCATCATTTACCGGGATTACAGTTACCGGGATGGTTACAGTGGTAGTGCCTCCATTGCCGTCGCTTACTGTTACGGTGAAACTATCCTGACCATTATAATCCGGATTTGGGGTATAGGTATAAGTACCATCGGCATTTAATGTTACCGTTCCGTGCAATGGCTGGGTAGTTACTGCATAGGTTAAGGCATCACCATCCGCATCAGTTGCAGTTATGGTACCTGTTTTAGGGGTATCTTCTGTGGTACTAATGGCTGGAGAACTGGCCACAGGGGCATCATTTACCGGGGTTACAGTTACCGGAATGGTTACGGTGGTAGTGCCTCCATTGCCGTCGCTTACCGTTACAGTGAAACTATCCTGACCATTATAATCTGGTTTTGGAGTGTAAGTATAGGTGCCATCAGCGTTTAATATTACCGTTCCGTGCAGTGGCTGGGTAGAAACCGTATAGTTTAACGTATTTCCATCCACATCTGTTGCGGTGATTTTTCCTGTTTTAGCCTTATCTTCTGCTGTACTGATGGCTGGCGAGCTGGCCACAGGAGCATCATTAACAGGGGTTACTGTAATCGGGATGGTTACCTTTGCGGATCCGCCCTTGCCATCGTTTACCGTTACGGAGAAGCTATCGTTACCATTATAATCTGAATTTGGCGTATAGGTATAGGTGCCATCAGCATTGAGGATTACCGTTCCGTGTGATGGACGGGTAGTTACCAAATAAGTCAGGGCATCGCCATCCACATCGGTAGCGGTAATGGTGCTGCTCTTAGGGGTGTCCTCAGCTGTGATCATGGCCGGCGAGCTGATCACAGGAACATCGTTTACAGGCGTTACAGTTACCGGAATGGTTTCGTTTACGGTTCCGCCATTGTTATCGCTTACGGTTACAGTGAAGCTATCCGGACCGTTATAATTTGGATCCGGGGTATAGGTATAGGTGCCATCTGAATTAAAGGTTAATTTCCCGTGCATTGGCTGAGTGCTTACGGTATATGTTAAAATATCTCCATCAGCATCTGTTGCGGTAATTTTTCCGTTTTGAGGAGTATCTTCCGGCGTATTAACAGCTGAGACGGCGCTAATTACAGGCGCATCGTTTACTGAAGTAACTGTTACCGGGATGTTAACCGCTGTAGTTGCTCCATCACTATCTGTAACCGTAACTACAAATGCATCGGCACCATTATAATCAGGTACCGGGGTGTAGGTATAGGTTCCATCGGCATTGATGGTTACTGTACCGTGCGCAGGTTGCGTGGTAACAACATAGCTTAAAGGTTTACCAGCCAGGTTATCTTCCACATCGGTTGCAGTTACCTTATCGATTTTGGGAGTATCTTCCGGGGTGGTGATGGGCAAAGCCGTAGCTACAGGTACATCATTAACCGGATTTACGGTAATCGGAACGGTTATGACCACACTTCCACCATTATTATCTTTTATGGTTACCTCAATTTTTTCTGGTCCGTTATAATCTTTATTTGGTGTATAAACATAAGTGCCGTCAGCATTAAATACAATTGTACCATTGGCTGGTGGTAATGATAAGGTATAGGTTAAAGGATCTCCATCAACGTCAGCACCATTAATCCTGGCACTTTGCGGAGTATCTTCATTGGTGATAATTTCTGTAGGAATGGCTGTTCCTGTTGGTGCATCGTTAACCGAATTTACCTTAATGCTTAGTGTTGCGGTGCTAATACCTCCTTTTCCATCGGTTATGCTGTAAGAAATTAATGGCACATCACCATTATAGTTTGCATTTGGGATAAAAGTATAACTGCCATCGGTATTGATGGTGATAGTACCCACATTGGAAATTGTAAATGGCTGGCCCGGAGTTGGCGTATCGTTTATTCCTGCAACACTAAAACCGGTAACGGTTAAGGCATCTTTCTCTACGTCGGTGTCATTTTTTAACAATCCGTTTTCTGCGGTTATGGTTAACGGCACATCTTCATCGGTTACGCCATTATCGTTTTTAGCTACAGGAGCATCGTTTACCGGCGTTATATTGATGGTTAAGGTTGAGGTAGCTGTACCACCACGGCCATCGCTTAAAGTATAAGTAACTACCGGCAGGGCTCCGCTGTAGTTTGGCGCAGGTGTAAAACTGTAACTGCCATCGGTGTTGATGGTAAGGGTGCCAAAGGCAATGGGATTTAACGGATCGGTTAAATCCTGCATTAAATATGCCTGCCCGGTTACCGGCGCCACAGTTCCTATGCCGGGATAGGTAAAGCCTGTTACCGTTAATACGTCTCCATCTGCATCGGTATCGTTACTCAACAGGCCGTTTGCAGCTGTTTTAACCAAGTTACCATCCTCTGAAATAATAGCTACATCCGGATTACCTACAGGAATATCGTTTACTTCTGTAACCCTGATGTTGAGGTTTGCTGTGGCCGTTAATGTTCCATCAGAAATGGTGTACAAAACGGCAGGCACATTGCCCGCATAGTTGGCTACAGGGGCAAAAGTATAACTTCCATCGGCCCTGATGGTAAGGGTACCCACATTTGGAATAATAACGCTGCCCTCTGTAGCCGGCGATACCACTGTTGTAATACCCGATACGGTAAAACCAGTAACCGTAACCGGACCATCCACATCGGCATCATTAGCCAATAAACCAGCCAGCGCATTAACTGTTAAAACCTGGTCTTCGCTGGTTGTGCCATTATCTGCCTGTGCTACCGGTGCATCGTTTACCGCTGTTACATTAATATTTAATGTTCCGTTGGCTGTAGAGTTGGTCTGGCCCTGGCCATCGTTAACCACATAGGTAATTGCCGGCACATTTCCGTTATAATTTGCTACAGGAACGAAGCTGTAGGCACCGGTGCTTTCGATGGTGATTTTGCCTGCATTAGGAATATCAAATGCGCCTGATACACCCGGTGTTACAGGATAAGTGCCAAATCCAGCTATGCTGAAAGAAGTAATGGCCAAAGGATTTCCATCTACATCGCTATCATTGCTTAACAAGCCTGCAGCAGCTGTTTTGATAATTCCGGGCGAGTCTTCGGGGATGGTTTCCGTTTCGTTATTAACCAGGGGACTATCGTTTTCGGCTTTGATTTCGACGAACACATCCTCTGCGGTAAGGGCATATAACGAGCCATCAGATCCGTTCCATTTAAAGCTGGTTGTACCGTTCCAGTCGGCATCCGGCACAAAGGTGAGCTTGTCTAAATCTGCAAGCAGAATTACCTGTCCAACGGTAACATCAGTAACGGTACCTCCGTTGTTAATTTGCAACCTGCCATTTGCCGGCAAAGTTTCAATCCTGATGTTAACCAATGCGTCGCCATCAATATCGGTAAACTTATCGGTAAAATTGTTTGTGGTAAATGCTAACGGAGTATCTTCTGCCCCTGCATTTACACCTGTTTTATCAATATCGGCAACTACCGGCGGATCGTTAACAGGACTTACAGTGATGCTCAATGTTCCGTTGGTGGCACCTCCGTTTCCATCAGAAACCGTGTAGGTAATTACCGGAACTGTGCCGTTGTAATTAGCTGATGGTACGAAGGTATAGTTACCATTTGACTGGATATTAAGCGTTGCTGTATTGCCATGAGTATCGGTAAGGGTGATATCTGCACCTAAAGCAAACGGACCTGGCATACCTGCAACAGATATAGAAGTAATAGTCAGGTTGTCACCATCGATATCGCTATCGTTTACCAACAGGTTTTTGTTCAAGCCGGTAGAGCCCTCTGTTAAGGTTTCCGTTTCAACGTTTACGGTTGGCGCATCGTTAACAGGCGTTACCGTGATGATTAGCGTTGCACTTGCTTCGGCTGATGTAGCTGTATTGCCTGCTCTGGCAGACGGATCATCTGCAATGGTATAATGAATGGCTGGTACAGTACCGTTGTAGTTAAGTACAGGGCTAAACTCGTAATTTCCATTGCTGTACATTTTAATGGTACCCACATTCGGGATGACATGGCTTGCACCTGCAGCGCCTGCAGGCACGTTGTTTTGTCCCGAGATGCCCGCAATGCTAAATCTCACTAAAGTGATTGGATCCTGAGGAGTGTTCTGATCGGTATCGGCTCCCGCTCCTGTAATTACATTGGCCGTTAAAGTTCCGCCATCTTCTGCCATGGTGCCGGTATCATCCTGGGCAACCGGCGGCAGGTTGTTATTGATTACCGTAATGGTTAAGGTACCATTATCTGTACCTCCGTTATTATCGGTAACGACATAATCGATTACAATGCCTGGCAAACCGCCAAGGTAATTTTGATCTGGCGTAAAGGTGTAAGTTCCGTTTGCGTTTAATGTAATTTCCCCCTTGCCTGCTATGGTGAAAGGTGTACCTACTACGCCGGGCGTACCGTTTACACTAAAACTGCCTACAGCTAAGGTACTATTGTCTATATCTTTATCGTTGGTTAAAACATTACCACTTACAGCAGTATTGAGCTGGGTGGTGGCAATATCATCTCCTGCTACAGGAGCGTCGTTAACCGGAGCAATGTTGATGGTGATGGTTTTGTCTGAAACAGCGAACAAATTACCGTCGCTGGCATTCCAGTTAAAGGTAGTGGTACCATTCCAATCGGCATTAGGCACAAAGCTGATGTTGCTCAAATCGGCCAGGTTAATGAGCTGACCGACAATAATATCGTTCGCTCCTAGTTTTAGCACACCGTTTGCAGGTAAGTTGACAATTTTAACCTGTGACAGAGCAACTCCTTCTATATCATTATAGTTAGCTGTAAAATCAGTCGTTGCGAAAGGCACTGTGGTATCTTCTGATCCTGTTTTAACAAAATCGGTTAATACTGGCGGGTCGTTTACCGGTGTAATGGTTATGGTTAAGGTGCTTGTTGCCGTAAGCGCCGGGGTTGCATTATCGGCTATGGTATAGGTAATTACCGGAACTGCACCGCTATAATTAGCTGAAGGACCGAAGGTGTAACTGCCATCAGCATTAATGGTGATATCGCCTACTCCGGCAATGGTTATTATCTCTATAATGCGCGATAAACCACTCCAGCGCAGGGTTTTGACCGGATTCTTTGTAAGCCAGCACCACTTCTGTATTCACCGGGATATCATTAAGCGTAATAAAAGATACTTTCAATTGCGCATATTGCTTTTTTAAAGATGCAGGCAAAATAGATACACCCAACCCTGCTTCTACCAGTTGCAAAATGGAATGCACATTGTTGGCCTCATGGGTAATATCGGGTGTAAAGCCCATTCTTTGGCAAATTTCAAGTAGTTTTTGATTGTAATGCGGCGCAAAGTCCTTATTAAAAAAAATAAATGGACTCTTCTTTAAAAAATCAGCAAAGGCTTGTTCCGTTAAAAATTCGTGATTTGTTAAAGGAATTACCACCACAAACGGATCAAAAAACAAAGATTCTACCTTTAATTTTCCGGATAATACGGGCGCCCGCAAAATGCCTACATCAAGCCTCCCCTCTTCCAGTTCTTTAATCTGTGTAAGTGTAGGTACTTCGAACAAACTGGTTTTTAGATAGGGGAATTCTTTTTGCATCGATTTTAAAATTTCGGCAAGGTGCGACTGGTACACCGAACTGATGTAACCGATTTTCAATTCGCCGCTTACCCCCTCATGTATTTTGCGCGCTACTTCTTTGCTTTCTTCGAGCCTGGCAAATAAAGCATCTACCTCAGTTTTAAAGTATTTACCGGCATGGGTTAAGGTAACCTGTTTGTTGCTCCGCAGAAATAACTGTACCTGGAGTTCTTCTTCGAGTTCTTTAATCTGCCGGCTTAAAGGTGGTTGCGAGATAAACAACCGGGTTGCCGCCTTGGTAAAATGAAGCTCTTCTGCAACGGTTTTAAAATATAAAAGATGCCTGAGCTCCATATCTATAATACTTAAAAAGTATCAATTTATGCATAAATTGATATTTTACAAATATGATCAACAAGCTTAACTTTATCAAAAAAAGTAAAATATGGATACATATTATTCGCAGAAAGCAACAAATGAAGAAATTAAAACCCGGTTCGATAACGATGTAGAGCGTTTCTCTAACCTCGAAAGCGGTCAGCAAACTACCATTGATGCGCCCCTTACCATGGAGCTTTGCACGGGTGCTGCAAAATACATTAATCCGGATGCCAGAGAACTGCTGGATATTGGTTGTGGTGCGGGCAATTACACCTTAAAAATGCTGAGCAAGATTCCGGATCTTAACTGCACACTTAATGACTTAAGTTTACCCATGCTTGAACGTGCAAAAGAACGCATTTCGGCTCAGACTAATGGAAAAATAACCACTATACAGGATGATATGCGTAACTTGGAGCTGCCGGATAACCACTTCGATATTGTCCTTGCTGCTGCCACTTTTCACCACTTACGTACAGATGCAGATTGGGAACTGGTATTTACAAAAGTTTACAAGGCGTTAAAGCCGGGGGGCAGCATCTGGATTTCGGACCTTATTGCTCACGATTCGTCTTTGATCGACAAACTTTTTCAAGATCATTATGGCGCCTATTTAGAAACGCTTGGCGGCCCTGAATACAGGCAAAAGGTATTCGATTATATTGCGTATGAGGATACACCACGTTCTTTAAATTACCAACTCACGCTGTTACAAAAAGTTGGATTTAAGGTGACAGAGATCCTCCACAAAAATTCATACTTTGCTGCATTTGGAGCGATAAAATAAGGGCTGATTAACGCGCTTAATACAACCTTTAGCTTTGATAAATTGAAGAAAAATCCTGATTCGTTTATATATTTTTTTCCCAAGCTCTGCCGCGCAGCATGAATTATTGGTGAAGAAAATTTAAAACAGCAACAAAGCCTTGCATCAATGTAACAAACCTGTTATATTCACGTCAGCATTTATCATGTTTACTTAATAAACAAGTTGGTTATGAGAAAAGGTGTTGTTATACATATTGATCCGGTTTTTGGAAAAGGTTCTATTGAAGATGAAAACGGGCAGGATATTTTTTTTGATCTTGATCCGGAACACAGCCACATTAACACCGGTGATGCGGTGGAATTCCAGATTATTCTTGGCCGGGATGGCCTGGTTGCTTCAGATGTTCAGGCAATGGTTCAACCACAGTTTCAGTCCTGATAATAGCAGTTGATGATCACACTCCAAACAAAAACAGTAGCAAGCTATGCTTACTACTGTTCTTAAATTAGTTATCCTTTTATTAATATCCCTGGTTCTGCTTAATTGATTTGGTTACATCAAGTGTTGCCTGCGGGATCGGAAAAATCCTCCTGAAGGGTTGGCTTGTGGGTTTTGCACTGAAAGGAAGCTCAAACTTGCCAAAACGGATCATCTGAGGGCGTCTTAAAAGCTCCCAGTAAGTTTCGTAGGCAATCTCTTTATACAGCGTGGCTTCGTTAATAGATGTGATTGGTGTACCCGCAGTGCTGCCATAATACGCCTCGCGCTTTCTTGAGGTGCGCAACCTGTTTATATCGGCCATGGCTTCTGCTGTCATCCCCTTGCGGAAATACGCCTCTGCACGCATGGTATAAATGGCACCCAAACGTATTAACGGGATATCCACGTTGCTGGTTCCGTTATCCAGCTCAGGATCGAACTCATATTTGAAACAGCGTGCGCCCCTGTTAATTTCGTTCTGTGCAAATACTGCCTGCGCAGGGTTCGAGAAGTTCAGCTCGGGTGTAAAGTCCATTTTTGTGGTGGTACTTTTCTCCATCACCAGTTCCGATACCTTGATCCTGCCATCACTGGTCATTTCAAAACCGCCTCCTGTGGTCAACTTAGGGCCATACTGCTGACCAACCATAATCCCCCTGTTAAAGTGGAACCAGGGCAGGTTATTGCTCTTCGGTACAATATCGGTAGCGGGTACACTTCCAGGGCCATCGTTGGTGAACCAGGTACCGTCGGCATACTGGTATTTCTGCGAAAACCTGGGATCATCATGGTTACCATCCCAGCTGGCATAAAACTGTGGACTGATACAGGCGGCATTCGTACCCCTGTTGGCCGGCGAAGCACGTTGATTACGCTCTACGCACACATAAGCAAAAGAGTTAGATCCATTACGCAGGTAATCAATTTTCTGTACGACCACAAAAATCAACTCTTTTCCCCCCGAGTTCTTAATTGCAAAGTTGTCGAAATAATTGCTCAACAAGCTGAATTTGCCGGAGTTGATCAATAGCGAAGTGTAACTGATCACTTTGTCCATATCCGTTTCGGCTGTGTTCACCGATTTCTCGTTGAAGTTGAAGCTTGCCGCATAACGGTCTTTAAAAACGGCACGGTTCAGGTACATGTTTGCCAGCAATCCATAAGCTGCTTCTTTGGTAAACCTGCCGTTATGGGTAGATTGCTCACCCAGCGGGGCGAGATTGGGAATAAGGGCTTCTACCTGTAAAATCAGCTCATCAATCGCCGCGGCCGACTGTTTCATCTCCAGCGGTGCTTTCTCGTCCATCGGATCGCGGTAAGGCGCCTGTCCGAAAAGGTCAAGCGTAGTATAGGTATAAAAAGCCAGCAGGCCTTTTGCTTCTGCTAAATAAAGCGTTTTTTGCGAAATGCTGCTGTTGGTAATTTCCTTTATAGCGGTTAACGAACGGGTGATTCCGTTGGTGAGCATGTTCCAGTTATCGGTAACAATCGGGTTATTGGGTGCCCAGGTAAACTCGTGCATCGAGCGCCATTTGCCCCCATCTCCCCAGTCGCTGCCGCGTGTAGGCAGTATAGCTTCATCAGTGGTATATTCCTGTAACGAGAAAACCGCACCATGGTCTACAAAGGTGCCTTCGCCCAAACGGCTGTAAGCAGCAGCCAATGCACCTGCAGGATTAGAGGCGCTGCTGCCCAGTACCTCATCAAGCACTTTTTCATCGAGCTTGGTACAGCCGGCAAAAACAAGGCCTGCAGCAAGCAACATCATGGTTTTTATCTTGGTAATTTGATATCTTTTCATCTGTTTGTTATAGTTTTAAGGTGGCGCCAAAAATGATTGTACGGGCAGTTGGGTAGCTGGTATAATCGATACCGATAGACTGGTTGCCGTTTGCTGCCTTAGGGCTGTTAATAAGTGGATCGTAACCGCTGTAATTGGTAATGGTGAACAGGTTCTGTCCGGTAACATAAAGACCAAGACCCTGTAGCCAGCTCAGTTGTTTCACCTTGATGTTGTAGCCCAAACGTACCGAGTTTAACCTGATGAAATCTGATTTCTCCAGGTATAGCGATGACAGTTGCGGCGGGTTAGCGGGATTGGCGCCCATATCAAAATAATGTTTGGATACGTTCCTGTCGGATGCCAGGTTATTCATATTTAGTGCGTTCAGCCCGGTATTGTTTACCAAGTAGGCACCCGTCTGTCCGATAATAGAGAACGAAAAGTCGAAGTTCCCGTAAGTCATCTGGCTATTCAGTCCGTAGGTAAAGGTTGGAATAGCCCCCTGGAAGATCACTTTATCATTGTTATCGATTACCCCGTCGCCGTTCACATCCCTGAAGATGTTATTCCCCTTGCTATCGAAACCGATATGCTCCAGCATGTAGAAAGAACCGGCAGCATAGCCATTCTTGTAGATGTTAGCCGTTACACCTGATAAGCCAGGGCCCGAAATTACACCAGAGGTGATCTCCGAAATGGGCAGGTCTTTTACTTTATTGTTCAGCGTGGCACCGTTTACATCAACATTCCAGTTGAATTTGCTGTTGCTGATCAGTTTAGAACCGAGCATAAACTCAAAACCCTTGTTTACGATCTTGCCACCGTAATTTCCATCGAGGTTTACCCAGATATCATTTGTAGGGCTCAGCACCGGTGCAGGAATATTCAGGATGGCATCGGTAGTGGTTTTGTTGAAATAATCCAGCGTACCGTAAAGCTTGCCTTTAAAAAGCTCAAAGTCCAGACCTACATTGTACTGTGTAACCACCTCCCATTTCAGGTCGGGATTGGGTGTCCTGATTACATTGATGCCGTTTACCAATGTAAGATCATTGTTCAGGTAGTAACCCTGATTCGGCGAAAGTGCGTAACTGGCTTGTGTAAGCTTGTTTTGTACCTCCTGGTTACCCGTTTGGCCCCAGCTTGCCCTTAATTTCAGTTCGTTTACAACCGGAATTGTCTTCAGGAAATCTTCCCGGGCAATGTTCCAGCCTAATGCGAAGGAAGGAAAATAACCGTATTTGTTATTGGCACCGAAACGGGTCGAACCGTCGGCACGTACAGAGGCTGTTAACAGGTATTTATTGTCGTAGGCATAGTTTATCCTCGAGAAATACGACTGTAACTCATTGATCTGTGCAAAACCTGTTACACCATTTTGCGTGCCGGCATAACCCGGATTATTCTCTGGCAGCACACCAGTACCTTTGCCAGCCAAACCAATGATGGTAAAACCAGTACCTCCTCTTTCAAATTTCTGATAGGAGAAACCGGCAACGGCATCGATTTTATGTTTGCCTGTAAGCAGGCTGTAGTTCAGGTAGTGCTCCATCAAAGTACTCTTCGAATCTACGTTGGTTTGTACATATCTTCCGGTTGGGTTAAGATCTGTAATGTTGGGGAAGATGGTGGTATTACGCTCTCCCACAGAACGGTCAAGCCCCAGGTTGAATTTGTACTCCAGCCCTTTTATGATCCTGAAAGACAGATCCATGTTTCCCAGTACCCTTAAAGTGCGGGTACGGTCGCGGTAAATATCCAGCAGATAAGCCGGGTTATAATGTGCATTGGCATTGAAGTTGGTAAAATTGCCGTTGTTATCGTACACAGAACGGGTCGGGTTCGACATCAAGGCCTGGATAATCAGCTGACCGTTCGATCCGCCATCGTCGCTGGTGGGCACACCATCATCGCGGGTTTCGCTACCGGTTAAGTTGATGCCGATCTTTAGGCGTTTATCATCCAGAAAAGATTCGGAAGCGTTGATCCTGGCCGAAGTACGTTTAAACTCACTGTTCTTCACAATACCTTCCTGATCCATCTGCGCTGCCGAAACATAATAATTTCCGGTGTTAGTCGCTTTGGAAAAAGATACCGAGTTGTTCAGTGTTCTTGCCTGACGGTAGATTACATCCTGCCAGTCGGTATTGCCACCATGGTCAAAAGCTTTGTCTTTTATCGCTGCGCGGTATTCATCTGCAGTTAAAAGGTCGAGTTTGTGGGCAACGTTCGAAAGGCCCAGGTAAGAGTCGTAGGTAAAACTGCCCTGCCCTGACTTACCCTTCTTGGTGGTTACAATAACCACACCGTTGGAACCACGGGCACCATAGATTGCTGCCGCAGAAGCATCTTTCAATACCGAGATGGATTCGATATCGCTGGTGTTTAGAAAGTTTAAAGGATTTTTAGCTCTTGATGAACCGAAACCCACATTAGAGCCTCCTGGGCTCACATCGTCGTTGGTTAATGGCACCCCGTCTACTACAAATAACGGAGTACTGCCACTGCGGATGGAGCCCGTACCACGGATGGATACATCTACACCACCACCGGGTTCGCCGCTGCCGGCCACAACGCGTACGCCAGCAATTTTGCCCTGAAGCAGGTTATCGGCAGAGGTTACAACACCCTGCCTGAAATTGGCCGCATCAAGCTGGGTAACCGCCCCGGTAACGTCCTTTTTAGCCTGTTTACCATAGCCTACCACCATTACTTCGTCCATCATGGAGGCATCGGGTTCGAGGCTGATGTTAACCACATCGCTACCGGCCGGCACAAGTTTGGTTTTGTAACCAATAAAGGAAACCTCAAGTGTTTTCCCTTTTACATTGTTTAGTTTGAACGCGCCCTTAGCATCGGTAGAAACTGCGTTGCTGCTGTTCTGTTCTTTTACGGTGGCTCCGGTGAGGGCCTGATTGGTTTCGTCGGTTACACGCCCGCTTACCGTGCGGCCGGTTTGCTGTGCGGAAACGGCAAATGCCGAAACCACCAGTAACGCAGATAATAACATCTTCTGGAAAAGATGCTGCGGTAACCGGAATTTAATAGAATAAAGTCCTTGCATCATAATAAATAGTAAGTGTTTGGTTTGGGAAATCGTTTTAATAGAAATCGCACAAAGATGTTCTTTTGATGTAAGCAGTATTAGCCTGTTAGATTATTAAATTGTTAAATCTGACAGGTTAATATTATGCAATGACCGTAAAATAAAAGTGGCTTAAACGTTTTTTATGGTCGGTGAGACACCTACCATTAGGATAAAGTGGCTTAAACGTTTATGACGAGGTTTTTTATTAAAAGAAGGTTTTACTTTTATGATCGGTGAGACACTGACCATTAAGATAAAATAAGCAACAGGAAGTTAATTTTATGGTCGGTGAGACACCAACCATTAGGATAAATAAAAGTGGCTTAAACGTTTATGCTGAGGTTTTTTATTAAAAGAAGGTTTTACTTTTATGGTCGGTGAGATACCAACCATTAGGATAATGAACACAAAATAAAAGTGGCTTAAACGTTTTTATGGTCGGTGAGACACCTACCATTAGGATAAATAGAAATCGCACAAAGATGTTCTTTTGATGTAAGCAGTATTAGCCTGTTGGATTATTAAATTGTTAAATCTGACAGGTTAATATTATGCAATGACCGTAAAATAAAAGTGGCTTAAACGTTTATGCTGAGGTTTTTTATTAAAAGAAGGTTTACTTTTATGGTCGGTGAGACACCAACCATTAGGATAATAGAATAAAGTCCTTGCATCATAATAAATCGTAAGTGTTTGGTTTGGGAAATCGTTTTAATAGAAATCGCACAAAGATGTTCTTTTGATGTAAGCAGTATTAGCCTGTTAGATTATTAAATTGTTAAATCTGACAGGTTAATATTATGCAATGAACATAAAATAAAAGTGGCTTAAACGTTTATGATGAGGTTTTTTATTAAAAGAAGGTTTTACTTTATAGTCGGTGAGACACCAACCATTAGGATAAAATAAGTAACGGGAAGTTAATTTTATGGTCGGTGGGGGACCAACCATTAGGATAATCGCCACTTTACCCTTATTATTTCATTTCATCAGCACGGGCTAAATATTCACTTGGCATGCAGCCATAATGCTGTTTAAAGGCGGTAGAAAAATACGAAGGCGAGTTGAAACCGCACATATAAGTAATTTGTGCAATGGTATAACGCTTGCTTTTCATCAGTTCTACTGCTTTATTAAAACGGATCCGTTTGATAAAATCGGTTGCCGATTCGCCGGTGATGGCTTTAAATTTTAAATACAGGTTAGAGCGGCTCATGCCTATTGCACGACTAAATTTATCAACCGAAAATTCGGAATCGGCCAGGTGCTCTTCCACAATGGCAATGGCCTGTTTCAGAAATTCTTCATCAAGGGTATTAAAAGCAATATTTTCGGGTACCATTTCTTTTCTGGTAGAATAATGCTCTTTTAAACGTTTGCGCGAGCGAAGCAGGTTAGCCACTTTGGCGGCCAATAAACTGGTAGAAAAAGGCTTGGTTATATAATCATCAGCGCCCATTTCCAAACCCTTTATCTGCTGGTTGGTTTCGTTTCTGGCGGTTAACAGCATTAAAGGAATATGTGAGGTATTGATGTTCTGTTTTACGCGTTTACAAAAATGCAATCCATCCATTTCGGGCATCATCACATCGCTGATGATGATATCGTATTGCTCTATTTCGAGCATTTCTAATGCCATTTGCCCATTATAAGCAACGGCTACCCGGTATAGTTTGCTAAAATATTCCTGAAGATAGGAAATGATTTCTTCATTATCATCTACAATCAGGAGTTTGGTTGCCGAGGTATTTTCTTCATCCTGTAAGGTTTCGCTTTCTTCCCAAACGGCAATATCCTCTACCGGGGCAGCCTGATCAGGGATGATGGATAATTCGTACATTTTGGTTTCCGTAATGACATGATTAAGGTACACTTCATCCGAAATGGGGATGGTTACGGTAAACACGCTGCCCAGGCCTTTTGCACTTTGTGCTGTAATATGACCGTGATGCAGTTCTACCAGGCTCCTGGTAAAAGCCAGACCCACGCCTGAGCCGAGGTTCATTTCGCGGTTATTTACCTGGTAAAAACGATCAAATACTTTAGATAAATCCTGCTCGGCAATACCAACGCCTGTATCAGCTACTTTGATCAGGATATGATCGTTCTGTTTTACCAGTTCAATATTGATTTTCTGGTTGGCTCCACTGTATTTAAATGCATTAGATAAGAGATTAAACAAAATCTTCTCCATGGCATCTTTATCAAAATAGAAAGAAAGTTTTGCTTCTGTTGAATGAAAGGTATAGCTGATGTTGTTTTTTTCTGAAAGCGGCCTGAAAGATTCGTAAATCTCGTGCACAAAGCTCACAATGTCACTTTTATCTACTTTAAGCTGCCGGGTGCCCATTTCGGTTTTCCTGAATTCGAACAACTGATCGACCAGATTGTAAAGCCTTTTGGCGTTGATGAGCATGAGGTCGTATTTCTTTTTCAGGTTTTTATCTACCTGCGGCAGTTTCAGCAGTTCTTCCAATGGTGCTAAAATCAGCGTTAAAGGTGTCCTCAATTCATGCGACACATTGGTAAAAAAGTCCATTTTTACCTGGTTAATATCCCTTACCCGCTCTTTTTCAATCCGCTCGAGTTTTAACTGCTGTAAGGCCTTAATGCGTTCGGCAATAATACGATAGCCAAGGTATGAAGCCACGCCGAGCACCATGAATACCAGCAGGTAAAACCATAAAGTGCGGTACCAGGGGGGCAAAATCGCAATTTTCAGTTGTCTAACCGGGCTAACTTCGCCATTTGGACCTACTGCTTTGATTAAAAAAGTGTATTTTCCCGAAGGAAGATTGTTATAACTCACTTTAAGGTCACTGGTTTTTTGCCAGATGTTATCAATCCCTTCCAACTTATAGTAATATTGGGTACGGTTGGCCGAGATGTAATTAAAGGTATTGAACAAAATGCTAAACTGTTTAAACTCTGTGCCAAGTTCGAGCTTGCCTGCCTGATCGATATATCCCTGAAGAATATCGGTTCCATCGCCAGCTGCCACACTTTTATTAAAAACCTCCAGACCGGTAAAAGTGAGGTTTAAATGGAGCGGCTGCTGGTTAACCATTGAGGGATAAAAATACGAAAGGCCTTTAATCCCTCCGAAAAGCAACATCCCGTCTTTTGCTTTGCAAAACGCATAATCATTAAACTGGTTGTTCTGCAAGCCGTCTGATTCATCAAAAGCCTGTGATGTTCTGGTATCTGGATTGAAGCGGATAAGCCCCCTGTTGGTAGAAACCCAAATATTGCCTTCGTTATCGGGCTGTAAACCGTAAATGGTGCCTTTTATAAAATCCTTTTGATTTTTATAGGTGATAAATGATTCCTGGTTTTCGTCATATAAAATTAATCCTTCTCTCGAACCAATCCATATTCTGCCTTTGTTATCCTCCGTAATACAGGTAATTACTTCTTCCTTTAACTGCGCATTAATATCATTTCCAAACAGCATATTATCCGGATAAAAAAGGGTAATGCCGTTGGTAGAACCGATCCAGATCTGGTGTTTACTATCTTCAAAAAGGTAAGTAATATCATCAGAACCAGGCCTTTTGCCTGCCCGGTCTAAATGGATGTGCGTAAAAGTCTGGCTTTTAGGATTAAATTCATCCAGACCAGAGCGCGTACCGATCCAGATTCTGTTTTTATAATCTTTTAAAATGCCGTAAACCAGGTCGCCGGCTAAACTGTTGGGATCGCTCTCGCTATGACGGTATCGTTTTACGTTCCCGGTATTCGGGTTTAAAATATTCAATCCGCCGTTATGTGTACCAACCAGCAGGTTCTTGTCGTTGTCGAAAGCAATGGCTTTTATGTTATTTGCGCTTAAGCTGTTTGGGTTATTTTCGTTGTTAGAAAAGTAGCTGATGGTGTTGCTTGCCCTGTTCCAATAGTTAAGGCCTTTATCATTGGTGCCGATCCAAAAATTTCCTTTGGTATCTTCCTTAATCGCGCTTACTACTTCATCATTTAAGGAAAGTTTGCCCGTATTTTGACTGAGGAGGTTAAATTTAATATCGTTTTTATGGTAATAATTAACCCCGCCATAAAAAGTCCCCAGCCAGATGCCATTTTGTTTATCCCTGAAAAAACAACGGACCGAATTCTGGCTAATGGTATAAGGTTGAGAAACCTGGTGATAATAGTTCTCGAGTGTATTGTCCTTCAGGTTTAAAATAGATAAACCTTTAAAGGTGCCAAGCCAGATGTTGCCTTCTGTATCTTTTCCAACGCAGCGGATATTGTTATCGGCGATGCTTTTAACCCCGGGGACATGCCTGAAAACGTTTTTTTCGCCGGTTTCGAAATGATAGCGGATAAGTCCTTCACCTTCTGTTGCCACCCAAAAAACAGCACCATCTATAAACACATCGTTTATGGGCGGTTTATCGGTTCCCAGATCAATTTTAACTAGTTTATGCTGCGGGCCGGTCATTTTAAAAAGGCCAACTTCGGTACCGATTAAAATGGCTGATTTCCAGCTGCCAATATATACTACCCTTTTAATGCCGGTGTTGAAAGAATCATAATTAACCTGTTTAAACTGTGTTTCTCCCGCAGCGAGTTTAAAAATCCCGCCAACAACAGAGGTTACCCAAATGTTATGTTGCGGATCTTCGGTAATAGACGAAACGTACCATTCGCCCAAGTTACGCGGAAGTTTATAATTGGTAAAGTTATCTGTGGCATAATTGTAATTGCTTACTCCCTGGTTGCCACCCACCCAAAGGCTCCCTTTATGATCAACAAAAAGCACACGGGTGTAATAAGACTGCAAACTTTTAGGATCTGATTTTATGGGCCGGTACACTTTAAAACCTTTACTGTCGTAGCGGTTAAGTCCATCCTGTGTGGCCATCCAGATAAAACCCAGGGTGTCTTGTTTAATTGAAAAAACCGTGCTTTGCGATAAGCCCTTATCAACCGAAATATTACGAAAATAACGGTCCTGTAATTGCGCCCGTGCATGGCCTCCAGCAAAAAAAAGGCATACACAGGTTACAAAAACAGCCACCCACCGGTAACTGATGGTATTTATGGCCGATATTTTTATGGTTGCTTTTTGAAACATGGTTATTCAAATTTAATCATTCTGACACCATCAATTACCCATTATTTAACTATTCTTTATCATAAAGGGCTACATCGGGCAATTTATCTGTTACTTCCTGTTTTTCAAGCTTAGTGCCCTTCATTTCCAGCAAGGTAGAACTGCCTGTTTGCTGAGGTTTATAAGCCTGACCATTAAAACTAACCGGCAGATCGCCATAGTTGAACAGGGCATTGACCTGTTTACCAAAAACCTGCAATGCTGCCTTTTTATTGCCATCCAGTTGTGCCTGGATATCCCAGTTGCCTATCTGTAAATGATAAAGTCCGTTTGTAGCCGACAGTGTTTTGATGATTTCTGCCTTCCCGTCTTTAACCTGGAGAATGGTTAAAAACCTGAATTTTTGTGCGGGCGCCGAAGTAATGCCGGCATGCCACTGGTCTTTATATTCCCTCAGTTTGCCCCCCTCGCCGGTAAGTTTCATCCAGTTTACGGCAGGTTCTGTAAAATTATGGTGCACCGTTAAGCCGATAGCCGAATTTGCAAAAACGCTGGCATCCAGCTGGCCGGTTTCTGTTTTCACCACAAAATTCTGCTGTATCGGGTTATCACTTTTCGCCGCTTCAATGGTGTAATTGGGTGAGTGGAACTGAGTGGTCCATTTAACCGGGTTTTTGGCTTCGAGTTCATCATATAACACAATATAATTTCCTTCCAGCTGCAGCATGTGCCTGCGGTACAAGGTTACATTGGGGTTGCCATGGCCGTTAGCAGTTGTAGGGGTTAAATTGATCTGTTTAAACCTGCCCAGCCAAAACTCGCTGGTAATGTCGCCGTAGGCATTACTGGCATCGCCAAGTGCATATTGAATGTGGTTGCCCGAAATGCTCCTCGGTATCCAGCCGTAACCTTCTTCGCCTAAGCGCTGCCCGATACTGTCGGCCAAAATGGTACTGTATGCCCTTGAAGTACGGTAATAAAGTAAATTGTGCTTATCGCTGAAATTGCTATAATAACCACTTCCGCCTAAAACCACTTTACCATTATAATTCACAGTAATGGCATTTTGAGCGGAATGACCATGGCCTGATGAACCAAAAGGACTGCTGAGCAGGTAACTGGCCAGTTCTTTATCGAGTTTGGTCAGGTCTTCGTGCATCGCATCTACACCCACATCGGCAAAAAGCTTAGATTTTGGCAAATCTGCAGGAGATTTCTCGGGAAATTTCTGCGTTGGCTTATAATTTAACAGCCTGAACAATAAATAATCGTCTGTACCGGTAAAATATTCAGGATTAGTAACCCTTAACTGGCTTACATACCAGTTTAAATAAGGATTATTCAATTTTAAAGCCATTGCTTCACTAAACTGAGCTTGTCCTTTATTAATATTGGGCATATTTTCCCAGCCATCGCCAATGGCAGTTGAGGCTGATTTGGGTGGATTGGTATAAACGGTGTATAACGCCAGGTTTTGCATCCACGGCAGTTTAAAATAATCTACACCTGTAAAATCGCCAAAAAGCTGCGAGAGGTAAATAATCGATCTGTAATTTACCTTAAAATAGCCATTGCCCTCATGCCAGCCGCCATCGGTTGTACCCAGCACAGGGAAACGGGCAGACCATACTTCGTAAAGATAGCTTAACCATTCTTTGGCTTCAGGTACTTCGTTTACTACCGGAATGGTACCAATGGCCAGGTTGCGCAGGGTGATCTGCCATACATGGTTATCACTTACATGCAGTTCGAAACGGTTGGGCAAATGGTCGTATATTAATTTTGCGCGTTTTGTAATCATGGCTTTAAACTGCGCTTTTTCTTCTTCGCTGATGCGATCGTAACCCACATCATAAAACCAGCCCAAAGCCTCTAAAACAGCTCCACTATTAAAATCATCGTGGGTGGCATAATGCTTATCCGGGTCCATATTAAGGATATTGATGGCCCTTCTTTTGGCATCTATAATAAAACGCTCATCGTGTGTAAGCTGGTAGGCAATGCAAAGGTTCCTAACCGGATCGCCCACCATATCTCCAAAACCGTGGTACATCCTGTCCATCAATCCACGTTTTTCCAAACCGGTTTTACCCGTGGTATCAATATCCCTTACTGGTTTTTCGGCAGGTAAAGGGGCTTTCATCAACTTTTCAGCAAATGCAATAAATTTTTTGGCCTCCGGGTTATTTTTATTGTTGTTGTAAAAATCTTCGCTAATGGCATGCATGTTCCATAACCTCGGATGCGGAGCTTCGTTACGCTTAATTACTTCTGCCAGAGGTGGCGATACTTTTTCGCTGGCATATCTGGCATCTACCACAAAATCGTACACCGGCGACCAGCTCCATTTTGTTTCACCTTTTAGTGCATAGCCATATTTCCAGAACCATTTACCGGGTTGCAATGCCTGGTGTAGAGGATAAACGGCCCAGGCCTGTATATCACTTTTTATAAGAGCTGTTTTGAAGTCTTTATCGCGGGCTAAAAAAACCTGATAACGGATATTGCCAATATTCGGATCTTCAGGAATATCGCTCCCGCTTTCCATCGGTGTTACCATTTTTTGTCCGTTTGTAGCGGGCCAAAGTAATGCCGGGGCATTTGTAGGCACCGTAATGCCATTTACAGGATATGGCCATTCGCGCACCCTGGCATGCAATTTTCCGGCAGTGAGTTTAATTACTGCAGGCTGTTGCTGGGCCAGAACGTTTAAAAAGAATAGCGTTAAAATGGGAGTGAGTAATTTCTTCATTGTTGTGATACAGTTTTTTCTTTTTATTTGGGCGTGCCCCTGCGGGTCGGGCTATCCGCTACAAGTCCTCTCCCGATGAAGAATCGGGATCCGGGCTTTCTGCTGCTATCCCTCACGCAGATTTATCGTTATTTTAAATCAGAACCAGATACCATCTATAAACCTGCGGTAAACTGATCCTTATTGGTTTTGCACCATTGCTTTAAATAATTTCGCATTGCTAACAGTTTCTTTTTGTAGGCCGCATTTACAGCAAGGTTATTTATTTCGCCGGGGTCTTTTGATAAATCAAACAGCTGTTCTTTTTGTTCCCCTTTATTATAAACGATGTATTTAAAATCTTTGGTAATTACAGCACGACCATTGATGCCCAACAGGTCTTCATTATCTGCAAAATCGGTTTCGATGACCAGGGTATCGCGCAGGTTTTTAGCGGGATCAGCCAGTTTCTTACTGATGTCTATGCCCTTTAAATACCCTGGTTTAGCGATTCCGGCCAGGCCGCATATCGTCGGGATCATATCGGTGCCGTTACATACCAGCATATCGTCGGTACGTTCTTTCCACGCTCCCATTTTCGAAATGATAAAAGGCACTTTCGAGGCTTCTTCGTATAAAATCTGCTTCTGGTTCCAGCTATGGCCCGCATATCCATCGCCGTGATCGGCTGTAAAAATGATGATCGTATTTTTTTCTACACCATACTTTTTAAGTGAAGCCAGCACCATTTCGATATAACCATCAACTTTTTCTACCAGGCGGTTGTAAGCCCAGCGGTATTGCCGCCATTTTTCAGGACTATAATTAACTGACGGATAAGTACGTAAGCCCACTTTTTTTTGCTGGTCGCGCACAATCTGAGGTTCATTTGCCGGGATTTTCCAATTGGCAGGCAATGGCGGACATTGATCTGCGGGGGGTGCATCAGCTAATAAATCCATCTTTAAGGTTTCGCCCCTCGCCCATTCACAGATATCGTGAGGGTTTAAAAACGATGCCACCAATAAAAAGGGTTTGTCTTTATTTTCCTGAATAAAACGCGCACAATAAGCCGGTGTACCAGCATCGTTATAATCGAGAAAATTGGTATTCTGGATATATTTAAATCCATGCTGACTGATTTTTGTGGTAGGTACGGGCAAATGCCATTTGCCTACATAACCGGTTTGATAACCTCCGTTCTGAAAAATCTTGCCCATCATCAGTAAACTATCAGGCCATTGGCCGTCTTTTTCGGGCGAATTGCCAACAAAACCTGTTTCGAAAGGCATTTTACCACTAAAAATTGCCGTACGCGATGGGGTACATAAAGGTTGCGCGCAATAAGCTTTGGTAAACCGGATTCCATTTTTAGCCAGTTTATCCATAGCAGGGGTATTAAGTTCTTTATTTCCTGCAATGCTCATCGCTTTTGCCGTTTGCTGATCGGTCATGATAATCAGGATATTTGGCTTATTGCCATTTTGGGCACTGGCTACTGCTGTTAACAAAAGCAACTGGAACAGGATGATATACTTCATATTTTCGAATTGTTTCGGATAACGAATTTAGTTATCCCTGCTTACAAGAAGTTTAAAATATGGTTAAAATAGATTCAATTTTGATGAAAAGAGCTTGTCAGAGGCGATATAATTATTGAGCGGCATTGGTAAGTATATTATTAAAGCGCATATCTTTCAAATCACAGGCATTTTGTATCTGTTAAGTACGCAATTTTAATGAACAAAGCCCGCTTCTTCCTATTGAGAAGAGTGGACTTTGTTTTGAAATCAGTGAGGCTTCAAGAGTGGTTTTTATTTAAAAACCCGGATTTTGCCTGGTTATCTTTTTGTTTACATCCAGTTCGTTTGATGGAAACGGATACAGCTCATGCTTACCTTTTTTGAAATTAGTAGCAGCTTCGTAAGCATATTGAGCACGGATAGCTTTAACGGCATCCTGTGTAGCCTTTATTTTATCGCCCAGTAAATTCCATCTGATTAAATCTGCCCGGCGCATCCCTTCAAAACATAACTCCCACGATCTTTCATTTTGGATTCTAAGCAAAAAGGCATCTTTACTTAAACCTGCAGGTAAATCCACATCAGCATTATTTTTTTTAGGTAAAAGTGTGGCTGTAGCTGTAGCGCCGGTTCCTTTTCCTTTAACATCGGTAATGGCAATTGTTGGCGCCGAAGTATAACCTCCGCCCTGGTTTAACATTGTTATTCCGGTTACTTTATCGCCTGCTACCGTAGGCACGGCATAAGCATCTGTGCCACCGCCACCAGTAATTGTGATTATAGTATTACTCAGCGAAGTGCTGTTTAATGAATAACCGCTTCCGCCTGCACCCAGTGTAATATTTATTCTGCTACCTGCTGTATTAGTGCCGTATGCCCTTCTTCTAACTGTATTAATGGCTTCGTAAGCCTCTGCTGTAGGCCCGTTGTTTAATTCATTATCAATCTCAGCTTTCATCAATAATACATCTGCATAACGCATGGCAACATAATTGATGTTGGTATAAGTTTTTTCCAATGCCGAATTATTTTGATATTCCCTGCTCCACTTGCCTGGTCCCCAACGCTCATCGTCTCTTCCACTTAGCAACGATAGTTTATTTCCATTAGCATCCAGAATGTAGCGCGCAATCGAAAAATCACGTCTTAAATCGCCATCTGCAAAACTGCTGTAAAATGATGAGGGCACAAAGGTGCGGTTTAAGGTACTTCCATAAACACCGGTGTTAGTAGGCTGTGCATTAAAAGTACCCCAGCTGGAACTGCTGGTATTGGTTACCGTAGGGGTATAAAAAGACATTTCGAACAAACTTTCTTTGGGTTCGAACACTTGTGCCGATTGATTTTTAAAAACCTGACTATAGCTATCGTTTAATTTGTAGAGTCCCGAAGCGATTACCTCATTTACCTGGGTTTGTGCCAGTTGATAATACCTGGCATAATCTGAAGGTCTTTGCATGGTACCATCAGGCCTTAAAGAATAACCACCTGCAAACAGGGCTATGCGGGCCAATACGGCCTTTGCGGCAAATTTATTTATCCTTTCGTTACTTGCAATGGTTGCTGGTAAAACAGTTATAGCCTCCTGCATGTCTTTAATTACCTGGTCATAAATCACAAATCTATCGGTTAAGGGCAGGCTCAGGTCATCTCCGGGAGCCGAACTTTTGATTTTAAAAGGTACATCTCCCCATAATCGCACCAATTCTGAGTAAAAAAACCCGCGAAGAAATTTAGCCTCACCAATCATACGGTTTAAATCTGCTTTTTGATCTGTAGTTCCGCTGGTGTACAGGCTCATTTGCGGTATGCGCTCAATAACCATATTGGCCCGGTCTATACCATTATATAATGTACTCCAGGTACTATAAAATAACGAATTACCTGCCAGATAATAATAGTGCGAAACCTCTCTAAAATCATTCGCCGTGGTTCCCGCACTTAAAAATTCAACATCTGTATCTGCATCATACACCAAAGGAACATACCAGGCATAGGTACTTGGACTTTTAAGTGTTTCATAAACCCCTAGTGTTGCTGCGTAAGCCTCGGGAACTGATTTGAAAAAGTTATCAGAAGTAAAGGAAGAATAAGGATCGGTTTCGACCACTTTTTTGCAGGAAACAAATGTTGCCAGCGTGATCAGGCCAACAAAGGTTGCGTTTTTTATGTCTATAAACTTAGCTTTCATATTGATTTTTTTATAACGATAGATTTAAACCGGCAAGAAAAGATTTTCCTCTTGGATAGGCACTAAAATCGACCCCGGGGGTTAAAGGATTATTAATTGCACTTACTTCAGGATCGTAACCGGAGTATTTGGTAAATACGTGTAAATTGTAGGCAGTAAAATAAATACGGGCATTGCTAATTTTTACCGCACTTAACCATTTTTTAGGAAGGGTGTAACCAATACTGATGTTATTTAACCTTAAAAAGGAACCGTCTTCGATTGCAAAACGGGTTAAGCGGCCTGCAGTAGTACCACCGAGAGATGAAACTGTGTTTTTACCCTGATTTAATGCCGCAAGCTCTACCGGACTGGTTGTTAACTGGCCGGAAGCATTCACATTTGTCCACCGGTTTGCCTGAAAAGCCATATTGCTGTTAAAATCGCCTGATAAAACCAGGTTATTCTGCACATTGGCATTGTAAATATCGTTGCCATAGGTAAAATCTAAAAACACACTTAAATCGATTCCTTTATAACTGAAAGTGTTGTTTATACCACCTGTAAATTTCGGGTTGGCGTTACCGATAGCCGTACGGTCGAAATCGTTGATCAAACCATCCGGTGTACCATTAGGGCCGCTGATATCTTTATATTTGGCATAACCCGGTTGGGCCACATTACCATTATTAACCACGCCAGGTTTTAACGTATATACATTCGAGGTTGGGTTATAGTTAAAATCGCTCACCTGATATAAACCATCGCTGATATAACCATACATAATGCCCACCGGCTGCCCTACCTGCAATATATAATCGTTAAATGCCGGATTATAACTGCTGGCCAGCAGAGAATTTTCGCCACTGCTTAATTTTAGCACTTTTGTTCTGTTAAAGGCAATATTGAAATTTGTATTCCACAAAAAATTACTGTTTTTAATGTTGATGGTGCTCAGAGTAAGCTCAATTCCTTTGCTTGATGTTTCGCCAACATTCTGTAGCTGGGTGCTAAAACCCGAACTTGCCGGAATCCTGGTATTGTAAAGCAAATCTTTTGAACGGTTATCGTACAATTCGGCTGTTAGCATAATCCTCTGTTTAAAAAGGCCGATATCAAGACCAAGATTGCTTTGTACAACTGTTTCCCATTTTAAAAACGGATTTTCAAGGTTATTTCGGTATGCGGAAGGATTAACCTGATTGATTAATGGATAATTACCCGTTACAAAAGTGGCCAGGGCAGCATAATTGGCAATCCTGTTATTGCCCGAGCTACCATAACTTAAGCGAAGTTTTAAATCGGAAATTGCCTTGATGTTTTTGAGAAAAGGTTCTTCTGAAATTTTCCACGAAAGTGCCCCAGAAGGAAAATAGCCAAAAACATTCTCCTGTCCGAATTTAGAAGATCCGTCTCTCCTGATGGATGCACTTGCAAAATATTTGCCTTTGTAAGAATAATTTGCCTTGGCGAAAAGAGAAAACAGCTTATCGTCTTCAGTATAGGATGAGGGGAAAGTGGCGATGGTACCGGCGCCCAGATTATCATAACCATTGTTAAAAACCGGAACACCATTGGTTGTAGCGGCAAAATTTTCGCCATAATTATAAATATACTCCTGCCCTACAGATACATCCATTTTATGGTCCTTTGCAAAAACATTGGCATAAGTGATGATGTTGTTGTACGATAAACGTTTGGTTAAAGCATCACTTATCCCACCAAATGCGCCTCCGGTACGTATGGCCTGAATGTTATTGGCATCAATAAATGTTTTAATCTTATTGGTTTGATTGGTAAAGCTAACCAAACCGTTATAGGTTAAATTTTTAAGAAAATTATATTTTACAGTTACACTAGAATTTAAGCTTTTTATCGATTGGTCTACTTTACGGGTGGTCAACGCCAATAACGGACTTTGAAAGGCCGGGCTACTTTGGTTATCCAGGGCATCTACCGCATCATCCAGCAAATCAAGGTCGTTTCCGTTTTTACTGTTTATTGGTCTGTACTGCAAAAGCGTCTGTAAGTAGCTCAAACGGGCATTTCCACCGGTTTGCGTGCCACCTGTACCATAAATATATTGATTGGAATAGTTAACGATGCCGGTAACCACTGCTTTTTTACCAATGTTGTTGGTTACAGTTAACTTGGCAATATCCTTATTGGCGCCACTGTTTAATAAAATTCCTTCATTATTGTTTTTAGAATAGAACACATTGTATTTAATCTCATTCGTACCTCCATTAATACTGATTTTATGGTATTGTGTCATCGCGGTTTCTCCCATCACCTGCTCTTGCCAATCGATACCTGGCCTGTTGCCATATTTCACCTGCAAAGAATCAAATGGTCCGTAAGTGTTTAAAAAAGTAGTGAGCCTGCCTGCATTGGGTAAAGCATTTTCGTAAACATATTCTATATAATCGTATGTATTTAGTACCGGTAGAAAACGGGTAATCGATTTAGCCCCAACATATCCATCGTAATTGATGGTGGTTTTACCGCTTTTTATTTTTTTTGTGGTCACTAAAACCACTCCGTTTGCACCCCGGGCACCGTATATTGCTGTTGCCGAAGCGTCTTTCAACACATCAATAGATTCTACATCGGTTGGATCTAAAAAAGCAAGTCCTTCGGTTTGTGGTACCCCATCAACTACATATAGCGGTTCATTGCTCTGGGTAATGGAGGTTCCTCCCCGTATTTTAATCGATGGCACTTCGCCCGGGTCGCCACTTCCCATCGCTACCTGCATCCCCGCAATACGCCCCTGTAAGGCCTGGGCAACGTTCTGTACGGGTACTTTTGCAAGTTCAGTTCCACTAATGGATGATATTGAACCCGTTAAATCGCCACGTTTTACTTCCTGGCCATAACCAATTACCACCACCTCATTCAGGTTATTGGCATCGTCCTGTAATTTAACATCAATGTTTGTTTTGTTATTTACCCTTTGTTCTACCGCTTTGGTGCCCAAAAAAGTAAATACCAGCGTAGCATCAGCTTTTACTTTAATCTGGTACCCTCCATCAGAACCGGTTACCACACTATTTTTGGTGCCTTTCTCGTAAACTGTTGCCCCAGGCATGGGCTGGTTAGTCTGATCTTTCACTATGCCTTTCACTGTAATCACTTCTTGTGCAAAAAGAGCTTTACAGGTGCCAAGCAATAAAAATAAGATTATAATTTTTTTCATATCATCTCTCCCTTATCGGTAATTATTTTTTTTATTAGGTTAGTTGAAATCCGGTTTTTATAAACAGGTTGGCTGCTGTTTTAACAGCAACAGTTGAAAGATATTCATCAAAAGATTCTGCTGCAGGCCCGGCGGTTAAATTAACATTGCCTCCAATGCCAACCAACTCAATGCCTGCCTGGGTTGTTTTAGTTTCCCTGTTCAGTAGGCCAGTATCGATATCATAAACCGGGTTTAGCGGGCCAATCATCGAATCGTTTCCGGTAATGGGCTGTACATCAGATCCATCCGCATCATTCCTCCTGATACTCACCCAGGGGCGTAAATTTTTAAGTGTCGCAATCTGCAGCTTGTTTACCATTAAACGCAACTGGGCAGAATGGCGGGCTTCGATGGTTTGTATGCGTGCAGCAGTAGCCAATACTGGTGTGCCCATTAAAGAAACCAATTGCCCTTTGTAAGCCCTTTCGCTTAAATCTTCAAGTACCACCGCGGTACGTAAAAATGTAGCATAATTAGTGGTTACATTGGCATTTACCTTCGTATAATCAAAATTTGCATAAACCAGTGCAGTTCTTGGGGTTCCTCCCAGATCGGTTATGGTTTTGATCAGGATGTTGATATGTGCCTGTTCCTGATCGCGTAATGTGGTAATAACAGGTTTATCGGCAGCCGGAATTAAGTTAGGCGTTACCGTTAGTGCATTGTTATAAAACTGAAACTGCATATAACCCAGGGCCAAAACTAAATTAAGCGAATCTATGGTAACTGCATTTGAGGTAGTTTGTGCGTAAGTATTCTGAAAAATGCTGCCTAGGCTTAACGGCAATGCCGCCAGAGATACTTTTTTACCAAAACTTAAAAAGCGCTGTAATGCAAATCGCCTTGGGCTCAATCTTTCATAAACCTCAGCATCTGCCTTTTCTAATTCTTTAATGATTGTTGAAACATTCATACTGATCTGGTTTACAGGTTAATGATATTAAGTTTAGTTTTAATGTATTTTGAGGCTGTTTCCAAAACTTTGCCCGGTGATAAAGTAACATCGAGGGCATTGGTGGCATCGGCACCTAAAGCAGACAGCTCAGTAAGGTCGGCGAAACTTAATGCACTTACCTGACTGCGTACATAGGCTGCGTGGCGTGCTTCTACAGTTGCTACCTGACTTAGAATAATAAGGTTATAATCATTTTTACACCTGGCAATTGCATCATTATAGGCTGCCGTACCTAAATCTTCAAATGTTTTGGCAGCGGTGAATACAGCAGCGGCATCAGTAAAATCGATGCCCGTAAAATCTATTTCAAGCGCACCAATACCGGCGGAACCCAGAAATTTTTTAAAAAATTCGCGGTGGGCGATTTCGTGAAGGCTGATATCATTGAAAAATAATTTTTGCTGGGCGGTAAATGCGGCCGGAAAGCTGGTAATTACTTTGCTATAAAAAGCTGCCTCCAACTGTTCTAATGCATAAATATAGTTTAACAAACCACTATCATCCTTAAAATCAATCGTATTATCCGTATTAATATAAGGTGTTGAAGATGGAATCGTATCCTTTTTACAACCGGCGATGCCTATCGCTAATGCAGATGCCCCCGCGAACTGCAAAAACTGCCTTCGTTGTATATGGCCGGCTGAGAAAAAATTTTTTTCAGTTGTTGCCTCAGAATTAGTTTTAATCATTGTGTTAGTTGATTTATAAAGTTTGGTTAGTCGTATGCTATGCCGACAACTGGTTTGGTTATGCCCCACCCATCGGTAATATTAATTGGTTAATGTTTAAACCCTTTCAGGTTTGTTTAGTCTGTATGATGTCCGGAATATTACTGTTGTTGATTTCTTCGTTTTAATCCACGCATCTAACAGTAACGAATTTAGCATTAGGGAAAGAAAAAGAGTTTCAAATTTGTTTAAAATACTATCAAATTTGAACAACAGTGCCGTTAGAGGCATTTTTTCGACCTTTTCAAGCCATTATACTGCAAAACTGAAGTCGAAAAAATGAAGCTGAGGATGATAAATAAAAAGATTATTCTAAATTTTCTGTAAAACATATTCTACAGGAATAACACAAAAACAAAAATGTGATCTGTTTTTTGGCAGCTTTTGCCTAACGGATCATATCACGCACAAAATCATCGAATGTAATGTTATAGGTCTGGATTAGCAGATAAACGTGCAGAAAACTTGGACAACCAAAATCGTTTTCCCATTTAATATAAGTTAGCCTGCTCACGGATAATACATCTGCCACTTCTTGCTGTGTAAGTCCTGATACGTGCCTGAAGCGCCTTAAAGTTTTCCCTAGTTTGTTATTCATAGTCAGTAATGATTATAAAATATTATTTAGGGATGTTTTCAAATATAAAAGATTTAAATACGATGTAAAAAATAATATCAGTGATGTAAAGAAAATTATCAGTTTAAACTGAAATATAATTTTTAACTCGTTAGCAGTTAGCATGTTTCAATAAACAGATTGTTTGGCAGAGATACCATAATGAGCGAAATAGCAGGCATTTAAATATATTCCGGCCAGTGAGCACCAGCCGGTAACATCATACTAAGCAGGGATCAGACTATTTCTCTACATAATCAAATGCCTTAAATTTTTGAAAAACATTGGCTGCACAGCCTAATAAACCGGCCTTATTACCCAGTTTTGCCGCTGCTAACAGCTCATGGTTTGATGAAATGGGAACCGCCAGGGTTTTGATGCGTCGTTCTATTTCCCTCACATAAAAAGCGCCTGATTCGCTTATACCGCCGCCGATTACAATTTTCTGCGGACTAAAAATATTGATAAAGCTGATAATCCCCGCAGCAAGGTAATCGAAATGCTGTTCCATTGCTTCAACGGCATAATCCTCACGGGCGAGGAATCTTTCTACCATGTATTTTCCGTCAATTTCCTCCGGCGGGTTTGGAT
Organism: Pedobacter sp. 22226; assembly: GCF_052045455.1. Lineage (NCBI taxonomy): Bacteria > Pseudomonadati > Bacteroidota > Sphingobacteriia > Sphingobacteriales > Sphingobacteriaceae > Pedobacter > Pedobacter sp. 22226. Next base: position 264,371 of record NZ_JBQEPB010000010.1, on the reverse strand, counting down.
GGATCGATTTGTAATGGTTAATCAGGGCCGTTACCGAAGCGTAAGTTTCTAAACATCCTTTCCCGCCACAGGCACAGGGCGCTCCGTTGTGCTGCACAATGATATGACCAAGTTCGGTGCCACGGTTTCTAAAACCGCCGTAAAGTTTATTATCAATCATCACCGCGCCGCCAATGCCGGTGCCAACGGTAAGAAAAACCACATCGCTGCATTCTTTCGCTGCTCCATAAGTCATTTCGCCAAGTCCCATCAAATTTGCATCGTTATCCATTACGATATTATGCCGGGTTACTTCCTGCAGAATTTCGCCCAGGGCCAGCTGCTTAAAACCAGGCAGGTTATCTGCGCCGGCAATAATTTTATTGTTATAAATAATGCCTGGAAAACCAATGCCCACGCCTAAAACCGGGTTTTTAAACTTTTTTGCGCAACTCTGGATAGCCTCTACAATAAGCGCAATAATGGCTCCCTGGGTTTTTGCATGTTTAAGCGATATGATGGTCGAATATAAAATTTCGCCCTCATGGTTTACTACGCCACATTTTAATGATGAGCCGCCAACATCAATGCCGATGGCGTATGATTCTTCTATGTTCATATAATTAAGGAAGCCATATATAAGGCTTAATCGTAAATGTTAATACCTGTTTGATTCGACGCCACTAAAATAGGCTGTAACTTTTTCCAGCGGATTAGGTTTCGGCCTAAAACCTTTCAAAATTGATTAAAACAACATTATTTAATGCCATAACCTGCATAAACATAAGAAAATACCTGCTGAAATAAAATCTACGATTAACCAAATTCAAAATATTTCTGATAATAATCAAAAGTGTTTCTCTTTCTATCGCCTTAATTTCACAGTTACAATAACCAAATCATTTCATATCAAAGTTTCAATCCACACACAATGAAAAAAGCTTTTTGCTTAGCCATGCTTGCTACCACCCTTGTTTTAAATTGTTATGCAGGTAAAACACAGCACGACCCGCCACCGGGCTGGTTAAAAAAAACGACCGGTATTATTACATTTCAATTAAACAAGGCTGCTGCTACCTATAAACCAGGTTTAAACCCGCGATCGGTAAATCCCAACGGCACAGTAAGACTGGCAGGCTTAACCGACTGGACAACAGGCTTTTTTCCGGGCAGCCTTTGGTACGGGTATGAACTTACCGGAGATAAAAACCTGGCTGCTGAAGCAAAGAAATTTACCCTGGCACTCGATTCTGTACGCCACATTACCAACACGCATGATGTAGGCTTTATGCTTTATTGTTCTTACGGCAATGCTTATCGTATTACCCATGATAAAAACTATCTGCCTGCGCTACAGGATGGCGCCAAACACCTTGCAGCACGTTTTAATCCAAAAATCGGCGTAATCAGGTCATGGGATTTCTCCTGGTGGCATTACCCGGTAATCATTGATAATATGATGAACCTTGAGTACTTATACTGGGCTGCCGGCGAATTTAAAAATCCAGGATATGCCAATATTGCCACTACACACGCCGCTACCACGATGAAAAACCATTTCAGAAAAGATTACAGTTCTTACCACGTGGTTGATTATGATCCTGAAACAGGCAAGGTCATTGCAAAAAGAACGCATCAGGGTGTTACCGATGAATCGGCCTGGGCACGAGGACAGGGCTGGGGACTTTACGGCTACACGATTTGTTATAAAAACACCAAAAACCTACATTTTTTGGCACAGGCCGAACATATTGCAGCCTTTATTATGAACCATCCACGCATGCCAAAAGATAAAATTCCGGTTTGGGATTTTGATGTGCACAATGCAACCGGGGTTGAGGAACCTGCGCCGAGAGATGCCTCTGCCGCTGCTGTAATTGCCTCTGCCCTGCTCGATTTGAGTACACAGGTAAAAGATGGCAAAAAATATGTTGATTATGCCGAAGATATTTTAAAATCGCTTTCCTCTGATGCCTACCTGGCTGGTCCGGGAGAAAATCAGTATTTTCTGTTAAAGCACAGTGTGGGGGCTTTCCTTTATAATTCGGAGATCGATACGCCTTTAGATTATGCGGATTATTATTATCTGGAAGCTTTAAACCGGTACCTGTCAATTAAAAAAATAGATTTGAAGGAATTGTCAAAATCTTAATTGCGGAAACATGAGAGTAAAATTCATCATAACCTTAAGTACATTTATTTTAACTTTCTTAAGTGTAAAAGCTCAGGAAATGCCAGTCAGCAAAGAAAATTTCAATGCGGTCAACCTGACTTACCCCGGTTTGGAAAAAGTGGCGAAACATTATCATAGCGGCGAATACGATGCCGCAGCTAAAGAACTGTTAAATTACTATCGCAACCGCAAAACGGTAAAACATCCTGATTTTAATGCAGGTGATGAAGCCCGTTTCAGGGGTAAAGATATCGGAAAAGCGAATCAGGTAAAGGCAGATAATGCCCTGGAACATAAATTCCAGCCACAAAAAGGTTATGGTTATTATGATTACGGTGCAGATATTAACTGGGATTTTTGGCCCGTAAAAGATAACGAGGTGCGCTGGCAATTACACCGCGTTACCTGGTGGCAGCCCATGGGCATGGCTTACAGAAGCAGTGGGGATGAGAAATACGCAAAAGAATGGATTTTTCAGTTTAGGGATTGGGCCAGGAAAAATCCTTTGGGCAAATCGAAAGATAACGATAGTTTTGCCTGGAGGCCCCTGGAAGTATCAGAACGCATCCAGACCCTCCCCGGTACTTTTAACTTATTTGTAAATTCTCCAAACTTTACACCCGCTTTTTTACTGGAATTTTTAACCCTTTTTAATCAACAGGCAGATTACATTCCCAAAAATTATAGCGAAGAAGGCAATCATTTATTGTTCGAGGCACAACGTGTTTTAGGTGCGGGTAGTATTTTTCCTGAGCTAAAACAGGCCCCGTTCTGGCGCAAAAGCGGTATTGAGGTACTTAACCGTGAAATTAAAAAACAGGTATATCCTGATGGGATGCAATGGGAACTTTCGCCAACTTATCACGTTGCTACCATTGATATTTTCCTTAAAGCCTATAACTCGGCTAAACTGGCCGGATCAGAGAAAGAATTTCCGGAGAGTTATGTAAAAACCATTGAAAATATGGTTGTAGCTACCGCGAACATGTCGTTCCCCGACTATAATAACCCGATGTTCGGCGATTCATGGCCGGTTGAGAAGGATGCAAGAATGAAAGCTTTCGCAACATGGTCTAAAGCCTTTCCCGCAAATGAAGAAATCAGGTATTTTGCGACAGATGGCAAGGAAGGCACTTTACCAGATTATTTATCGTATGGCTTAACAACAGCGGGCTTCTACACGTTCAGAAATGGCTGGAATAATCAATCTACCGTGATGATCTTAAAGGCAAGCCCTCCCGGAGAGTTTCATGCACAACCCGATAACGGCACTTTCGAACTGTGGGTAAAAGGCAGAAATTTTACACCGGATGCCGGATGTTACCTGTACAGTGGCGATGCTGAAGTAAATAAAAAGCGCGATTGGTACCGCCAAACCAGGGTTCACAGTACGCTTACCCTTAATAACCAGAATATGGTGATTACCAAAGCGCAGCAAAACAAATGGCAAACCGGTAAAAACCTTGATGTATTAACCTACACCAACCCAAGTTATGCTGAACTGAACCACCAGCGCACGGTTTTGTTTATCGACCGGCAATATTTTCTAATCATCGATCAGGCGATTGGAAAAGCCACCGGAAACCTTGGTGTTCACTTTCAGTTGAAAGAAGATAGCAAACCGGTTTTCGATCAGGCCAAAAACAAGGTGTACACCACTTATGGCGATGGCAACAATTTACTGATCCAATCTTTAAATACAGATAAAATCACCCTTAAGGAAGAAGAAGGCAAGGTTTCTTATGTGTATAACCAGGAGATGCCCCGTCCGGCTTTTGTGTTCGAAAAACCTAAGAACGATACCAGAAATCAGATTTTTGTTTCTGTAGTTTATCCTTTCAGCGGAAATAAAGCACCTGAAATTACCATTAAAGAAAACGCCGGTAACGATTTTGAAAAAGGCAGAATTAACCTCAGCCTCAATATCGATGGTAAAAAGAGTGAAATCAATACATCAGTTAAATAACAGGGAAAGCGGTAAATGATTAACAAAATGCCGCTTTTTCTTTACCTGCTAAAAACAGATGATGCGATTATAAAGAAACAATTATCAACTAACCAAAAAGAACCACATGAAAAAAAGATCAGCTTACGTACAAAAACACCTGGCTATCGGCCTGTTATTTTTGGCATCTGCCTGTAGTAAAATGCAAAAGGATTTGACCAGCCAAACCGACACAGTAAAATTATCGGCTTTAAAAATGGCTACAGGACCACAGGCAAACCTCAACTATGGTGATACCATTCTAAATGTAACTTACGAAGATGGCACACTCAACTCTGGCATAACAGGCGTTAACCCAACCAATGCCACTGCATCAGATGCTGCTGTTATCGTATCGCCGGGTGCTACCACACTGAACCATGCCATAGCACACAAAGTAGTGTATGGCGATTCGGGATATAACTCTGATGGCAACTGGAGAAGTGAAAGCGATGCCCAGCCGATACTTGCAGCACGTTATTTTCCGGGTGATGAACGCCGTTATGAATTTAGTGTATTGCTGAAAGACTGGCCGGTTTGGACTGAAGGCGACCCTACCAACGAAAGCAACCTTTTTCAGCTGAAGGTATCGGGCGGTGAAAATGTTCCGCTGATGATCCGTGCACAAAAAAACACCCTGAGAATCAGGTATCAGGATGTTTCTGCTAAAACTATCCTAACTGATCTGCATCCTTATGTAAACCAATGGATCCAGTTTAGAATAGATGTACTCTGGGCCACTACCAATACGGGTTATATACGTACTTATATGAAATTACCCGGACAAAGTGATTTTGTTTTGGCAGATCAGAAACCAGCCTATGCCAGCTTTACCGGCGATGTTAACGCAGGAAACTTCGGCTATATTAAATGGGGATTGTATGTAGTGCCACCCAACAGCACCCGCACTGTTTACCACGATGATATCAGAATCATTAACCTCAACCAGGCACCTACCACCACAGGCCTGATCTGGGGAAATAGCGTACCAGATGCTAATCCGGCTTATTTAGATGGCCCTTATACTATTGTATCAAATATCACCAATCCTACTGCTTACAATAATACCAGCCATGTTTATATCCATCCTAAAATAAAATACCAGGCGCCACAAAATATTGTATATGTTAATAGTACCAGTCCAGCGCCAAATCCGGCCGATAATGTGGCAGGTACCCCACGGTCTGATTTTTCCCGTTCAACATTATCAGCTGCCGGCTTATCAGGCGGCGCACCTGGCCCGGGCGGACGCTATCTGGTGAGCAGCTGGGCAAATGCAACGTCAGCAAGCACGCCATCAGCTTTTGATCCTACAGAATACTACGAGTTCAATTTAGAACCGGTAAGTGGGTATTATTTTAACTTTAGTGACATTAAGTTTACCGTGCTAAGGGGTGGTACCACACATCCGAATACATTTGTGCTTCGGTCAAGCATAGATAATTTTGCCACCAATATTGCAGCTCCTGTTACCATAAGTGGTACTACCACACCTACCCCGATATCGTTTAATGCATCGGCACTAACCAATATCAATACTGCGGTTACCTTTAGGTTATATGCATATGGTGCTACCGCAACCAGCGGAAGTACAAGTGTTGGTGTGAATGATTTCCAGGTAGACGGACAGGTTTTGCCAACACCTTAATTGATCAGACCGCATTAAATACCAAGATCTGGTAATAAAAAAGGGGCAATGGATATTCCACTGCCCTTTTTATGTTTTGGCAACCTACCTCGCCGGCATTCTTCTTAAAATCTATTTAAATACATTTTTCGGTATTGTTCCTGTCCATGCATCCGGCAGTTTGGTTAATCCAAAAATCTTTGCAAGTACAAAACTGGTGTTTTTATTGCTGTTAAAAGAAGTAATTAAGCCCCCTTTCTTTATCTGCGGACCTGTAATGGCCCAGGGCACCTGCATTTCTGCCATCGATATGCCACCATGGCCTTTATTTATCCCTCCATGATCGGTAATTAACAGGATATGCATATCCTTATAAATCCCGTCCGTTTTTAATTTTTCGATCAACGCTCCTATTGCAACATCTGCCTCTTCAATTGCTTTAATATATTCGGGAGTCATCCATCCAAAACCATGGCCGGCATGATCGGTGTGCACACTGTATAAAAAGGTAAGTGTAGGGTTTTGCTTATTCTTTACCATAAAATCGAAAGCTTTCTGGTAATTGTCTTTGTATTCGTCTTTTTCTTCAAACGATACCTCATCAAGATACTTTTTGTTAATTGGATTAATCAGCTCTTTCCAGTTGTAATAATAAGCCGTTTTTGATGACGGGATGGTTTCTTTTAAAACTTTAAATATAGATGGGTAATAACCCTGTTCATCTGTTTCAAGTGGCTGCAATGTGTGTTTTTCAAGCGTCCAGTCGTTGGCCGTAATGCCGTGTTCCTCAGGGCCAGAGCCTGTTAAGTGGCTCGTCCAGTTGGGTAAAGTTACCGATGGCATTACCGGCCTGGTTGTCAGGGAAAGTACACCATCTGCAAATAACTTATCCAGGTTAGGATGTTTAGCCGTTTTGTAGCCTTCTGCACTAAAGCCATCGAGGCCGATGATTAATACATGTGCCTGTTTGCGTTGCGCCATGGCCGAAAATGACAGCAGGGATAAAACCATCACTTTGATAAAAACTTTTCTCATAATAAATTTCTCGATGTAAAATTGGTATTGTAAATATAAATCAGATAAGATTGAGCAGTGGTTTAAAGCACCACACAAAATTTAACCAAAATTGTGCACCACCAAACCAGCTTATACACAAGCCATTATTAAATACTTTTAACCTGAATGGATAAACCGGCAATCTTTAAAATCAAACTACAATACATAATTACTAAACTTTTGTTTATTTATATTAAACAAAAAGTAAAATAATTGTTATCAATATCTCTTTACCGAAAAAATACCGTCAACGCTTAAATTCGGTTTAATTTAAAAAACGATGCGGATTTTCAAACACATTTTAAGTCAGGATGTAAATCATTTCAATTTTATTATAGCCTTTGGTTATTAAAAAAATTTGTACATATTTATAATAAAACCAATATATCTACCTCATTACAAATTACTTAACCGTACAAAAGTTTACATTTCTTTTGTATCACAGCTTCTGGTTTAGGATAAGATCTTATGATTATTTTTATCAAAATCAACAAATTAATAAACCCAATAAATGACCAGAAAATATTTTATATTCTCCCTCCTGCTCATGGCTGTAAGGTTAAGCAGCTTTGCCCAACAAACCATAGAAATCGCAACCAAAAACAACGTGCTTGTTTTAGAAACCGATAAAGACAATACGCTCTTATCAACCTATATCGGCAAAAAGCTCGAAAACACAAATGAGTATCCGGGCATCCAGGCATTGGATAAATATAAACCCGGTTCTGATGATCTTTTGAATAAACGCGAAGCTTATATCGCGTCAGGATCTTTAAACCTGATGGAACCGGCATTAACTGTAACTCATGCCGATGGCAATAAATCAACTGTACTTACCTTTTCGGAGGTAAAAACCGAACAGCTGGATCAGAACAGGAAATTAACCAGCATTGTACTAAAAGATCAGAAATATAAATTTCAGGTAACTTTGAAGTACCTGGCCTATTTTAACGAAAATATAATAGAGCAATGGGCAGAAATTAAGCACCATGAAAAAGGAAACGTTGTGCTAAACAAATATGCTTCGGCAAACCTTACCCTAAGTGGCCGTAAATTCTTTCTAAAAAACCAATATAGCGGTGCCACACGCGAAATGCGATCAGAAGAACAACAGCTGCTGCATGGCATCAAAACCATCGATTCGAAACTGGGCACCCGTACCAACCTGCTCCACTCCTCTTCTTTTATGGTTTCGATCGATCAGCCGGCTACCGAAGATATGGGAGAGGTAATTGCCGGTTCACTGGCATGGACAGGAAACTTTAAACTCGATTTTGAAACTTTTGATGAGTATTATTTAAGGATTACTGCCGGAATCAATAATTTTTCGTCAGATTATACCTTAAAAGCGGGTGAAAATTTTGTTACGCCACGTTTTGTATATACCTACTCCTCAGAGGGAAAAGGTTTAGCGAGCAGAAACCTGCAAAACTGGGCCCGAAACTACCAGTTACTGGATGGAAAGGGAGAAAGATCGACCATTTTAAACAATTGGGAAACCACTTATTTCGATTTTAATGATGAAAAACTAAATGAACTGACAAAAGACACCAAAAAACTGGGTGTTGATGTTTTTTTATTGGATGATGGCTGGTTTGGCAATAAATATCCGCGTAACGGATCAACCTCTGGTTTGGGCGACTGGCAATATAACAGGCAAAAACTGAAAAACGGCATCAGCACTTTGGGCAAGGAAGCTACTGCCAACGGTGTAAAATTCGGGATCTGGATAGAGCCTGAAATGGTGAACCCCAAAAGCGAACTTTACGAAAACCATCCCGACTGGATCATCAGGCAGCCCGAAAGGAAAGAATATTACATGCGTAACCAGCTGGTGCTCGATTTAACCAACCCAAAGGTTCAGGATTTTATTTATAAAACAGTTGATGATATTTTTAAGGAGGTTCCGGAACTTGCCTTTATCAAATGGGATTGCAACTCGCTGATCTACAACGCCAATTCTCCCACTTTAAAAAACCAGGATCATTTTTACATCGAATACATCAGGGGTTTAAATAGCGTGCTGGAAAGAATCAGGAAAAAATATCCTAAAACCCCGATGATGCTCTGTGCCGGCGGAGGCTCAAGGGTTGATTATGCTGCACTTAAATACTTCACCGAATTTTGGCCAAGCGACAATACCAATCCTTACGACCGCATCTTTATCCAGTGGGAATATTCTTATTACTTCCCCTCTGTTGCGGTTGATAACCACATTACCGACATGGGTAAACAACCCATTAAATTTAAAACTGATGTGGCCATGATGGGCAAACTGGGCTACGATGTACGTGTAAATGAACTGAGTAAAAACGACCTGCTCTTTAGCCAGAATGCGGTTAAAACCTATAACAGTTTTAAAGATATTATTTGGCATGGTCAGCAATACCGCTTACAGGACCCTTACGAAAATAAAATAGCCTCAATTGCCTATGTAAACGATGCTCAGGACCAGGCAATTGTTTTTAATTATTATGTAGCTACGCTTTTTACCAATGGGGTAATTTTACCGGTTAAATTAAAGGGGCTGGATCCGGCTAAAAAGTACAAAATAGAAGAAATTAACCTTTATCCTGGAACTAAATCGCCGGTTGATAATGCGAAAGTGTATTCTGGTGATTTTTTAATGAAAGTGGGTTTTAATCCGGAAGTTAATGCCTACAGAACGAGCGTGGTGCTGAAAGTACAAGCCTTATAAAAGAATAAAAATTAATAATTAATGAACGGGGGTGGCTTTTTGTCTCCCCTTTTTTGCCATACCTACTTATGAAAAAATATACCTTAAGCATTGCAGGCATCGTTTTTACCGGTATTATCATTTTATCGTTTACATATAGAAAAGATCGGCCTGCTCAGCGCCCCAACATCCTTTTCGCCATTATGGATGATGTTACGTACCAGCACATAGGGGCTTATGGCTGCAAATGGGTAAAAACACCAAATTTCGACCGGATTGCCAGGGATGGTCTTCTGTTTAAAAATGCTTATACACCTAATGCTAAATGTGCACCGTCACGTTCCTGTATCATTACCGGACGAAACTCCTGGCAGCTGGAAGAAGCCGGTAACCACTGGTCTTACTTTCCCTCAAAATTTGCATCGTTTGCAGAGGTTCTGGCCCAAAACGGATATGAAGTAGGTTATACCGGAAAAGGGGTGGCGCCTGTTGTAGCAAAAAACGCAGATGGCACCCCACGCGAGATGCTGGTAAAAGCCTTTAATCAGTTAAAAACAATCCCGCCAACCAATCAAATCAGCAATATAGATTATGCAGCCAATTTCAGTTCATTTTTAAATAGAACAGGCGATAAACCCTTCTTTTTTTGGTACGGAGGTTTAGAACCCCACCGCGGATACGAATTTAACTCGGGCATTACTAAAGGAGGAAAAAATCTTACCGACATTCCGAATGCAGAAATTTATCCTTTCTGGCCTAAAACAGATTCGGTAAGGACCGATTTACTGGATTATGCTTTTGAAATTGAATATTTCGATAAACAACTGGGCAAAATGCTGAAAATGCTCGAAGATAAGGGCGAATTGCACAATACCCTCATTGTGGTTACTTCTGATAATGGGATGCCTTTTCCGCGGGTTAAAGGACAGGCTTATGAATATTCCAATCACCTTCCGCTTGCCATGATGTGGGCCGATGGCATTGCACACAAAGGCCGTAAAGTAGAAGATTTTATCAGTTTTATCGATCTTGCCCCAACTTTTTTGGATCTGGCCAAAGTTCCTGCCGGTAAAAACAAGATGAAACCCATTACCGGAAAAAGTTTTGCGGATATTTTTAGCGCAGATAAAGAAAAGGTTTCTGCAAAGCGGAATTTTGTACTGGTGGGTAAAGAACGACATGATGTTGGCCGCCCGAACGATGTGGGTTATCCCATCAGGGCAATTTTTCAGGAAAACTATTTATTTATAAAAAATTTCGAGCCTGAAAGGTGGCCAGCCGGAAACCCTGAAACGGGTTACTTAAATGTAGATGGAGGCCCAACCAAAACGGCTTGTTTAAATACAGTTTATGCAACCAATAATGATTTTAATTACTGGTTATGGTCTTTCGGAAAACGTAATAATGAAGAATTGTATGACATTAAAAAAGATCCTGCCTGCCTGAATAACCTGATAACAAATCCTTTGCAAAAAAACAGATCGGCACAGCTGAGAAATAAATTACTGGCCCTTTTAAAAGAACAGTCAGATCCACGCGTTTTTGGCAAAGGAACCCAATTCGACCTGTATAAATATGCGGATAAAAGAGGTGTGAATTTTTACGACCGGTATTTGGTAAAAGATACCACCTTACGCTGGGGATGGGTACTCGATTCTGACTTTCAGGACATTTCGAAAATTGAGCGGGCTAAAAAAGCAGGGAATAAATAGTTTAAAATAAAAAGGTAGTTTCCGGTTTCAGAAACTACCTTAACAGAGAGAGGGTAATTTAGCGATTAAAGCCTCATTTGGTAAATTTAATAGCGGTAAACATTAACCTCAGCCAGGTGTGTTGATTTGGTTGTTGCAGATGCCGCGTTTAACATGGTTATTTTAATGTACCGGTAAAGTGCCGGTGTAGAAAGCGGATAGGACTGGTAACTTTTCACCACTGGATCCATTGTTAGGTTTTTGCCCTGCGAAACCCAGGTTGTACCATCTAAACTCGCATCTAAATCGAATTTGGTAAAACCAGTATTGTAATTTTGCCTTGGTGCCAGATCTACACGGGTAACATAAATGGCCGTTTTCATATCTACATTTATCCAATGTGGAAAAGGAGGCTCAGAAAGACTCCATGAAGAGTGCCAGTACGTATTTACATCACCATCAATGGCTGCCGCAGCTCTTCCGTTTACCGCTCCTTCTCCGGTAAGTTCTTCTGTATCTGCCGTAGCGCTCCATCCTGTTTTAGAGGCAAGAACAGCGGTTAACTTTGGCGCCACAATAAAAGCAGTTTTTACTGTTGGGTTAATCAGATAACCTGAAGCATTTTTTACGCTAACGGGCAAGAGATAATCTTTTGCCGGATCGAACTTTCTGGAGAAATATTTAAGGGTTATAAAATCTGATGAAACCCCTCCCTGCGGGATGGTAACATTCAATTTATCAATCGAGTACGAATCGGCAGGAAACCGCTCGTAAAGGGCCGAACCATTATTTTTCCTGATTACGTTTAAACTGTCGAAAGCTTTGTTATCTATTTCAAAAGTAACATTTATCGGGTTTTTAGGTAAACCCAGGCCACCGAACTGTGCATTAAACTTAAAGGTTCTGGCTTCATCGGTATAGGGGAAGATACTTAAATTCTGCAGGCCAACATTTGCTTTTGCCACAAAAATCTGGGTCTTATCTTTCGAATCAGTTTCTTCTTCGTATGCAGTATTTTTTTTGCAACCTGCTGATGCAATCCATGCAGCAGCTATAATACTCAGGTAACTTATATTTTTGATATTCATGATTGATGTATTTTAATACCCCGGGAATTGAACCAATTGCTTATTTCTGTCCATTTCATTCTGACCGTAAGGAAGAAAATAAAATTTACGCTGCCAGGTAGCCCTGGTAAAGGCAATGGTACGGACATGGAAATTAGGGTCGGATAAACTTGTACCGGCATCCATGTTCATGCCATAAAATGCGCCCCCCTGGTTTGATCCCGGTTGATTTGGAATTTTCCACCGGCGCACGTCGTAATACCTGTTGCCGCCTTCGTAACATAGCTCTATTCTTCTCTCCAGCCTGATCTGATTGCGTAAATCGCCCTGGCTTATTCCATTAGTGAGTTCAGGCAATCCGCCACGGGTTCTGATCAGGTTAAGGTATTTCAGCACATCTGGATTTCCCGGATCTGATTCGTTGAGTGCCTCTGCATAGTTTAAATATAATTCTGCCAACCTGATTAACATTGCCGGACGGGCCACGGCAACGTAAGGATTCATACTAAATGTTGGATGGATATTTTTTCTGGCGGTATATCCTGTTTTTGGCCAGTCTCTTGGTACACCTGCTTTACCAGAAGTTCCTGTATTAAAAAACTCAACCCTGGCATTATTTGCACCGGTTTTGGCCACTCCCGGGTTTACCGCTCCATTAAAGGTAACATCTACATAGAACCGTGGCTCCCTGTTGGTGTACATGGTATTGGTACCTGCCACATAGTATTCGTTCCCTGCTGATGTATAGGTATTTTCTTTATAAATGGCACTGGCACTGATGTTGCTTCCATCGGCCATTCTAAAATCATCTACAAGGCTCTGTACCACACCAAGTCCATTGTAACCCGTTCCCTGTGTAGAACGCGGCACTGCTGATGATTCCCAGGCACCGGATGTTGCAGTTGATGTTCTTAACCAGATCCCTTCCGTTTTCCAGCCACTCCAATATAAATCCCTGCACGATAAAAATGCCGCTCTGAAAGGTGTAGTGTTGGTTACCTTGTAAATTCCTTTTCCGTTTGCTTCAGCCAAATCGATAGCGGCTTTGGCAGCATCTGCAGCAGCTTTCCACCTTGTTGCATCGTAAGTTTGATTAAACAATTGTTTGCCATCTAAATTTTTAAAATCTGATAACTCAGTGTTTCCGTTAAATAAGGGGCTGGCATGGTACAATAATATCTGAGATTTTACCGCTGCCACAATAATCTTGTTTATCCTGCCTGCTTTGGTTACATCCAGATCGGAAGTGCCATTGATATAGTTGTTTAAAGGCAGCTTACTTTCAGCTTCAGTCATCTGTGAAAGCACAAAAGCCACACACTCATCCCAGGAGCTTCTCGGAATCTGGAAGTTATCTTCGGGTGTTGCTGCTTTTAACGGCGCAATTACCACCGGACCAACCTGTTTCATAAATATCCAATAGTAATAAGCGCGTAGAAACTGTGCTTCGCCTTTATATTGTTTAATTAAATCAGCACCGTTTGATAGTGCCTTAATTTCTTCATTACGATCGATGTTTTCTAAAAAAATAGTACATAACCTGATTTTTTCGTAAAAAGCATTCATGCCCGACGAATTCTGATCGGCATTAAGCGCGCCACTGTTAATCGGGGGATTGGTCCAGTTACTGGCATCCATTTCATCGGTAGTAATAGAAGTAATGTAGTTATAGGGCATATCCCATGGATCAGGAATGGACGAATATAATCCAGCAAGCCACCTTTCGGTTTGCGCCCTGTTTTGGAACACCCCGTCTACCGTAACCAGATTATCGGGTACAGCATCAAAGAAACCTTTTTTGCAACCCACAGGCAACAAAAAAACCAGGCATAATGCCATAAATGCCAGTAATTTTATCTTAATTTTTTTCATGATGATTTATTGAAAATTAACGCGTAAACCTAAATTGTAAGTGGTAATGTTTGGATAGGTTGCCCCTCTTCCATCACCAAGTTCCGGATCCCAGAATTTCCATGGAGAAAATGTAAGCAGGTTGGTTCCGTTGGTAAATACCCTGATTTTTTTGATGGCTGCTTTTTTCATCCATTCGCCTTTAAAGGTATATCCGATTTCAGCACTTTTTAAACGCAGGTAATCTGCCCGCTGGATCCACCAGGTGCTGGTGTAATAATTGGTGGTGGCATCCTGATTGGTAGATAAACGCGGGTAAAACGGACGGGGATCTGGATTGGTAGGTGTCCACCTGTCTAATACCTGGGTGTACATGTTACCGTAAGAAGCGCCCTGTGTAAAAGGTGTTGTACCAAAACCGCTTGCATAGTTAAAATCAACCAGTGCAGCTCCCTGAAAGAACAAGGCAATATCAAATCCTTTATAACCACCGCCAAAATTTAAACCGTAAATGATGCGTGGTGTAGCACCATAACCTATCGCCGTCTGGTCGTTTGAATTGATGATACCATCACCGTTTAAATCTTTATAACGAATATCGCCTACCCTTACATCACCCGACTGAACAGCAGCATTATCGATCTCATCCTGCGATTGGAACAAGCCAGTTGCAATGTAACCAAAACGCTGGCTAATGGGCTGTCCTATCCTGTTCAGGTAATCATAACGCCAGGGTGGCAAACCATCAAAAACCGCTAAATTTTTATTGTAATTAAAACTTCCCCTAAAACTCACAAAACTATCATCGTTAAAGTTTTTGGTATAATTTAAGGTTGCATCGATACCCTTATTTTTGGTACGGCCGATGTTATTGTAAGGAATATTGCCTGATGTAAAACCTGAGTTATAAGCAATTACCAGGTTAGGCAATAAAATACCTTCTCGTTTTTCTTTAAACAACTCTACAATTAACTGTAAATCGTTGTTTAAAAAGTTTAGTTCTATACCCAGGTTGTTGCGGTAAGAACTTTCCCATTTCACATCACCGCCAATACGCGATTCGCTATAACCTGTAAAGCCCAAAGTTGAGCCCGGCTCGCCAAAAGTGTATGAACCGCTATTAGCCAGCGTGGTTAAGTATAAAAATCTGAAATCGGGATTGCTTACTGCCGCGTTACCCGATACACCGTAGCTATATCTCAATTTAAAATAAGACACTACATTTTTAACTGATTTAAAGAATTTTTCGTTCGATACAATCCAGCCTGCACCAACAGCCGGGAAGAAGCCGTATCTTCTATCGGGAATAAACGCATCAGAACCGGAATAAGAAGCACTCACCTCAGCAAAATACTTGTCTTTATAACCATAACTTACCCTTCCGTTGATATTGCGCTGGCGGTATGGAATGGCTGCCTTGTAACCATAGTTTTCTACATTAACGGTAGCATCGGTATAGTTGGATTGGTTAAACAATAAAAGCCCGCCAATATCATGATCGCCAAATTTGCGCGAATAATTTAAAGAACTTTCGGTATAAAAACGTTTATCGCCATAACGGCTTGTTCCAAAAGTTAAATCGTTTGTTCCGGGTGTAGTAATCTGGGTAATTAAACTTCCATCGGCATTGCGGCCGGTTGCCCAATAGGTTTGCAATGTTCTTCCTCTTGAGTAATTAATGGTATTATTTAAATCGAATGCAAACATGGTTGAAAAGTTTAAGCCTTCTACCAGCATGCTAAGATCCTGTGTTACTTTAAGGTTAGAACGGACGGTACCCGTAGAGTTATTGGTAATGCCCGATTGTGTTAAAGCCATGTATGGACTAAATAAAGTACCTGCCAGCTGAGGCCATTGCCCGTTAGAATAGCGTGGCGGAATAACATGCGGAGCAGATGATGTTGCAAGGGCAAAAATGGCATCGGTACCGTAGTTTGGCTGGTTCCGCGTGCCTATAAATCCATTAATACCTAAAGCCAGTTTAGTCGTTTTGGTTACATTTACATCAAGATTACTGGTAAAATTAAATCTGTCGTATTTAAGGGCCGAGTTATAACTCTGTACATCGTCTGTTTTAAACAAACCTGTTTCGCTAAAATAACCAGTAGAAATGTAATAGGTAGAGTTTTCAGAACCTCCGTTTATGTTTAAGGTTGCGCGTTTATTCTGACCATATTTGTTAAACAATACATCGTACCAATTCACATTCGGGCTTAAATCCGGATCAACGCCGCTTGCGGTTTTATCAATCTGGGCCTGCGTGTACAATGGTGTTCTGCCACGCATGGTTAATCCTTCGTTATACAGTTGCATAAAGTTTGGACCATCTATAAAGGTTGGCAGATCGGTAAACTTATTAACGGCCTGATTAAATTCTGCATTGATCTGTGGCTTCCCTATTTTCCCTTTTTTGGTGTTGATGATAATGACACCGTTGGCACCTCTTGTACCATAAATTGCGGTTGATGCAGCATCTTTTAAAATGGTAAAGTTATCGATATCCTCAGGATCAATATTATTGATGCTACGGTCGGGCACTCCATCTACCACTAAAAGCGGTGCCTGCGGGCTTGATGCGAAAGTACCGATACCACGGATAAAAATTGAGGTGGCATCTGCACCGGGTGCACCGCTTCTGGTATAGGCTACCACACCAGCCATACGGCCTGCAATGGCTGAGGCAAGATCTCTAACCGGAAGTTTCAGTTCTTCGGCCTTTACAGTTACCTGTGCACCTACCAAACTGGTTTTCTTCTGCTTGCCATAGGCCACAATGGCAACTTCCTGCAAACTGCCTTCTTCCGGCTCCAGGGTTACATTTATATCTATTTTATTGCGTACAGCCACCGTATATTTTTTGTAGCCAACAAAAATAAATTCCAGCTGATCAGTCGGTTCAACATCGATGGAGTAAAAGCCTTTACCGTCGGTTACAACGCCCTTTTTACTTCCAAGTATTTTTACCGAAACTCCGGGTAATGGCGTGCCGAGCTCATCCTTTACCACACCGGAGACTTTCAGAAATCTTGCATTTGTTTTATCAAATGAAAAATAAGCCTTCCCCTTAGGTTCATGACTTATCAAAGGAGAAAATTTTGCAGCGGCATAGCTATTTCCATAGCCGGTAAGCAGCATTCCTCCCAATAACAGGTAATTAATTCTCATATAGTTGTTTGATTTTGTTTATCTGACCGGAAGAATCTATTTGGTTAAAAGCTCCGTTTTATTTGGTTCCCTCTAAGATAAAGTGAAATAAAAACGAGAATAACATGTTTGTCCGTACAAATAAAAGACAAAAAAATGTACACACAACCCATTAATAATGAGTCGATAACACAAATATAAAAAGCAAAATGGATGGAGAATTTTCTTAAAAAAGTAGTATTAAACAGACTGTTATATAATGCCGGATCAAAAGATTTCTCTGGTAGATAAATCCTGTAGTTTTGGAGAAACAGCCTTACCAATACCGCTAAATAAAATCTTAATGCCCATTACCTTACCTATAGATTTTTCATAACTGGTAGTAAGCACTTTTTTACCATTCAGCATTACCGAAGCCTTCTTATTTACCACCCTGATTTCTATATCGCCTCCGTTGCTGGGGTCGAAAGCGAGTGCGCCTAAAAACTGTTCGGCCCCGATTACCCGCTTCTCAGAGAATTTATACTGGGAAAAAGCCACGCAGTTGCTTCTGTTAAGCGTTAAAAGATGGCGGTGTTTTTCGCCCAGAATAATAACGGTAGTTTCTACACATTGTGTGCCCGGCCGGCTCTGCTCCGAAAAAACCCTACAGGTAAAAGAAAAATTATCGCCACTGATACCGGATGGTTTAACATTACTAAAGCCCACTAAAAAAGGTTTGTTGGTGGCTAATCCGGCAGAATCCAGCTGCGCTTTCGAAACATAAATGTTTTTAGGATTTAAAGCCTTAAGTCTGGCGATAGGGAATGCCCTTGAGGTATCGTTACCCGAATTGGCTACCCATCCCTTTGTTTGCATGTAAACCGAAACAGTATCTATCGGTTTATCATGATATAAAAGCGTGGCATATACTACACCGGGATTTCTGAAAAACTTGGCAATTTCTTTTTTGCCACTTATGGGCGACTGAAGCGCCTCGTCCATAAAATCGATCTTAAATTCTTCGTCGCTATCCTGCGGTAATTTAGACTTTAATTTAAACACGGCGGTATGCGGTACATTGCCATAAGGATTTTCGCAGATCAGTTTTGTTTCGGAAGCAATATCTTTTGAATTGAGAATAAAGAAGCCCCCGGTTAAAATGATTAATAAAAAAGCAGAAAGGCCTGTGTAAATATATTTTCTGCGTTTTTTTTGCGGTGCTTTGTGCAAAATTTCTTTTTCGGGCTCAAAAATAACGGGTTTTGGCTTTGGCTCAATAGTTTGTACTGAATTTACAAGTTCAAATTCCTGCCAATCGCGGTAACCAATAAACTGTGCTAAGGCATCTCTGGTAGCCTTTTGCGGAAAATAGCGCTGCGGCGTTTTTAATTGACCGAACAATCTTTTAAGCGTATTTACACTTAAGTACACTTTGGTTTGTTTGCCCAGCTGACTGCTCAGCCGGTTGTAATCGGATACACGCCATTCTTCGATCGCTGTTGAGGCCATTTTCCGGATAATAATCCTACAACAGATATCCAGGGCATCAAAGGCAGATTGATTGCTCTGCTGTACGGGATTTGACTCCATTACTTATTCGCTTTTTGTATTAGTTAGGGACTACTTTACAATGCCAGCTTAAAATGCTAAGAAATAGTATTTGTAAACTTTGTTTACAAAATTATAAATAAACGTTTAAATCGATTTGCACTAATTTGCTTTTTTTTAACCGTTTTTTAAGCAAGCTGTAAGCGCCATTAAGAAATCAGACACTATTCATTGTCGTTTTTATCCTTGTCAGGATAATGGAGGTGTATATCCTGTTGTGCAAATGGAATATCGATATTGTTAGCTTTAAAAGTCTTATTAATGACTATAATCAGGTCGCTACGCGTAGGTAAAGCGTCAGCAATGTGTTTTGTCCAGAAATATATCTTTAAATCGATGGCACTGTTTCCAAACTGTTCATACTGAATTACTGGGGCAGGACTTTTCAAAATACGTTCTTCATTTTCCAGCAGCTCTTTAAGCAGTTGCCTGCATTTTTCAAGATCGGTGTGGTAGGCTATACCAATTACAATCGAAATTCTTTTCCGGTTGCCGCCCAGCGACCAATTGATTAAATGTGAATTGAGCAGATCGCCGTTGGGCATTACCACATCGGCGCCATCCCAGGTAGCTATGATGCTGCTCCTGAAACCAATCGATTTCATGGTACCGCCCTGGCCGTCTACATCAACAATATCGCCAACGTTTACCGGTTTTTCGAAAGCAATAATTAAACCGCTCACCAGGTTGTTTACCAATGTTTGTAATCCAAAACCAATCCCAACGCCTAAAGCACTCAAAACAATGGTAAAACGATCCATTGGGATACCCGCAGCGCCTACAGCCAGGAAAAGCCCGAGGCTCAATATCGAAATCCTGACCAGCAGCAGCCAACTTCCAATACCCTGTTTTTTGGATTTATCGCCACGACTTTTATCCAGATGCCAATCGGAAGCAAAAAAAGATACAACCTTCGAAATAATCACGGCAATGGCCATAATACCAAAAAACAGCACTAAATTATTAATACTAAAGGTATAATTGCCAATGGTGCGGTCCTGGCTAAAAAACTCAATAAGCGGACGTGATAAGTATGCGAATGCCGGAAAATTACGCCCGAACAAGATTATCCAGCCGATGATTAAAAGCACATAAAACAACACAGGGGCCCGGCTACCTACTTTTTCGTAATTGAGGTAAAACAATTTCCGGTTAGGGCTCGAATATACATTGAACGCGAGCGATAATCCCTCATTAATCAACCTTACTGTCCATAGGAACAGGATGGCAATAACTACATTCAAAAAACCGCTGATAAACAATGCTTTTGCAAGATTATACCTTCCGAACAGATTTGCAATGGTGGCAGCCATTTCCAATCCCACCATTAATCCGATGGAATAAGTGATCCATTTTTCCCTGAGTTGATTCTTTGGCCCTAAAATTAAAGCAATGCCCCCGGCAATACAGCCAATAAGCGAACCGCCCAGCATTAACCACCTTTCCATCCTAGATGCCTGTAGTATCAGGTTACCAAAAGCGGCAAAAAAGAAAAACAGGACCATAATAAGCCAGATCCGCATCCAGTATTTGCTGATGTACTGTTTAAAAATAAGGCTTACGCAAATACAGCTAACCAGCCAGAGCATCACATTCAGAATGAATGGTGGCGAGATAAACATGAACTGGAACAGGCTGATGATGATTAGCAGTGCCGAAAGCAGCGGATATTTTAAAACAAGCTGGTTTTCGAAACCGGGATTTAAGAGTGCCCTTTCGAGGTAAATATTTTTTAGCGAACGCAGGTAAATAAAACAGATAGCGATCAGCAATAACAAGATAATCATACGTCCCTGATTATTTTCCGCATAAAAACCAAGTGTAAGTAAGCCTTTCACCATTGAATGTGATAAAATCTCGTTAAAAGGCCTGTAATAACCTTCACGATCCCATATATTCCCGAAATCACGTCGGTAGGCATTCTCAGCCATGGCTTTCTGGTACGATTCTATTTCTTCTGAACTACTTTGCAGCCTGAAAACGGTGAGGTTAACCTGATTAATCAGGGTTTGGATATTACCATTTGCTTCTTTAAGGGCACTATCAATGGGTTTAACTTCGTAAGCAATCACCACAATCTTTTTCAGGTAGCGCATCAGGCTAACCGAATCTTTTGGAAATTTAAACAATGCAGGAATACTGGAAAGCGAATCGAGCTGATAGCGGAAATTATTTAATGCGCTTTGACTGGCATCCAAACCGGCTTTCCGCTTAACTGCCTTATTTTCGAGTTCAAAAAGGATTTTAGGAGTTGCGGTCAGGTTTCGGAAAGTTTGTGCTGTTCCCCTGTTTACAAAAACACCGTCTCCGGCAATTCTAAAATCGGCTTCTATTTCTTTAAGTTCAGTTTTTGTTCCTGTTGTATCGAGATCTTTCTTAAGGTAGATTTTTGCTTTTTGCAATACACGCTTAAGCTCATCAAAAATTTTGATCTGCGCAATGGTGGCTTTATCGGCATCGAAATCAGAGATACTTTCTTCTGAAGATTTCTTTGCAAA
Organism: Pedobacter sp. 22226; assembly: GCF_052045455.1. Lineage (NCBI taxonomy): Bacteria > Pseudomonadati > Bacteroidota > Sphingobacteriia > Sphingobacteriales > Sphingobacteriaceae > Pedobacter > Pedobacter sp. 22226. The sequence goes on along the minus strand of NZ_JBQEPB010000010.1, from coordinate 243,034 downwards.
TTCCTGCATGCGGTTTACAAAACTTTTTGGCAGGCTATCAACAACAGTATGTTTCAAGGCATCATGTTGCTGTGCACAAAGCTTAATGCTACCGAGTGAAAATATACAGATCAATAAAAAGAAAAGTAATCTTTGGGATGTCATATATCAATAATACGAAAAAGCTGAGAGAGCGGCAATTAATTTAGTCCAAAGCCCTTAGCCGGGAATCTTTAGTTAAAAAAATTCGTTTGAAATCAATTAACGCAAAATTATTAGCTTGTAATAGCTGACCATTAAGAAGTTAAGAAAATTAAGACATTAGAGGTGTACGAGCAAAAACCAATGAACAATAATCAATGACTAATAATCAAAAACCAATGAACCAATGATCAATAATCAATGAACAATAAACTAATGACCAATGACTAATGATTAATGACCAATAAACCAATGACCAACAAACCAATCTACCCTAATTATTCAGCCTGTTTCTATATTCGGATGGTTTCATTCCTTTAATGGCCTTAAAAAATTTGTTAAAGTTAGTTGGATTATTGAATCCGCTGGCATAACATACATCAGCAATGGAGTAATCTTCCGATTGCAGTAATTTACAGGCATGCCCTACCCTTATTTCGTTGATAAACTGGGTTAATGACTTTTGCGACCTCATTTTAAAGAAGCGACAAAAAGAGTTGGGGGTCATATTGCATAATTCGGCTACCTCATTAAGGTGTATATCGTTATGAAAATTTTTCATCAGAAACTGGTACACTTTATTAATCCGGTTGCTGTCCTTTTCATCATACTGATTTTTAAAGGTAATGCTGGATAAATATTTAAAATCTTTTGCCCTGGCCAGTATCTTAATAATTTCGACTACAGCAATGATGTTCTCAAAGCCATCATTATTTTCCAGTCCGAGTAGAATAGCCTTTACTTTTTTACTGGTATCTTTTTCAAAAGCCAGCCCCCTCGAAGCTTTCGAAACCAGGTCTTCAACCAGGGTTAGAACGCTTTGATCGTCGGTTAACAACGAAAAAAAATCGACACTGAAATAAATCACGGTAGATTTCACCAACTTATCGCTAATATCTTCATAACTCTTATCGTTCTGCCAGATATGGGGAAGATTTGGTCCCATCAGTACCAGATCATCATCTTCAAAATTCCCGATATGGTCGCCAACAATCCGCTTGCCATGGCTCCGCTCAATCCAAACCAGTTCGCACATATCATGAAAATGGAAAGACGAAATCAACCGGTTATTATCGATGTGTTTTATACGGACAGATTTGTTTCCCGAATGGTTAACATTAATAAGTTCAGACCTCATAATATTTGAAAAAAAACCATAATTAGTAAACTAAATTAATGATAAATAAGGAAATACAGTTATTTAAGGTAAAAAAGTTTAAATAATTCCAAATATAGTTTTACAAAAGGATTTAAGCCCCACGTAATTTTAGCATAAGTAAACATTTGATTACAAAGACTATAAACTGTAGCGGAGTAATCTGATGTTTTTTAACCAAAAAACTATATAAACTGTATGAAGAAAATTTTCCTATTTTGTTTCATGCTGTTTCTTACAGCAGTGGCTTTTTCGCAAGAGAAAACCATTGTTAAAGGAACAGTACGAAATGCAGAACAACAACCCCTCGCAGGTGTTAGCGTAGGGGTGATTGGACAGAACGTTGGCGTAACAACCGATAATGAAGGTCGTTATACTGTTCAAATCCCTAAACCGGCAGGTGCCAGATTAAGATTTAGCTTTGTTGGTTACACCACTTTCGAAATAGCCGCAAACGATGCGAAAGCACTCAATGTGGTATTAAAAGAAGATGACCAGAATTCTTTACAGGAAGTTGCCGTGGTTGCTTTTGGTACACAAAAGAAAAGTTCGCTTACAGGATCGGTAACTACCATTAGTGCAAAAGACCTGAAAGGGCCAACCAGTAACCTTACAACAACCCTGGCCGGACGCATCCCCGGTATTATTGCTTTTCAGCGCAGCGGCGAGCCCGGGCAAGACAATGCCAACTTTTTTGTAAGGGGCGTGGGTACATTTGGCGCAGGGAAACAAGATCCGTTAATCTATATTGATGGTATTGAAAGTACCCCTACTGATCTGGCCCGCTTACAGCCAGATAATATCGATAACTTTTCATTGTTAAAAGATGCTGCTGCAACAGCTTTATATGGCTCAAGAGGTGCAAACGGGGTGTTATTATTAACAACTAAAATGGGGACCGAAGGGCCTACCAGAATAAATTTAAGAGTAGAAAACAGGATATCGGGCAATACCAAAAGCTATAAACTAGCCGATAACATTACCTATATGCGCCTGGCCAATGAAGCAGTATCAACACGCGACCCAAACGGGCAAACGCCTTATGACGGCAATAAAATTGATAATACGGCAGCAGGCCGCGATCCCATCCTTTATCCTAATAACGACTGGGTAGACTTATTGATTAAAGATTATACCCATAATTATGCTGCCAATTTAGATGTGAGCGGTGGTAACGATAAGGCCAATTTTTATGTCAGTTTAACCTACGATGAAAATAACGGGCTACTAAAAGAGTCTGATTTTAACAATTTTAACAGCAATGTAAAAGCCCGCTCCTACTCCCTGTTATCGAATATTACCATTAAACTTACCAAAACCACAAAAGCACTGATTAGTGCCAGGGGCGTATTCGATTCTAATAACTCTCCTGTAGGTGGCGGATCCAGAATTTTTACCTTAGCCTCTGCAAGTAATCCGGTTGCCTTTCCGGCAGTTTACCCCCAAAGTTATTTGCCATATCTGCAACATCCCTTATTTGGAAGTGCTTTATTGCCAAATTCAACCAATACTTTATATTTAAATCCTTTTGCCCAATCTGTTTCAGGCTTTCAGCAATATAACAGATCACAGCTGATCCCGCAAATCACCATCAATCAGGATTTAAAAGAAATAACGCCCGGCTTAACAGCGAGGATAATGGGTTTTACCCAAAGGGATAACAATTTTACATTAATCCGCAGGTATAGTCCGTTCTATTATCAGGCCAGAACGTTAGACGGGCAAACTACATTATTACAACTGAATCAGACCATCCCAGGTTTACCCCAAATTGGCTCTGTTGCTACCGAATATTTAACTTATGAGCCGGGCGATAAAAACGTGAGCCAAACCATGTATGGTGAAGGAGTGATTAATTACAACCGTACTTTTCAGGAAAAACACACTATTGGCGGGCGTTTAATTACAACCATAAGATCGTCGCTAACCGGTAATGCGGCTACTTTACAGTTATCGTTGCCTAAACGTAACTTAAACTTTTTAGGCCAGGTCAATTATGCCTATAATGATAAATATCTCGTCGATTTTAGTTTTGGTTACAATGGGTCTGAACGTTTTGCAGCTGGTAAACGCTATGGTTTTTTTCCGGCAGTTAGTGGTGCCTGGATAATATCCAAAGAGAAATTCCTGGCAGATTCTAAAGTGATTACCAATTTAAAACTCAGGGGAAGTTATGGTGTAATCGGTAATGATCAGATAGGTACTGATGCCGACCGCTTCTTTTACTTATCGGAAGTAAATTTAAACGCCGGAAACGGGTATGTTTTTGGCGAAAATTACAATTATTTCAGGCCAGGTATTCAGGTTAACCGTTTTGCTAATCCCGAAATTTCATGGGAAAGATCAAAACAGATTAATATTGGTTTAGAAACTACCTTATTTAAAGATTTCAACTTTGTAATTGAAGCGTACCGGCAAAACAGAACAAGTGTATTGTTGGAAAGAACAAACATTCCGTCTTTAATTGCATTACAAACCGTTAACTCAAGTGGTAGTCTGGTATATCCCCGGGCAAATATAGGTTCGGCTAAAAGCCAGGGGATAGATTTTTCTTTTAATTACTATAAAAATTTCAACAAGGATTACTGGATGAAACTGAATGCAAACTTTACGTATGCAGCAAGTAAATTATTATACAATGAAGAGCCAAACTACCCGGATGATTTACAGAACCTGAGCAAGAGAAATCAATCGGTAAACCAATTATACGGCCTGATAGCCGAACGTTTATTTACAGATGATACAGAGGTAAGAAATTCGCCTAAACAGAATTTTGGCGAATACAAAGCCGGTGATATTAAATACAGGGATATCAATGGCGACGGTATCATTAGCAGTAAAGATGTGGTACCTCTCGGCCTCCCTTCTGCGCCTGAAATTATTTACGGTTTTGGTGGCTCTTTTGGCCTGAAACGTTTCGATTTTAGCTTCTTTTTCCAGGGCTCTGCACGCTCGTCCTTTTTTATCGACCCAAGTTCAAGACGTGATGATAGCGGAAACGTTTTAGGTATTGCGCCATTTGCAACTGCCGGCGGTTCTCAATCAGGTTTACTGGATGTAATTGCTAAAGATCACTGGAGTGAAGACAATAGAAATTCTTATGCCTTTTGGCCAAGATTAAGCAGCGAGGTGGTTACAAACAATATACAACCGTCATCATGGTGGTTACGCAGAGGAGATTTCTTAAGGCTGAAACAAGTAGAGCTGGGTTATAATTTTTCGGAAAGGTTAGCTAAAAAAATTGGTCTCTCCAGCGCAAGATTATATGTAAGTGCCTTAAACATATTCTCTGTTAGCAGCTTTAAAATATGGGAAGTAGAAATGGCCGGAAATGGCCTGGGCTACCCATTACAAAGGGTATATAATTTTGGTTTAAAGTTAGGCATATAATACAAACGAACATGAAAAAGAATAATAAACTGATATACAACTCATTGATGTTTAAAATGCAAATACTTGCCTGTACTTTATTTGCAGTAATTGTAATTACATCGTGTAAAAAAAGTTACCTGGATGTAACACCTGATAACTTAGCAAAAATAGAAAATGCCTTTACCCTGCGTAACGAAGCCGAAAAATATCTATTTACCTGTTATTCCTATATTCCGGATGATGGAAATACCATTTCTAACCCTGCATTTTTAGGTGGCGATGAGATGTGTACCCCGATTGTAAGCCGCTCTAATAGTTTTGCGGCCAACCTTCCGCGTGGAAATCAAAACATCGTAGATCCTTATTATAATTACTGGGATGGTTCTAACGGGGCACAATCAATGTTCAGGGGCATAAGAGACTGTAATGTTTTTATAAAGAACATGCAGGATATGACAAAAGTACCTGATATAAGCCTGGATGAAAGAAACCGATGGATTGCCGAAGGGCAATTTTTAAAAGCTTATTATCATTTTATCCTAATGAGAGCCTATGGCCCTATTCCTACTGTTGAGGTAAGTCCGGATATTGATGAGCCAATTGAGAACATGAAGCTGAGCAGAATGCCTGTTGATAGCGTAACCAACTTTATTGTGAAATACCTTGATTTAGCGGCTGTTAATTTACCCGATAACATACAAAACACAGCAAATGAACTGGGACGGTTAACAAGACCAGCCGCTTTGGCCATGAAAGCACGTGTTTTAGTATTGGCAGCCAGCCCCTTATTTAATGGAAATACCGATTACACAGGATTTAAAGATAAAAAGGGTGTACAATTAATCAGTACTACATACGATGCTAAAAAATGGGAAAGGGCCGCAACAGCATGTAAACAAGCCATTACTTCCTGTGAAAATGCCGGTTTAAAACTTTTTGAATTTCCTGCCGGATTATTTAAAATAACAGATAGCACGAAAAGGCAGATGAGCCTGCGCAATGCCGTAAGCCAGAAATGGCAAAACTCAGAACTGATCTGGGGTAACTCAAGCTCATCCACCGATAACCTGCAATTAATTACCGTTGGCCACTTTGATGGAAGAAATGGCAGAGGAGCAAACGCAGGTGCAATTGCTGATGTGGGTGCTACCATGAAACTGGCCGATCAGTTTTACACCATTAACGGCGTACCCATTAATGAAGACAAAACACTGAGTTTCGGTGATAAATCTGAACGTAGGGTTGGTCTTAAACCTGAGCGTTTCTATAACGTACCTGGCTATACCTCATCCAGATATAATTTTGACAGAGAAGGTCGTTTTTACGCTTCGTTGTCTTTTGATGGTGGCGTTTGGTATCAGGAAAGTAGTCCAACCCGTACCGATGAAGATACTTACACAATAAAATCGAGACTGGGAGAAGCCAGTTCGGGTACACCTTTGCCAATAACAGGTTATTTTTGCAAAAAATTAATTAACTGGAAATTTACCTGGGGCGATAATAATAGCGTAACAATTGAAAGATATCCCTGGCCAACATTCCGCCTGGCAGATCTGTATTTACTGTATGCAGAAGCGTTAAACGAATTCTCTGGTCCGGGTGCAGATGTTTATGAATATTTAAACAGGATCAGAGCAAGATCGGGTTTAAAAGGCATTCAGGAAGCATGGAGCACCTATTCGAATAATCCAACCAAATATCAGTCAAAAGACGGCCTCAGAAGCATTATTAGGCAAGAACGTACCATCGAATTAGCAATGGAAGGCAGCCGTTTCTGGGATTTAAGAAGATGGAAAACAGCTTCTTTAGAACTGAATGGAAACGTACAGGGATGGGATATACAACAAAGTAATCCGATACTCTACTACAGGCAGCTTACATTTTTTAGCCAGCGTTTTGTAGCCCCCAGAGACTATTTATGGCCACTTACAGAAAATGCATTATTAGTTAACGAAAACCTGGTACAAAATCCGGGTTGGTAATATTTATTAATATGAAAAAGATTATAAACAAATTTTATGTACTGTTAGCTATAATCGCCGCTGGTACATTTGGGTGCAAGAGCGATATTTTAAATGGCCCGATAGAAAACAGCAGCGAAAAACCAGGGGTTGTAACCAATATTGTTGTAGAGAATAGAAGCGGAAGCGCCTTGTTAACCTACACCCTGCCGGGTAATGAAGGATTATCGTACATTAAAGCAGAATACGAGATAAGACCGGGGGTTAAGCGCGAAGTGGTAAGCTCTTACTATACCAATCAACTTTTGGTAGATGGATTTAATTCTACAGATGAGCAGGAAATTACCCTGTATTCGGTAACCAAAAGCGAAGTAAAATCAGACCCTGTAAAAGTTAAAATTAAGCCGTTAAAATCACCAATTCAAAATGTTTTCGAAAGTTTAAAGGTTGTAGCCGGCTTTGGTGGTCCCAACATTAAATTTTCAAACTTAGATAAGCTACCTGTTATTATCGTTCCATTGATAAAAGACAGTAACGGTGCATTGAAAAGTCTGGATAAAATCTACTCTCAGAGCGCATTAGGCAATACTACCATACGTGGCCAGGCAGCAGTACCCACTAAATTTGGCTTCGTGGTAACCGACAGGCTTGGTAACCATACTGACACCTTGTATAAAGATTTAACCCCTTACAGCGAAATAAAATTAGATAAAACAAAGTTTAACCTGCTCTCGTTACCGGGCGATGCAAAACCAGCCTATCCTGAAGCACTTTTAAGGTATTTATGGGATGATCAATACCCAACTACTGCTACGTGGCCAAGGGCATTTACTACCGAAGGCGCCATTACACCACAAACCATTACCATCGATTTAGGCGTAACCACAGCATTAAGCAGGTTTGTGTTATTCCCGAGAACAGAATCCGGTGGAAAATTTTATGTACGCCCAAACTTAAGAGAGTACGAAATATGGGCAACCAACAACCCTACTGCAGATGGCAGCTACTCCAGCTGGACAAAGATAGCCGACGGTGTTGTGATAAAACCTTCCGGTTTACCTTCCGGAACAGAAACAGCAGAAGATTTAGCCTACGCTTTAAAGGGTTGGAGCACAGAATTTGAACCGGGACTTCCTGCTTTCAGGTATTTCCGAATAAAATCTTTACGAAACTGGGAAAACAATTTCGCCATTATGGCCGCTCAAATCGATATCTACGGTAGTAAATAAGTATAACTATGAAAAAAACGAAAATTATATTATATATGCTGGCATTTGGAATGCTTGCAGGTGCCTGCTCTAAAATTGATGACTACAAAGGGAAGTACCAGGGCACAAAGGAAATATCTTACCCGGGCATTTTAGATTCTTTAAAAATTGTTTCCGGCAAAAAAAGAGTGTTGGTGTACGGTCTTTTTACCTCCGATCCGAAAATTGTGAAATATCAGATATTCTGGAATGGCAAACAAAACATGATAGAAAAATCAATAAAAAGAACCTCAGGAGTTGATACCGTAAAGCTGATTATCGACAAATTAGAAGAGGGCGGAATAAATTTTGAAGTAAGGACATTTGACGACAAGGGAAACATATCTGTACCCATAACTTCCCCGGGAATTGTTTATGGAGACACTTACGCCAGTGGCATTGTAAACAGGGCCTATAATCCTACTACTACCGTGTATGATGCAGCTACCAAAATACTTTCTATTGACTGGCTGTGGGTAGACCCAACTGCTTTATTTACAACGGTAGAGTACACGGACGTAACCAATGTGAAAAAAACAATAAAAGTAACCATAACCGAATCAACAATCACCAGAATCAGTGATTACAAACCGGGTACGGATATTTTCATTAATACAGCCTATCTTCCTCAAAGAGACATTTTAAAACCCTTTTATGAAAAATTTGCCATAGATACTTTCTTTGTAGCAAAAAAAGACAGTTTTAAACGTTAACAGCGAACAAAAACAGATTAATACGCTCAGAAGGGTAATTTTCAGATCGAAAATTGCCCTTTGTTTTTGGCTCTAAATCCATATTATTTGAAAATGGCTCCTAACAACCAACAACAGGTGCATAAAACTGATTTAACCGCAGCTAAATCCGTTTTTAATCAACAATTGCCCCTAATTTTACCACAAAAAAAACGCTGATGTTTCCATCGGCGTTACATTCCATCCCAATCTAATCCTTTTAGAAAAACAGGATATTTAAAAATATAGTGATAATTAACACGATAAGCCCTAAATAAAGTGGATTGGTGTACCAGGTTTTGCTTTTCAGATCCTGCTTTGGCGTTAAGCTGTAAACCAGTCCGGCCAAATCTTTTTCATCTTTTGCTGTTGTAAATAAGCTGATTATGATGGTGAATAACAGACATACTGTAAAGGAAATTGAAGCAATGGTAAAGGCCTGCCCTGTTGCAGAATAAAAATCGAATGCATGGACCAACCATCCTCCTTTACCTTCGGCCACAGATAAGCCGTGCGTTACAGCCGCAGCACCGGTACCCAATAGTAAACCCCAAAAAGCACCGTGGCCGGTAGTGCGTTTCCAGAACATGCCTAAAAAGAAGGTGGCAAATAAAGGTGCATTAACAAAACTGAATACCAGTTGCAATAAATCCATAATGCTGTTAAAGCCACGGGCAACATATGCCGTAGCAATAGATATCAGGATGCCTGCAATGGTGGTAGCCTTACCTACCATTAAATAATGTAAATCTGATGCATTTTTTTTAATGTGGGTCTGGTAGATATCGTAAGTAAACACAGTATTAAAAGCGGTAACATTTCCTGCCATACCGCTCATAAAAGAAGCAATAAGTGCAGTTATACCTAAGCCAAGCAAACCACTCGGATACAGTTTCTGCAGCAACAAAGGCAATACCATATTGTAATCTTTATCTCCATTTACATTAATCGGCAATTCGAAGCCGCTATATTGGCCCTGGAGTGCCAGTAAAATAATACCGGGAAGAATTACAATTGCAGGCATTAAAATTTTAGGGAAGGCGGCCAAAACCGGTGTACGCTGTGCCTCGTTCAGATTCCTGGTGGCCATGGCCCGCTGCACCACCAAAAAATCGGTACACCAGTAGCCAAAGGCCAATACAAAGCCCAAACCAAAAACCATACTAAAGGCATCTACTCCCATGGGGTTATTTGCAGGGCTGTCCAATCCTTTCCAAACATGAAGTTTTGCATTATCTACGTGTTGCAAAATCCCTTCAATACCACCAGATTTATCTAAACCGATATAAACCAATGGAGCTATTCCGATAATAATCAGAAAAAACTGTAGCACTTCATTATAAATGGCGCCTGTTAAGCCTCCGGAGAAAGTATAAATTAAAACCACACCCGCAGCAAGCCATATGGACAGATCGAAATCCCAGCCTAAAATAACTTCCATCAGCATGGCTAATGCGTACAGAGATACTCCAGAAGAGAAAACAGTCATTGCTGCAAAAGTAAGTGCATTAAAAGTTCTGGTTTTCTCATCAAAACGCAGTTTTAAATATTCGGGTACACTGCGGGCCTTGCTGCCATAGTAAAACGGCATCATATATACCCCTAAAAAAATCATAGCCAAAGCAGCTCCAAGCCAGTAGAAATGCATGGTGTATAAACCATATTTTGCACCATTTGCAGCCATGCCCAAAACCTCCTGTGCGCCTAAATTTGCTGAGATAAAAGCCAGGCAGGTAATCCACAAGGGTATATTATTGAAGCTCAGTAAAAAATCATTGCCGGTTTTAATTTTCTTTTTCAGTACCAATCCAATGCCCATTACCAAAACAAAGTAAATGGCAATAATCAGGTAATCTATAAGTTCTAGTTTCATTTTGCAGGAAGGATATTATCTGGTTAGTATATTTGGGTTTTAGCAACAGTTAAACATTAAGGCTGCCGGTAATACGCTGTTGGCAATCCGGTTATGTTTAATTTTATCATAAATAGTGAGCCGCTATGTGGATATTGCTTTAATTCTTCGGCGTTTAATCCATCTTTGGCCGTTGTAATCAACATCTGATTCATCTGTTTCCCACCAAAGGCACAACTGGTTACATTTGGCGCATTAACTAAAATTTTGCCTATACAGTTTCCATTATGGGGATTATAGCGGTTTACACAACCGCCGCCCCAGATGGCTACCCAAAGCATGCCTTCGGTATCGATACACATGCCATCGGCAACGGTATCGGGTCCGATGATCTGCACTACAACTCTTTCGTTGCTGATGTTCCCGGTGGCCAGGTCGTAATCAAAAGCTTTAATGTGGTACTGAAAACTATCGATGTAATATAAAATGCGGTTATCCGGCGACCAGCAAATCCCGTTCGATACGCTTGTTCCTTTTATTTTCTTAATTAACTTACCATTAAAACAATAAAGGTTACCGGCTTTGTGTTTGGCCTCAATATTCATGGTACCCACCCAAAGCCTGCCCAAAGCATCGCAGGCGCCATCGTTACTGCGGTTTTGGGCATCTTCTTTAAATTTAGCCAATGTGATGGTTTCGCCTGTTTGCAGATCTAACAACACAATCTTACCCTGCAATGCCACTAATAATTTATTGTTTCCGGCAGGTGCCAACATTCCGGGCATATCCGATATTTTTCTGGTTACAAGTTTTCCATTTACCGGATTACAGGTACCGATTAGTTTGCCTTTGATATCGATGAACAAGAATTTTTCCCACCCGGCATGCCAGCGCGCACCTTCTCCTAAAATCAAATCTGCTTTGTAAAGTACATCAGGCTTCCAAATATCCATCTTATTGTTAAAATTTACCTAACTTACCTATCCATTTTTCTCAAATCTCAAATCTCAAATCTCAAATCTCAAATCTCAAATCTCAAATCTCAAATCTCAAATCTCAAATCTCAAATCTCAAATCTCAAATCGCAAATCGCAAATCGCAAATCGCAAATCGCAAATCTCAAATCTCAAATCTCAGATCACAAAACTTAAATCTCAGATCACAAATCTCAAATCGCAAATCTCAGATCACAAATCTCAAATCGCAAATCGCAAATCGCAAATCGCAAATCGCAAATCACAAATCTTAAATCTCAAATCTCAAATCAAAAAACTTAAATCTCAGATCACAAAACTTAAATCTCAGATCACAAATCTCAAATCACAAATCACAAATCGCAAATCTCAGATCACAAATCTCAGATCCTAATCTCAAATATTAAACCTTCCTAACTATCCTGCATCACCGCACTTCGTCCTCCGTCAACCAAATAAGTAACCCCCGACGCAAAAGCTGCATATTCACTTGATAAAAAGACGCACCATCCTCCTATTTCTTCTACGGTACCCAGTTTTTTTACCGGATGTAACGCTACGGTGCGCTGCCTTTCCTGACCGGCATCAGCAAAAGAATTAAACCACTCCTGGTTACCCGGCGTATCGATAAAACCAGGCGCGATGCCAACCGTGCGGATAGCAGGCCCCCACTCTATTGCCAGGCTCCTTACCAAACCCGTTAAGGCCGTTTTAGCAATGCTGTAAGGCGCACAACCCGGAATACTTGTAAAAGCATGGTTAGAAGCCATTACGATAATTACTCCGTTATTTGCCGATAATAATGACCTGCAGCTTTTAGCCAGGCGCCAATGGGCAGAAAGGTTTAAATCTAAATTAAACTGCCAGTCGTTTTCAGCGCAGTTTTCTAAACCCTTAAATACATTCCGGCCTGCATTAGAAACCAATATGTCAAGCCGCCCGTAATCGTTGGTAATGTCTGTAACCAGTGCCTCAATATTGTCAGCTAATGCCATATCGGCTTTAAAATAGTCGGTTGGAACATCAAAAGACTTCATTTCCGACAAAAAATGCTGGGCAACCTCGCTTACTTCACTGTGTTCGGCGCAACCGATTACCGTGCAGCCTGCTTTAGCCATCATTCTGGCAATTCCCAACCCGATACCCGAAGTAACCCCAGTTACCAGGGCTATTTTCCCACTTAAATCTATTGTTAATGCCATAAAATCTAATTTTTACCTGGTAGGTTTGCGTTGATACTAAACATAAAAACCAGCCCTAGGCGTTAAAATACCAGGGTGTTTTTCCATTTCCTCTTCAATTAAATCGACACCTAAACCCGGTCTGTTGCTCAGTTTTAAATGTCCGTTTTGTACCATATCTGCAATTGGATGCGAGATTATTTCATCACGCCAGGGTACATCATTAAACATAAATTCCTGCCTGAAAAAATTGGGCACAGAAGCACAAACCTGGGCCGAGGCCAGTGTAGATAACGGTCCGTTTGGGTTATGTGGCGCCAACAGCACGTTATACGCCTCCATCATGGTAGCCATCCGTTTCATTTCTGAGGGTCCGCCGCAACGGGTGATATCAGGCATCATAATGTCGCAGATGTGTTTTTCCAGTACGTCGCGGATCCCGTGGCGGGTATAATGACGCTCGCCTACACAGATCGAAACATTTGAAGGAATCCGGTCTCTCATGGCTTTTAAAGTGTTCGCATTTTCTGGCCCCGCAGGCTCTTCATACCAGGTAATATTTAATTCGGAAAGTCGTTGTGCCATGGTTACGGCAACGCGATAATTTAACATGGCATGGGTTTCGATCATGATATCAAACTCCGGACCTACGGCATCGCGCACGGCTTTACTTACGTTAAATGCCAGATCCTGCTGTGCGGCGGTAAGCTGCAGGTTTGATGATAAATCTTCGCCATATAAATAATTGGTGTGTGCAAACGGGTCGAATTTTAATCCTGTAAAACCTGCTGCTTTAACTTTTTTGGCCTGTGTGGCATAATCTTCGGTGTTATGACCGCCGCCAGTAAACCAATAATTGGCATAAAGCAGGATATCTGTTCTGAAAGCACCTCCTAAAAGCTCATAGCATGGAACGCCTAATACTTTTGCCTTTAAATCGAGCAGGGCCATATCGATACCGCTAATGGCACACATACTGGCACCAAAAGGGCCCATCCAGTTTAAATCCCTGTAGAGTTTGGTCCAGATAAAATCGGTTTTCATCGGATCTAAACCAATAATCCGCTGACCAACATGTTTGGCGGCTTCAAAAACAATCGGACTGCCCGGCCAGTTTGTGGCCTCGCCTACTCCCGTGTGCCCGGTATCGGTATATATTTTTAATAACGTCCAGTTGTATTTTACCCCCTCAACCAGCCATACTTTTACATCTGTTATTTTCATTTTGCTGTTGTTTTTATCTTTGTTTTGTTGGTGTTGCCGCCAACATTTGGTTTATTATTTTTTATTTCTTTATCAAGTTGTTGAGCTACGTGTCCTGGGGTTGCATTATAGAAAGATCGCCATTAAAAAAAGCCCTCTCGCAATGACGATGAGCTTATTGCAACCTAAAATTCACACTTCCTTTAAGCATTTTTCCTTTAATGTTGGTACGCCCATCGGTAAATGGCGAACCGTAAAAAGGTTCAGAGCCATTGTTCCAGTAATCTGCAACCAGTAATTGTATTTTTTCATCCTGCAACCAGCTCCGTGAGGCTTGCCTTCCGTTAGAATGGATTATGATCGCCTGATCGCCGTTACTTAATTTTGCCTGAAGAATGTTTTGTTTAGTGGATCTAAAATCATTGGATCCCATTTCATTGGCGTCATCTTTCCAGAGTGTAGCGCCCGGTTTTCCAAATTCTTCAACCGCAGGCAGCCATTTTGCATTTAATTTAGCTGTTCCGTTGTTGCGTGCAATATCTTCTGCTGCATATACGGTAAACTCGCCTTTACGCTTCCAGCCTAACACATCAAAAGCTTTAGGCAACTGGAATAGCATGCCATATTGATAAGGCTTTTCTGAAGTGGTTTTTACCTCATAATCTACCCGCGTATTTCCATTGGCAGAAAAAGTGTATGTTAAATTGCCTTCTCCATCGGTATAGGCTGCTTTTATAATAAAAATGATGGAGTCTCTGCTTTGCTTTACTTTAATGGCATTTGCAAAAATGGTATAGAGCGGATAATTTTTAACGGGATGGATATTGTTCTGATAAGTTTCGCCGGCCACATTGGGTTTACCTCCATCTTCGCTGTTCATGGCTACCACACTAAACACAGGCCCCTGCTCTAAAACTTTTACACCATTGTTTGTGGCACCCGATATAACACCTGTAATTTTATTAATGGTATAATTAACCGATCCCTGCGTTACAAAATAAGCCATTTCATTTTCGGTATAGCTTAGCGGAAGCTTCTTTGTATCAAGCGGCTCTTCCGTTGATTTTAAAACAATAAGTTCTTCATTTACCACATTGCCCGATGGATCTTTAAAGGAAATATACACTTCTTTCGTATCTTCTTTTACAGGTATTTCCAACGTACCTTCATGATGTGGTTTAATGGCTGATGTTAAATGAATATCCATACCATCTACTTTTGCATTAATTTCTACCTCGCTGAGCGAAATAAAATCGTGGCGGTTTTCGATTTCCAGTACCAATTTACCATTTTTCAGGGTAGGTTGATGTACATTTTTGACCACTACAGGTGAATAGGCCTTTTTCATCCCCCAATATTCCGGCTTTAACCTGCGCCAGGCATCAATTGGTCCCCAGGGACCATAACCTACAATATTGCCATCTGGTAAGTGAAAGGTATCATCAATGCCGCTCCAAATGGCTCCGCCCAAATTACCTTTGTGTACGTACATGCTATCGTACATTTTAACCAATGACGGACCGTAAGCCGCCCTGACACCCGGATCGGTTAGTAATTCGCGGCGGTTGTAGGTACTGATATGGGCATATTCGCCAAATAAAGTGGGCCTTTTCATGGTATCTGTCGCCGCCGGACCATTGATACCCGGATAGTGGTAATTGGCAATATCAACCTTGTTGCCTCCATTATTGAAACCGCCCCAACATTGGTCGTGAAAGGAAATTGGCCTTGTGGGATCTAGTTTTTTGGCTTCGCAATATACTTTATCCCACAGCGGACTCCAGTAACTCTCATTTCCTAAACTCCAGATGATTACCGAAGGATGGTTTTTGCCTGCCTGCATTTTTTCAATGTTGGCAGCAAGCATATAAGGATAAAACTTCTCGTCTTTATAATTCCATAATTTCCAGATGGGTGAGGCACCGTGCTGAATCCAGGTTAAAGAGCTTTCGTTTTCTACAAATAAACCGATGCTATCTGCTATGGCTAAAAACCTTTCGCTTGGGGGATAATGGGAAGTACGGATGTAATTGCAATTGGCCTGTTTAAATAATTCAGCATCTTTCAGTTCCAGATCATCGCTGATGGCACGCCCGGTGAGTGGATGTACAGCGTGGCGGTTTACCCCTCTTAATTTAATGGGCATCCCATTTACAAAAACCTGGTTACCTTTTACTTCAACCTGCCTGAACCCTATTTTTTGATGATGGCTTTCTGTTGTTTTTCCATCAACAATTAACGCTGTGGTTAAAGTATATAAGTAAGGTTGATCGGTATTCCATTTTATTACATTTTTTACCGCAATATCGGTATTAAGCAAAGCAGATTGCTGCCCGGATATTGCGGCCCATGGTGTTTTTACGTCAGCAATGATTTTACCACTGGCATCAGTTAAAGTATAATGCGCCAAACCAGATGTAGCATTTTGCCCCTGGTTATTGATTAAAGCCTTAAGATGAAGTGTGGCATTGCTGTAATTATCTTCAAGCGTAGTTACCACTGTTAAATCTGCCAGGTGTACTTCTGGTAATGCAAACAAAGTAACGTTACGCAAAATACCGCCAACGGTGTGTACTGCATACTGAGAAGTGCAGGCTAAAATATCGCTAATGGTATTGGCTTGTACCTCAACCTGCAGCAGGTTTGCACCGGTTTTAAGTGCATCGGTAATATCAATTTCGAATGGAACGAAACTACCTTCATGTCCGGCGAGTTTTTTTCCGTTGATTTTAATTATCGCGTGCGAGCTTACCCCATCAAAACGGAGTTTAATGCGGTTTCCTTTCCAGGCATCGGGGATGTGGAATTCACGGCTGTAGGTGGCTGTTTCACCTGCATTAACGGTGTAACCCTGCATTACCCACTCGCCCGGAACTTTAATATTGCCCTTTTTGCCGGTCTGTTCGAATTTCCAATTGCCATTTAAAGAAACAACCGGTTTATTACTGCTTTGTACTGTTGATGGAATTGGCGAAAGCACACTGGCGATGCCATTGTTTTGTGCCAATAGCGGTACTGTAATACCAATAACCAGCGCCAGGGCAAGCAATAGTTTGTACGCTTTATGATTGTATATTTTGTTTATTAACATGATGTTGTTTAATAAGGATGTTGCCAGTCTGAGCCAGTTCGTCACTCCCGCGTAAAGCTTACGGAGTTAAAATTCCGAATCAGGTTAGGGATAACGGACCACAAATAATTATCGCTGTAATCTGTCACTTTTATTTTAACTGAAGCGTTATACTATCCTGGATTATATTACCTGATTTTAAAGGGCGGTCCATTTTTTCTGCATGCCCTCTAAAAAACCTTTCAGCGCCCATATTACTGTAACCTGCTATTAAAGTTTTAATGCCCTGCGTTTCTTTCCAGGCCCTGATGTGCTGTTCTCCATTGGAATTTACTTTAAAAGATGAAATTCCATTGCTTAACCGGGCAGAATTGATATACATTTTTGTGGAACGGAAATCGTTGTTTCCCAAATCATTCCGATCTAAACTCCAGGGTGTAGCAGGTAATTTGGAAGGCCCTGCCGGACCTGAAACATCGTTAGCGGAGGTTAATAATGCTTTACCAACCGGCCTGCCAATATGATCGGCAGGGTAATAATCCCACTGTGCATTTCTGTTCCAGTCTAATTCCTGAAAATTATTTGGCAAACCAAATACTAAACCCCATTGGCGGGGATTAATTTCTTTTTTAATGGTGTATTTATAATCGATTTTCACTTTACCATCAGCAGAAAAGATATAACTGGTAGTACCACTGGCTTCGCTATAGGCATCGGTTACATGCACGGTAAAGCCATTTTTAGCTTTATCCATTTTAATTTCTTTAACGATCCGGTTTTTACACACATCTGTAAAAGGATCAAATTGCTGGCTCTCGCCTGTCATTTGGGTTCCCCTGCCCTCGCCTGTTAAAGGTAAAACCATTAACCTTGTGCCGGTATTCCAAACGGGCTTACCATTATTGCTTACCTGTTCTACATCGCCATTAATAAGGTTGAACTGAACATTTAAGTTCCCGTTTTTGGCTGTCAGGCTATTGCCCGATTGGGTATAAATCCAGGGTTGACCAGCTGTTTTTGTTACCGCAGTTACATCGCTAACCGTTGGTACAACCGCAAACTGGTAAATATCAATGAGTACGCCACGGGGATCATAAACTTTGATCGTCATTTTATCAGTTGGCAACGGTTTTTTACTCACTGTAACATTGGCTGTTGTTTTACCATTTCTTTTTAAATCGGCAGTAATTAAGCCACTTTCATTAGCCAGATTCCATTCAATTTTACATTCGTTCAGGTTACTAAAAAGCAATCTGTTTTCCAGTTCAACTGCTACTTTGCCATTATTCCAGTTACCGGCCAGTTTAATTTTTACAGGTGAATAGATTTTTTTCATGTGCCAGTATTCTGGTTTGGGTCTTCTCCAGCCATCAAGCGGTCCCCAGGTACCATAACCAACTGTTTTTCCATTGGGCAAAAAGAAAGTATCATCAATACCCGCCCAAATGGCGCCACCCAAAACTGCATCGGTGCGGTACATGTTTTCCCACATGGCTTCAAACCCGATTCCCCAGGCATCTCGCACGCCAGGATCGGTAACGAGTTCTAAACGGTTGTAGGCATTCAGATGGACATACTCATCAAAAACGATCGGACGTTTGTAGTTCCGGTAGGTTTGCGGGCCTGTTGGACCAGGATAATGGTGGTTGGTAATTTCGAGATCATCTTCATCTGCATCTGGTCCGTACTGGCTAAAATTACGCGGACGTGTTGGATCGAATTGTTTAACCAATTTTGCGGTTTCTTTAAAATATTCCTTGTATTTACCACTTTCGTTACCGATTGACCAGGTGAGCACTGCAGGATCAGACCTGAAATAGTTAACCATATCCAGGGTTTGATCGACCATTAGTGTTTGGTAAATTTCGGTACCCGCGGGTACTTCGGTATTTTCGGCCCAGCAAAAAGGTGCTTCTACTTCCAGAAACATCCCCAGGCGATTGCAGGCATCAATGAGTTCTTCGGCCGGAGGATAGTGTGAGGTACGGAAATAGTTTACATTGCCTGCTCTAAACAGTTCTACATCTTTTTCCCACATGTTATCGCCCACCGAACGGCCACGTAAAGGCATGGTTTCGTGGTGACAGATTCCGCGCAGCTTAACGGGCATGTTATTTACAAAAACCCTGTTGCCACGAACTTCAATCTGACGGAAACCAATACTTTTTGTAATCACATCTTCGGCTTTTCCATCTTGGAAAATACTCAGTTTTAAAAGATACAGGTTGGGGTGCTCCGGATCCCATTTGACCGGTTTTATAACATCGAAACTGATGTTCTGCTGCAAATACTCAGCCCTGGCGATAGCATTGTTAACAACGGTCGTTTTTTCAGTAACTTTTGTAGTCCCGTCTGCCTTAAAAAGTTCTGCTTTGATTGTCAGGTTATTAGTTTTTTCATTTTGTTCGTTTGCAATAATAACATCAGCACTTAATGTGGCGTTTTCATAGTTTTGATCCAAAATGGTTTTGACATCGGCATAAGCAAAGTTTACAGGCTCCAGTGCCATTACATATACTTTTCGTGAAATGCCGCCCAAAGGATGAACAGCGTAGGTTGATGCACTGGCTAAAGAATCGGCTTTACTTTCTGATTTTACTTTTACCAGCAGTTCATTGCTGCCTCCCCATTTCACCACATTGTTGATGTCGATTTCGAAAGGCGTAAAACCACCCAAATGAGTAGCTGTTTTCTTTCCATTTACCCAGATTTCTGCTTCGCTGTAAACGGCATCGAAACGGAGTTTAATGCGTTTATTTTTCCAGTTTTCCGGAATTTCGAAGCTCTTTTTATAACCCGCATAAACTGAATTTTTGACTTCAAAACCCTGCATTACCCATTCTCCGGGGACCTGAATATTTTTATCGGCCGGTGATGAATTGATATCGGCAGAAAATTGCCAGGTGCCATCCAGCGAGATTTTATCGGGCTGCTTTGATGCCGCCGGTGAAATGCGGCTGAGCTTTAGTAATTGTTTACCGGCTGTGGTATAATTTATTTTTTGTATCTGCGCATGTGCCGCACTTACGAAAAACATTAAAGCTGTAAAAATTCTATAAAATAGTTTCATTTGTGTGTTTGATTTATTTTTTGAATTTCCCTTTTACATAATCCCGTATTTCTCGAACGCTTCTTTGGCGCTCATCCCTTCGAGTATTTTTTTCTGCACCATTTTTTCGCCCCTGGCCTTTTCAAGCGCCAGGCTTACTACTTCTACCTCATGTTGTTTTGGTACAATGCAAACGCCATCTATATCACCTACCACAATATCACCGGGATTAATCAATACGCCTTTAATTTCTACAGGCACCCTAAAATCGATTACTTTACCTCTCGGCGCCTGGTCCTGAGCATAATTACCATAGGAAAACGCAGGAAAATTAAGATGTAATATCCCTTTGGTATCTCTCGAATAACCATCAACTACAGCACCTGCAGCGCCTAAAATCTGTGCCCTTGTACTCATCAGTTCACCCCACAAGGCATAATCAGGCGAAGATCCGGTACAAATATAAACCTCATTTTTTTTCAGGTCATCCAATGCTTCGAGCATTAAACCGAAAGGCTTTTTTAGAATCGGATTACTGCTTTCGAACGGTCCACACTCCAATACATCGGCTTCGAGCACTGTCATCGCTCTGCCTGCGATAAACATATCAGGATGAAGGGGCTGTATCTCTGGTGGCAAAAACTGATGAAGCAGTCCCATTTTATCCATAATATCGCCTATTACAGCGGTATAAAGTTCTGTTCTTATGATTTCGAGAAGCTCATCGTCATTTTTCCACTCTGTGCGTTTAGCTGTCATTTTCTTTTAAATATTGGGATGCTGTATTATGAAAATTAATTAGCCAAAAATGTAGAATAACAAAAGAAAATATTTAAGCATAGTTATCTACTTATTAAACTTTTTTAACATAAAAACATTATCAAAAAGAATAATACTGACAATTTAATTCATTTTAAGCAAAGCTAAAGCGCAAATTTAAATGAACGCAGCACATTGTGAATAAAGGACTTAGTTGGTAGCAAAAATAATCAATTAAACAAATGACCGATGAACCAATGACCAATCAACCAATGACCAATCAACCAATGACCAATTAACTAATGACTAATGAATAATGAACCAATGACCAGTAAACTAATCAAAACAAATCCTGTTAAAATTTAAGCTAAAAAATACGACATAAACTAATTAAAACTACAAAGATATTCTTCGGATTTTTAAAAGACTATTGATCAGATGTGAAAATATTGGATCAAAATCCGTCGTGATGAAGCTTTTATTTATTTAAAACACAAAAACAAAAGCACTTAAAACGATAAAAAAAACAAATAACAGATACTTGAGCTTTCCTCGGGAAATAGGCTAGTCATTCAAACTGAAATAAGTTAAAAATTTAATAAAATTTAACATTTAGCTAATATTTGGATCTTTTTATCAATTTATGAAGTAAAAAAAACAATAAAAATCACATTTCAAAAGGCTTCTCTGTTCATAAAATTCATTTTTGTTCACAAAGCACATTATTTGAATACTTATGTTCAATTCATTCATTCCCCGATACTTAAAACAATCTGCCATAATCAATTCGTACCTTAGTATTATTAATCATACACACTAATAGCAGCAATAAAAAGCAGTTCTATTGTGTATTACGGCAGGCATAAAGAACCATTATGTTTCGCTTAGAAAAATCCACCAAACAGATTAGAAAGATTAAAATCTAAAGCCATGAACAAATACGCCATTATTGGAGTAACTCCATTCGAAATCCCCGATAAAAGACTGGTTTCCAATTTACAAAAAGCAGATTGCTTTCCGGTGCTTAGTCTTGGACATTGTAAAAATGAAGCAGAAAAAGCCCTTCAAACACTTTTGGAAGCAGGTATATCAGATTTCGGTGTAAGTATCAACTCAGCTACCGTAGCGAACATCGATCTGCCTGCACAGGTGAGCTTGATTATTACTCCCTTTGATCTTGTCTTAAAAAGCAAAACAGCTGCAAAAATCATTTACCAGGTTTTCGATCTCGAATCGGCTCTAGCTGCACAAAAAAATGGCGCTTATGGCGTTATCGTAAAAGGAAATGAAGGTGCCGGCCGTGTAGCTTACGAATCGTCTTTTGTGCTTTTTCAACGGATCATTAAAGTAGTAAACATTCCGGTATGGGTTCAGGGTGGCGTGGGTATTCATACGGCTGCCTCTTTAATGGCACAGGGTGCAGCAGGAATCATTTTAGATAGTCAGCTGGCTTTATTCCCCGAATCTTCTGTACCCTAAGATTTAAAAACAGTTTGCAGCAAGTTAAGCGGAACAGAAACCAAACTGATTGATAATTGCCGGGTATTGGTCCGCCCCAATTCGCCGGCAGTAGCAGAAGATATAGATTATAACGGTCTGCAAAAATACTTTAAAGGTTATAACCTGGAAACAGATTATTTGCCAATGGGTCAGGATATTGCCTTGTCGATTGATCTGGTAAACAAATATAAAAAGCTCGATAAATTGGTTTTCGGTATAAAAGAAGCCATTTATGGGCATATTAAACAGGCCAAAGCCATTAATGTAATCAAAGCCAACAATTCGCTGGCTAAAGATCTAAACATTACCTATCCTATTGCTCAGGGGCCTATGACCAGGGTAAGTGATGTTGCACCTTTTGCCAATGCCGTTTCGGAAGCTGGTGCCTTATCATTTATAGCCTTATCCTTATTAAAAGGCGAATCGGCCAAAAACCTGATTGAAGAAACCAAAAAATTGGCGGGCGAAAAAACCTGGGGTGTGGGTATTTTGGGTTTTGCTCCACATGAATTGAGGGATGAGCAACAGGAATACATCTTAAATGCCAAACCTCCCGTTTTGTTAATTGCTGGTGGCCGACCTTCGCAAGCCAAACCTTTTGAAAAAGCAGGGATTAAAACCTTTCTGCATGTGCCATCTGCTTCTCTTTTAGATATGTTTTTGAAAGAAGGTGCCAAACGTTTTGTATTCGAAGGCCGCGAATGTGGCGGTCACGTTGGTCCCCTATCCAGCATGGTGTTATGGGAAAAACAGATCGAACGTTTGTTAAAAGAAGAAAATGCCGATCAGATCAGTGTTTTCTTTGCCGGTGGAATCCACGATGCTTTTTCTACCGCTTTCATTTCGGTAATGGCTGCTCCTTTAGCTGCTAAAGGCATGAAAATAGGTGTTTTAATGGGTACAGCTTATTTATACACTAAAGAAGCGGTAAGTACAGGCGCCATTTTAGATAAATTTCAGCAGGAAGCCATGCAGGCAAACGAAACGATACTGCTGGAAACAGCTCCCGGACACGAAACCAGGTGCCTGAATTCTTCATTTGCCACTTTCTTTAATGAAGAAAAAAAGAAACTTCAGGCCGAAGGAATGGATAAAAAAGAAATCTGGGCAAAACTCGAGTCGCTTAATGTAGGTCGTTTGCGCATTGCTGCAAAGGGAATCGAAAGACGTGGTGATGAGCTGGTAAAAATTAACGAAGCTGAACAAACTGATCTGGGCATGTACATGATCGGTCAGATTGCCCCTATGCACAAAAAGGTGATGTCGCTGCTTGATCTTCACCAGGATGTTGCTGATGAAAATTATGCACATATATTAAATGCCATACTTCCTGCTCCTCCGGTTAATAAGGAAAAAGCACTGGATGTGGCCATTGTGGGCATGGCCTGTATTTTCCCCGGGGCTAAAAACCTCGAAGAATACTGGCGCAACATCATTTTAGGTAAAGATTCGGTAACCGAAGTGCCTGATGAAAGATGGAACAAAGAACTTTATTATAACCCTGATTCTACAGCTGGCGATATGTCGCACTCTAAATGGGGCGGTTTTATCCCTAGGATAGATTTTGACCCGCTCGAATTCGGTATTCCGCCGCAGTCGCTTGCTGCTATTGAGCCAACACAGCTGCTTACCTTAATGGTGGCCAAACAGGCCATGCAGCACGCAGGTTATGCCGATGGCGGTGTAGACAACGAAAATGTTTCGGTAATTATCGGTGCCGAAGGTGGAAACGACCTTGCCAACAGCTACAGCTTTAGAGGATATTACAAACAGATTTTTGGCGAAATGCCTGCTGAAGTTGATGCGGCTTTACCAAAAACCACAGAAGATTCGTTCCCGGGTATTTTGGCGAATGTAATCTCCGGTAGGATCACCAACAGGTTAAACTTAGGTGGCAGAAACTATACCGTTGATGCGGCCTGCGCTTCATCTTTAGCTGCAATCGATCTGGCTTGTCAGGAATTATTTTTAGAAAAATCAGATATGGTTTTGGCAGGTGGAGCTGATTTGCACAATGGTATTAACGATTACCTGATGTTTTCGAGCACACACGCCCTCTCTAAAAAAGGAAGATGTGCCACTTTTGATGCCGAAGCCGATGGAATTGCCCTTGGCGAAGGTATTGCCATGATCGTATTAAAAAGATATGACGATGCTCTACGCGATGGCGATACCATTTACTCTATTATTAAAGGTGTGGGTGGCTCAAGTGATGGAAAAAGCCTGGGTTTAACTGCTCCACGTAAAAACGGACAGGTAAATGCACTGGAAAGGGCTTATAGCCAGGCAGGTATCACTCCTTCTTTGATCGGTTTGGTTGAAGCGCATGGTACAGGAACCGTAGTTGGCGATAAAACAGAAATCAGTGCATTAACCGATATGCTTAACCAATCGGGCGCAACCGCCGGACAAACACATTTAGGCTCTGTAAAAACGCAGATCGGCCATACCAAATGTGCTGCTGGTATTGCGGGTTTAATTAAGGCATCGCTATCGGTTTATCACGGCATTAAACCTCCAACCATTAACTTAAAAACACCGAATAGCTTTTATAATGCACAAACCAGTCCTTTTGCGTTCCACACGGAGGCGGGTTTATGGATGGAAGAAAAACGTTATGCTGGTGTTAGTGCTTTCGGTTTTGGCGGAACAAACTTCCATGCTGTACTGGAAAGCGCCCAAAATGTTAAAAATGAAAATTCGATCTTAAAATCGTGGCCGTCCGAACTTTTTGTTTTCAGGGGCGATACCTACGAAGAAGCTAAAAACCGTCTGGTTTCAGTTAAAAACCTTTTAGAACTGAACGATCAGATCGAACTGAAAGATATTGCCTACAGCCTGGCAACAGCCGATACCAAACCTGTTCAATTGAGTATTGTAGCCAACCATGCCGAAGACCTGGTGATGAAAATCGATCTTGTTTTGTCCGGCGTTGAAAGCAAAGACACCTACCTCACTAAAAAACAGGATGGTAAAGTTGCCTTTATGTTTCCTGGTCAGGGCAGCCAGAGGGTAAATATGGCAAGGGATCTTTTTGTGGTTTTCCCCGAAATGAGAAAACTTTTGAAGGCTTATCCTGAGTACGAAAAAGTCCTTTTCCCTAACACGGTATTTAATGATGCCGATGCCAAAGCACAAAAAGAACAGATTAAAGATACCCGCATGGCACAACCGTTATTGGGTATTGTAGATCTGGCAATTGCCAACTTTTTACGCTCGCTGGGCATTGTGCCCGATATGGTTGCAGGCCACAGCTATGGCGAATTGCCTGCACTTTGTTTTGCAGGTGCTTTCGAAGAAGAGGCTTTGGTTCACCTGAGTGCAGAAAGAGCAAAAGCGATCTTAAATGCCGTAGAAAATGGCGATCCCGGTACCATGCTTGCCGTAAGTACCAAACAGGAAAACCTTACACAATACCTTAATAATATAGAAGAAGTTTACATGGTAAACTTTAATGCCCCAACACAATGTGTCATTGCAGGCAGTACCCAGGGTATTGCCCAACTGGCAGCGGTTTTAAAAGATGCCAAAATATCTTTCCGTCCGCTCGAGGTAGCCTGTGCTTTCCACAGTCCGTTGGTTGCAAAATCGAAAGTACTTTACCAACAGGTACTTTCGGGTGTAAACTTTAATGATCTTAAAATTCCGGTATGGTCTAACACCACTGCAAAAGCCTACCCTGTTGAGGCCGCTGCTGTAAAAGAACGTTTAACCGACCATTTGATCAAACCTGTCCTTTTTGTTGATGAGCTTAGGGATATGTATGCCGCCGGAGCCAGGGTTTTCGTAGAAGTTGGCCCTGGCAAGGTGCTAAGCGGTTTAACCAAAGCCTGTATTGGTCAGGACGAAGTAATCCTCCACACCGAAGATCAGGGTCAGAACAAATTAAGCAATTTATTGGGCACACTGGCGGGTTACATGGCCACCGGTCGCGAAATTAAACTCGAAAAATTATTCGAGGGGCGTTCAGTTAAAACAATCAAACTGGATGAACCTTCCGACTATAAAAAAAGTCCGGCTATCTGGTACGTGAACGGTCAGCATGCTGTTCCGTCAACAGGTAAACTTCCGGCAAATGGTGCATCACCTATTACTAAACCGATTATCCTTATGAACAACACCTCTACCCAAACTGAAAATCAACAGGTTAATGGCTCGGCCAAAGATCTGATGATGCAGGAATACCTGCACAGCATGAAAATGCTGATTCAGGCGCAACGCGATGTGATGCTTTCCTTTTTAGGACAAGCTCCCGCAATGCCTTCGCAAATCATTAATCAACCCTTAACCTCATATCAGGCCCCTCAGCCGGTTTGCATTGAAAACCAAATTACGGCAAAACAGGAAGTGCCTCAGGCACAAACGATTGAGGTAATTACGCCTGCAATTGAACAAAAAGACTTAAAACTGGTGCTTTTACAAATTGTGAGCGATAAAACAGGCTATCCACAGGAAATGCTGGGCATGGAAATGGATCTTGAGGCTGATTTAAGTATCGATTCCATTAAACGTGTAGAAATTATCGGTGCTTTACGTACCGACCTGGGTGGTTTCTCTCAATTGAACCTACCGGAAGATAAAATTATGGAACAGCTTGCCGGTCTTAAAACTTTAAGCAGCCTCATAAACTGGATTACCGAAAATACGGAACAACCAAAAGCGGTTAGCACACCTGCTGTAACATCAGTGCCTATCATTCAATCGGAGCAGACAAAATTTTCAATCGATCAGTTAAAATCAGCCATTCTTGAAGTGGTAAGCGAAAAAACCGGCTATCCAAAAGAAATGCTGGGCATGGATTTAGATCTTGAAGCCGATTTAAGTATCGATTCGATCAAAAGGATGGAAATTATTGCATCGCTTAAAGAAAAAATCGGTTTCGGTACGCAAAGCGAACAGGCTGATGATTTAATGGAGAAACTGGCTGCAATTAAAACTTTAAATGCCCTGGTTAACTGGATTGCCGATGTTGAAACAGAAAGCTCGGAGGTGCTTACCGAGGCAAAAAAGCTTATTGAGGAGAGCATTGATGACCAAACCGTTAAAGAAAAATTATCGCGTTTGAGATTTGAGCTAACTCCTGCTGCACTCACCATTACCGAAGCAGCGATATTAAAAGGACAGCGTTTTGCCTTAACCGACGATGGCGGCGGACAAGCGCTTAAAATCAAAAAAGTACTCGAAAAACATGGTGCAATTGCCGATCTCGTAAATTTCGAAGATTCGTTAGACGGTTACCAGGGGCTTATCATCCTGAACATGTTCGAAGCACAGCGAAAAGTGGGCATCCTCGATCATTTCGCCACCATAAAAAAACTAAATTTTGATACTGTAAAATGGGTTTATCTCATTGCAGATACCAAACAATATTTTAACAATCAATCGGATATTTCTTTTCTGAGACATTACCAGGGTTATTCTGGTTTCTTTAAAAGTTTAGACCGCGAGTACGAACATACCAAATGCCGTTTCATCAGTCTGGAAACCAAAATGTCGGCCGATGAAATCACCAACATTACCCTAAACGAAATACTGAATCCGGATAAACCTTCGGAGATTATTTACAACGATAACAAAAGGCACATTATGGAACTGGTGCCCCACCAGCTCAGTACCGAAACCGATGCGCATATCCATCTGGATAAAGATGCCGTAGTGATGGTTTTAGGTGGTGCACAAGGGATTACAGCCGAACTGATGATCCATTTCGCAAAAGATTACCCTTGCAGGTACATTTTGGTGGGCCGTTCTGCAAATCCAATAGCTTCAGCAAATGAAGCCAGTTCTTCGTTAAAAACCAAAGATGAGATCAGGCAGTACGTAATTAAGCAGGGTGAGATTAAAAAACCTGCCGAGATAGAACAGGAAACGAATCGGATTTATAAAAACAACCAGATTTTACGTTGCATTGCCACTTTAGAAGAAGGTGGTTCTACCGTGGTTTACGAATCGCTTGATCTTAAAGATGAAGAAGCTTTAACCCGTTTAATCAACCAGGTTTATCAAGATTACGGCCGTATTGATGGCGTGGTACATGGCGCAGGTTTACTGGAAGATAAATTGTTCCACAGCAAAACTTCTGAATCCTTCGGACGCGTTTTCGATACCAAAGTAACTCCGTTAAGGGTGCTTGCAGAGCAATTACGACCTGAAACCCAGTTTGTGATCCTGTTCTCGAGCATCGCTTCTGTTTACGGTAACCGCGGACAAACCGATTACGCCGCAGCAAACAGCGTAATGGACAAATATGCCTGGGCTTTAAAACAGAAAATTCAGGGTAAGGTAATGGCCATTAACTGGGGCCCGTGGAAAGGTGCCGGTATGGTTTCGCCAACGCTGGAGAAAGAATACCAGCGCAGGGGAATCGCATTGATCCCACTGCAGGATGGAATGGAAACTTTTCTTAACGAACTAAAATATGGTAAAGAAAGCCAGGTATTAATCATGGCTGGAAACACCTGGACATAGAAAGATCCCCTAAGCGAACAAGATGAAAAAAAGCGACGTAGCAATTATTGGAATGGCATGCATTTTTCCAGGTGCGAAAGATATGCAGACCTTTTGGGAGAATATCATTAACCGGGTAGATTCTACACAAGAGGTTCCGGCTGACCGGATTGATCCGGTGCATTTCGACAAAAGCATGAGTGGCGTTGATCGTTTTTACTGCAACCGGGGCGGCTTTATTCCCGATCATCAATTCGATCCGCAGCGTTTCGGCATTTTACCTTTAGCGGTTGAAGGTACCGAACCCGATCACCTGTTAACTTTAGATCTGGTTCATCAGGCGCTCGAAGATGCTTCGGTATTCGAAAAAAAATATTCCCTTGATAAAACAGGGATCATTATCGGAAAAGGCAATTATGTGGGCCCCGGGGCAACCCGTGCCATCGAAATTGTGCGCACAGGCGAACAGATTTCGAGCGTACTTAAAGACCTGATGCCCCAATTGAGCGAGGCTGAAATTGAAAAGGTGAAACACGAATTTCAATTGCGTAAAGGCCGTTTCAGCGCCGATACCGCAATGGGATTGATCCCGAATTTAGTGGCTTCTTTAGTGGCTAACCGGCTTAATTTAGGAGGTTTGGCCTTTACTTTAGATGCAGCCTGCGCCAGTTCGCTCATTGCTGTTGATCATGGCGTGCAGGAACTAAATAGCGGCCGTTGCGATATGATTATTGCAGGCGGTGTACATTTGGGTCAGAATGCAGCCTTTTGGAGCATTTTTTCTCAATTGGGTGCTTTATCCAAGCAGGAAAAAATAAAACCTTTCGATCAAAATGCCGATGGCCTGATTATTGGCGAAGGCTGTGGTTTTGTGGTGCTTAAACGCCTCGAAGATGCCATCCGCGACCAGGATAAAATTTATTCGGTAATAAAAGGCGTGGGCATCAGTAGCGATGGCAGTGGCACCAGTGTAATGAGTCCGTCGGTTAAAGGCCAGCTAAAAGCCATTACCGAAGCATGGAAAAATGCCGGATTGGAAAGTAAAAATATTGGTTATTTAGAAGCCCACGGTACCGGTACACCACTTGGCGACAAAACCGAGGTAGAAACCCTGAAACAGTTTTTTGGTCACGATGCAGATCTGCCAAAGGCGGGTATCGGATCGGTTAAATCAAATATCGGTCATGCCATGCCCGCAGCCGGGATTGCGGGTTTGATTAAATCGAGTTTGGCACTGTATCATGGCATCATCCCTCCTACTTTGCATTGTGATGAACCTGTAACGCAACTGGCCGAAACCCGTTTTTCGGCAGTGCAAAAAGCGATAGACTGGAACCAATCGGGTTTACCAAAACTGGCTGCCGTAAATGCATTTGGTTTTGGTGGTATTAACGCCCATGTGGTGTTAAGTGCTTACGATACACCTAAAAAAGATGAAGTATTGGTCATCGCAAGACCAAGTCACGATGCTTTGATCGAATCACTCGAAGATGGAGATTATAGCCTTGGGCAGGGCAATTTCCGTCTAGCATTATTCAATCCTAGCGAAGAAAGAATCAAAAAAGCCTTAAAAATTGTGGCTAAAAATTCTCCCTGGAGAAATAAACAGGATATCTGGTACACCAACTCGCCACTATTGGCCAACGATGGAAAAATAGCTTTCGTTTTTCCAGGTTTAGATGGACTTGCAGGAGGCGAAATTAAATCGGTAGCCGATTATTTCAACATCAGTATCGATGAAAACGACAAACAGGATGGCCTGTTAAGCGAGGCGCTCAATATCCTGAACAAGAGCAGCGTTTTAGACCAGGCTTTAAAACAATTGGGCATTAAATCCAATATGAACGCAGGCCACAGTCTTGGCGAATGGCTTGCCGCAAGATCTTCGGAGCTTGCAGAAGAAAGTTCGGTCATGAACTTACTGAATGTACTTAACCCCGAAACTTTTGAATTGAAAGATTCGCGCTTTATTGCCGTTGGCTCTGGTTTAGATACCCTTCAACCCATTATAGAAAGTATCCCTGATTTATACCTTTCAAACGATAACTGCCCGCAACAGGTAATTCTTTGTGGCAGCAAAAATGCGCTTGATGAGCTGGTGCCAATATTAAAGGTGAAACAGATTTTTCATCAGATTCTGCCTTTCCAGTCGGGTTTCCATTCACCATTTGTAGCCGATAAACTGGGATTGATCCTCGAGGGCATGCAAGATATGCAGTTCAGGAAAACCACTACACCACTTTGGTCGGCTACTACTTTAGAAACTTATCCCGAAGGTTTCGAAGCCATCCGCCAGTTAAGTGCCGAACACCTGATTAAACCGGTGCGTTTCCGAGAGCTTACCGAGAAACTATATGCAGAAGGTGCCCGTGTTTTTATTCAGGTGGGCTCAGGTGGTTTGGTCGGTTTTATTGACGATACTTTAAGGGGGAAAGAAATCAGCACCATCAGTGCCAATGTGCCGATCCGTTCGGGCATCACACAGTTGCAAAGGGTTTTGGCCGCGCTTTTTGTTGAAGGAAAAGAAATCGGCCTCAATTACTTGGGCAACATCAAATCCACACCACCACAAAAAAACAAAGGCATTAAACTTGAACTGGGCTCGCCGATGATCCATAACCTGCAAACGCTTAAAGGTTTAACCATTAAACAAGCTCAGCCCGTACAACCTAAAACTTTTGTAGAAGCCAAACATCCGGTTTTACAGGCTTTTAACGAGAATGTAATGGAAATGATCAATATGCAGAGCGAAATGACCGAACTTTTCGAAAATGCTGCGTTTCAGGTTGATCAACCGAGCAATTGGGCACCAGCTAAACCAATAAGGCATGCTTTTAGCCAAAAACTTGATGTGAGCCTTGAGAACTGTCCTTACCTCATCGATCACTCGCTTTTGAGACAACCGAAGAGCTGGCCAACGGTTGAAGATATGGATCCGGTAATCCCAATGACCATGATTTTTGAAGTGTTTGCTGAAATCGCCAATGCGCAATTGCCAGAAGAAAAGGTGCAAAAAATTATGAACATGCGGGTTTTCCAATGGATGAATGTGGTTAAACCTTTTCAGGAAACCGTAACCGGCGAATGGAAAGACGAACAGAGGGTTTACCTTAACCTCGAACGTTTTGCCAATGCAGAAGTGCAGCTTGCACCGCAATTGAATCCTGCTCCAAACCGGAATTTCGACATCGGAAAGTTACTGGATATCGACCGTACATCGGAACAGATTTACGATGCGCACATGTTCCACGGGCCGGCTTACCAAGGCATCAAAAAACTAATTGCCATTGGCGAAAAAGGAATTACCGGTATTATCGAAGCTCGAGGCGGAAAAGGCTCTTTACTGGATAACGCTGGTCAGTTGTTTGGTTTGTGGTTACAGCTCACTTTAGAAAAGGATCGGATTGCTTTCCCGGTTAAAATACAGGAAATAGAATTTTTCGGAGATATGGCCGATCAGAAAGGCACTTTCGAATGTACCTGTGTGCTCACAGAAATCAACGACGAATTTGCTACGGCCAATATCGTGATGAAAAGAGATGGAATTACCTGGCTGATTATTTCAGGCTGGCAAAACCGCAGGCTCGAAATCGACGAACCACTTTGGAATGTATCCATGTCGCCATTGCACAACCGTTTATCAGAAGAGGTTGCCCCTGGCGTTTTCCTTTTCGGCAATGCTTACTCACGTGTGGTATCATGGGATTTTATCCTGAAAAGATATTTCAACCAGACCGAGAAAAAGCACCACCAAAACCTCTTACCCAACAAAAGAAGAACCTGGATGATCAGCCGCGTGGCGGCGAAAGATGCCGTACGGAATTTATTGAATACTCAGAAAAACCAGGCCTGTTACCCCATCACCTTCGAAATTTATTCGGATGAACACCGCAAACCTTATGTTAAAGGTGGTTTAACCGATAATATTAATATTTCCATCGCACACAAAGGTACAGATGCGGTAGGCATAGCGCGTTTTAACGAACCTGTTGGTATAGATATCGAACATATTGAAGTACGGAGCGCCGGTTTCTTCGATCTTGTGTTTACCGACCATGAAATGGCCCTGCTCCAAAGCAGAGATAAAATCGAATGGGCAACCCGATTTTGGGTAGCGAAAGAAGCCTATGGAAAATACCTGGGCAAAGGTTTACAAGGCAATCCAAAAGCCTATAAGGTAGAAGAAATCAACGGCGAAGAATTACGCATCAATAACATCACAATCAAAACAATCAAACATAAAAACTATATCATCGGATGGACACTGTAGCAACTACGAAACTGAGCAGCGAAGAAATTTTCGACCTCATGAAAAAATTTATCACTGAAGTAATCGGCGAAGAATTTGTTGAAGAAATGGAGATCACCCCAGAAAGTTCTTTCACCAAGGACCTCGAAATGGACAGCATCGAAATTGTATCTTTTTCCGAAAAAATCAAGGCACATTTTGGCGAGCAGATCGATTTTACCGGATGGTTATCTTCCATGGATTTAGATCAGCTGATCAATTTAAACCTGGGCATGATCATCTCTTATATCGAAGAATGCCAGTCATAACCGTAAACGGCAAATCAGTTCACATCCAGGAGCTCAACAAAGGCGCTGCTGAAACCATCGTGCTCGTTCACGGGATGTTCAGTAACCTTTCTGTCTATTATTTTAATATCGCACCGCTGCTGGCTACCAAATATCATGTGGTACTTTATGATCTGAAAAGTCATGGAATGAGTGAAAAAACATTGTTTGGCTATGACCTGGAAAGTATGACCAACGATCTGCTTGCATTGATGGAGGAATTAAACCTGCAGAAAGTACATCTGGCCGGTTACAGTTTTGGTGGATTAATTGCCTTAAAAATGGCCATCCGTTTTCCAGAGCGGATTAACAAGCTTGCCATAATAGAAGCACCAGATCCGAACGATGATAAAACCAGGGGCATTATTGATGAGTACAGCCGCGAATTTCTGGAACATTACGTCGAAAATTTCACCGATACTACTAAAGTGAAAATGGGTAAAAGGCAAATGGAGCGTAATCACCGCATGTACGAGTACCTTTTTTATCAAACTTCGATTAAAACCGATATGGAGCTCGAAAAAGACTTTTTCAGCAGCCCTGCAATTGGAACCATGCAACAAGCTACCCTATTATTATATGGTACCGATTCTAATTGTTTAAACGCAGGAAAATACCTTGACGGGCTGATCGAAAATGCAGATTTAATTGCCGTTCCGGGCGATCATAATATCCCGATCCAGCAACCATTAGTTATTGCAGAAGCATTATTAAACTTCTTCCAGGAAAAATAAAATTAAACACAGATGGCAAAATTCGTATTTGTAGTTCCTCCCCTAACCGGCCATATTAACCCAACTTTGAGTATGGGTGCAGCTTTATTGGATAGAGGCCACCGTGTAGCATGGATTACTTTAGATCAATCGCTGGGTGATAAACTGCCCGAAGGTGGCGAATTGCTCGTAATCAGTTACGACCAGAACGACCAGCAGAAAAAAGATTCAGAAAAATACCTCGATATCATTACCAAAAAAATCGTTTACGGCATCGATAGCATCAAGTTTCTCTATGAAGAAGTACTGATTCCGCTTAACAGGCACAGTTACGAAGGTATTGCCGGTCTGCTCGATCAGTTTAAACCTGATGTGGTGATTACCGATCACCAGATGTTTGCCGGTGCCATTGCAGCCACCAACAAAAACTACCCTTACGTTACTTCCGTTACCGCTCCGGCAGCGATAAAAGTAATGGATGAGTTGCCAAAAGTGCACGAATGGGAAGTAAACCAGATTATGGAGCTACAAAAAGAATTCGGCATCACCGCAAGCGGCTCTATTGCCTGCTCTGATCTTGCCACCCTGGTATTTACTTCACGTGATTTTTTCGGGGAGATGGATTTACCTGAGCATTTTAAATTTGTTGGTCCCGTTTTTAACCGCCGCAAAACCTCCATTCCTTTCCGTTGGGAAGCATTTCATAACAGCCAGCCCAAAATATTGGTGAGCATTGGTACCACTTTCGATCACGAACATAAAAAGGCCTTTTTTGCCAAGGTAATCGAAGCTTTTGCCAACGAAGACCTGCACGTGGTGGTGGTTTCCGATCCTGCTTTATTTGAAGAGTGGCCTGCTAATTTTACCGTGCAGCGCCAGGTACCTCAATTGGAACTTTTACCACACCTTGATGCCGTAGTTTGCCATGGTGGACACAATACCGTTTGCGAAACTTTAATGAACGCACTGCCCATGGTAGTAATCCCAATTGCTTACGACCAAAGCCACGTAGCCGGGCGTGTTTTCAGGGTAGGTGCCGGAGAACGCTTAAACTTTAACCGTTTTAAAGCCAATCACCTGAAAGAAGCCGTAAACAAAGTGCTGCAAAACGAGCGTTATAAAATCGCCGCAGAACAAATTAAACAATCCTTTATCGAAGCCGGCGGAACAGAAAGCGCAGCCGATTTACTGGAAGCATTAAGCAATAAAACCTCAAACGTATTCATCAGTTAAATTATACATTATGTCAAAATTCCTTTTCGTAGTCCCGCCTTTTTTCGGTCATATAAGCCCAACATTAAGCATTGGCGCAAGTTTACTGGCCCGCGGCCATGAAGTAAAATGGCTGGGTATCACGCCGCTTGCTCAGGTGCACCTACCAGAGGGTGGCGAATTTATTTACCCTGAAGAAGATCTGGCGGAGTATGCTGATGAAATACAACGCATTTTAAAACGTCAGGATGATGGCCCGGCTTGTTCTGGTCCGGAGGTGATGAAACTGGCCCTCGAAGAAACTTACGTGCCTTTTGCCAAAATGATGATGAAAGGATTGAACAACTTTGTTGACGCCTGGAAACCCGACGTGATCATTAACGACTGCATTACCTTTGCAGGTGCATTAAGTGCACATTTAAAAGGTATTCCATCGGTTACTACCACACCGGTACCACCCGATGTGATGGGCGATACAGCGAATAGTGCACCTAAAATATTTGAGTGGCAACAAAACCTGATCAAGGGTTTACAAAGAGAAGTGGGCATTTACAGCGACGATATCCACATTCACTCCCACGAGCTGAACATGGTTTTCACTTCTCAGGCTTTTGCCGGCTTTGAAGAAAAACCACCGCACATGCATTTTGTTGGCCCTGTAAAAGGCAGGCCCAATTTAGCACCATTCGATTGGGAACGTTTAAGCCAGGCCACTACGCCAAAAGTATTTGTTTCATTAGGTACTTTGCTGGTTGATATCCGTAAGGAATTTTTCCAGAAACTGATTACCGCTTTCGAGAACGAACCCGTAACCATTGTGGCCGCAACCAATCCTGATATTTTTGAAAAATGGCCCGATAACTTTATTGTAAATGGTTTTGTGCCGCAATCGGAGTTGATGCCCCACATGGATGCAGTAATTTGCCACGGTGGTTTCAATACCGTAAACGATACTTTCACCAATGGTTTACCGATGTTGATTACACCTATCGCTTATGATCATTTTCATACTGCTAAACTAATTGAGCAAACAGGTTGTGGCGTCAGCATCCGTTACAAACGATTACGTATCAGCGATTTAAGGGATACCGTTTTCGAGCTTTTGGAAAATCCGAAATACCGCCAGGCTGCAGAAAAAATAAGAGAAACATTTATCGCAGCCGGTGGCAATGATAAAGCGGTGCAGTTACTGGAGGATTTTGCAAAAACAGCAACATTAGAAGCTGTTTAATCCCAAATCGTCATTTCGAGCGGAGTGCAACGCAGTCGAGAAATCTATCTCGAGATAGATCTCTCCATTTCGCTGCGCTTCAGTCGAGATGACGAAGCGCATAGATTAACCGCATAAACAAAACATTAAAGAGTTGTCAACTTACATGACCAATGCACTATTAAAGTTGACAACTCAAACACTAACCTAAATGAAAAGAAAACTGCTATTTGGCGAAAGGATGCTATACGGAGACGGCAAAAGCCCGTTTAACATCGTAATGCCCTTTAAAATCAGAGGAGAAATAAAGGAAGACAACTTAAGGTTTGCCTTGTTCAGAATTCAGAAAAAACATCCATGGTTAACGGCGGCGATAAGATTTGATGAAGATAAAAAACCCTGGTTTGTAACCAATCTTACCGAAAATTTTAGGATTCCTGTTCGGATTGTGGACAGATTAAATGATGAGCATTGGGAGCAGGAATCTACTTACGAGTGGAAAACCGTTTTTGATGCCACAACTGCACCGCTTTGCCGCATTACCTGGGTAAAAGGGGAAAATGTTTCCGAAATTTTAATGGTATATCACCATTGCCTT
Source organism: Pedobacter sp. 22226 (assembly GCF_052045455.1). Lineage (NCBI taxonomy): Bacteria > Pseudomonadati > Bacteroidota > Sphingobacteriia > Sphingobacteriales > Sphingobacteriaceae > Pedobacter > Pedobacter sp. 22226. The sequence continues at coordinate 206,044 of NZ_JBQEPB010000010.1, read as the reverse complement.
TGCGATGGCACTGCTACCCTTTCAATTTTAACCGAACTGCTTCAGCTTTTAGATGATCCGGATACCGATATCGGCAGGGAAATCCCGATTATGGGCATAAAGGATATAATACCAGCAAAAGTATTGAACAGTTACCGCAACCGCACCAAAAACAGCCTGATTGGTAAAATTGCAACGCTCGCCCTGTGGATGATCCCCATAAAAAAAGTAGCCGTTGAGCGTAAAAGAGACTTTATGCTCCGCTGGAGATTTGATCAGGAATTTACCAAAGAAATTATCACTTTCTGCAAAAGCAATCATTTCACCGTAAATACACTATTAAGTGCTGCTGTTTTAACAGCATTTAAAGCGGTAAGGAAAGAAAAAGCATTCAACAAAATATCTCTTCCGGTTGATATCAGGAATTTTAATCCGATCATTAAAAAAGACCACATTTTTGCTTTTGGGTTAATGATTGTGCTTTCCCTATCGCCTGAAAAAGACTTTCTGGAAAATGTGAAAGCTTTACAAAAAGAGGTGAACGATAAATCGGCCAAACTTAACCCGTATAGCCTGATGATGATGATGGAATCCTGCCACCCTGCGCTTAAAAATTTCACCAATTTCTTAAAATATGGCAAATCGAGCAACGACTGTATGTTTTCTAACCTTGGTAAAATCGATATCCAACATCAATATCAAAACTTTGAAGTAGAAAGTATATTTAGTCCTTCCGTAATGGGGCCTTTGGGCAATACCACCACCATGATTGCATCTACCTACCGCAACCAGATGGACTTTACTTTTGTGGCCAGCGAAGGTTATCTTCCTTTTAACGAAGCAGAAGCAATTAAAGACAAAGTAATCCAAATTCTCAAAACCGAGGTAGTTCAACCCCTCGAAATTTTAAGCACAACCGCATGAAAAGAAGATTAATTTTAGGAGAACGGATTATGCATGTGGATGCGAAAACACCTTTAAACTGTGTTTTTACGGCTAAAATATCCGGAACCATCAGCGAAGAAAACCTGCACCGTGCATTGCATAAAATCCAGCAGAAACATCCGCTGCTGCAAATGAACATTGATGCTACAGGCAAAGAGCCTTACTTTGTACTGAACGAGAATATTGGTAAAATACCAGTTAGGATTACAGAACGTTTAACCGAAAATGATTGGCTCAACCAATCCAAAACCGAATGGTACAAACTTTTTGATGCACAAAACGAGCCATTGGCGAGGCTGGTTTGGTTAAAAGGCGAAACAGTGTCTGATCTTCTGCTCGTGCTTCCGCATTGTATCTGTGATGGAACTACCATTTTAAATCTGCTGCGCGAACTAATGACATTGACCGATAATCCCGAACAGGATCTTACCCCCTATCCCTCATTCCTTACAGTAAAAGATCTGTTGCCTGAAAATTTTTCCATCACTAAACTTGGTCATTTTAAAGGAAAGGTTTTTGCAGCGCTTGGCCGTTTATTTTTCTTTTTTAAAGCGACATCAAATCATAACCTCGATCGGAGCAATTACGCTGTTCACTGGAAATTCAGTGCCGAAAATACCAAAAGACTATTGCAGAAATGCAAGGAAAAAAACACTACGGTACACGCCGCCATCTGTGTGGCTTTTATGGAAGCTTTTAAAGAAGTTCAAGGTACCAAAGCGCATGGCAAAGTCATCTGTCCGGTTGATATCAGGCGTTTTGTAGCAGCCATAAAACAGGATACCATGTTTGCTTTTGCGCCTATTGCAGAACTTAAACTCGACCCGATAGAAAATGGTTTTTGGGCAAAAGCACAGTTATTAAAAAGCGATCTCGATGCAAAAATAGCCGAAATGAAAGTGTACGACCTGTTAAGCATGAGCGAATATTTCCATTCATCCGTAAATAAAATGATCGGTTTTTTAAAAACCACCAAAGGCACTCATGATGTAACTTTAAGTAACATGGGGCTTTTAAACATACCAAAGGATTACCAAAATTTTTCTATCGAAACCATTTACAGTCCAACGGTTGCTTTTCCGTGGAAAAATGCCAATACTTTGGTCTGCAGTACCTTTAACGGACAATTGGATTTCTCTTTCATGTCAAACGAGTCATTTTTAAGGGAATTTGAGGCCTGGAAGATTAAAGACCGGGCGATGGAACTGATTAAGGAAAATTTAAATGAGTTTGCAAATGTCTGATTCTGTAGAATACGACGAGGAGGCCAAAGCATCCAACTGGAAGAAATTTGTGCGAAAAAACCTGCTTATCCACCTCATCCCGAATATGGTATTGAACACCATAATACCTTATTTTGCTTTTAAAGCGCAGAACTCGGTACATTTATTTAGCGGCGAGCAAAATCTGGCCAGGTTTTTACTGCCCATGTCTTTATTACTTCCTTTTATGATTACGCTTGATATTTTAAAGAAAATAAAGGAACTGCAACACACAGGTGCCATCTATTACAAAGAAAATGTAAAAATTTCAGGCTATCCCTTTATTTTGAAAAAAGCAGGACTGAATGGTTTGTATAGCATTTTGATTGTATTTACCTTGATGCTTACCCTGCATTTCTCTTTTCCGCCCAATCACGATTTCGGGGTTACTCTATCCGCTATTTGCGCAGGTTTATTGGCCGGCTTATATTCTATTACTTTTTTCTACCTGGCCATCAGGAAGTTTAAGATTGAGTCAACTTAGTATTATTTTAAATATTTTTTGTCATTCTGAGCGCAGCGAAGAATCTGTTTCCTATCAGCACTACTCTGTAATGAACATACGAACTTTACTTAGCGGGAAGGTCACAACCTGTCCTTCGTTGGTCAGGGATTCTTCGTTTCACTCAGAATGACAGCAGCAATTAGTTAATCAATGATATTTTTAACTGCATTCTGTTTTACCATATAAGACATATTAAAACATTTAAGTGCTTGTGTCCTTAAATTCATTACGTCATATAAATAAAATATTTCAACATTTTCTTATCTGTGTGCATCCTTTTCATCTGTGGTTAAAATACCTAAAAAACTGTTACTCTAACCACACCATCTGCGTAAAAGCACCATTACTGGCAATATCCCAGGCTTCTACCCTCACCCATTTACGTCCTTTCAAATTAACCGGCCAACTGAAATCCTTTTTACCAAAAGCCTGCGTTGTATTTAAATTAATGCGTTTGCGGTACACCTTTTTCCCATCACCTGACACAATTTCTGCAAAACTTAAAGGAAACGTCCAGTTTAACTGCATATTTACTGTTGCTTTGCCACTCTGATCAATTTTCAATGTTTCACCCGCACCTTTTCCATTAATACTGAACGCAGGAATCAATACTTCTCCGGTAGATACAAAAAACTTTCCTTTACTTATTACATCCAGCACAGGTTGCCAGCCATCAGCATAATCTGGCACCTTATCTAACTGTAAATAGTTTACGTTTAAGTGTGCATACATTTCATTCTGCTCTGTAATCGTAAAAATATCTGCTTCCGAAATCACATGTTTTTTCAAACCCCAGTTCGCCATATCATCCATCAGGTTCAATACCCTTTTACTTAGTGTAGGCAATGAAAGATCTGCCGGAATAGCTTTCCACGCAGCCCCCATAAAGGTTTCCGATTTAAAAAAATCCTCCTCCTTATATTTATCGGGGTAACCTGTTGAGGCTTTGGTACGCGCATGTGCCGTCCAGGCCAAACCATGCTCCTGCTCCAGTAATTTAAGCATTTCGGCCTTATCATTTACGCGGTACACTTTGCCATAGTTCGGATCGTAGCTTTCGAAAGGAAGATCGCCCTTCCGCGACATTACCCAATAAACTGGTTTAGGAAAAAATGCCAGCCAGTGCCCGCCGTAAAAATTATTGGCTTCTTCTCCTGGTAACAATAAGAAATTGGGGTCAGATAACCGTTTGGTTTGTTTAAACAAGGCATCCAGTTCTTCTAAACGGGTTGAATCAGGCCCTTTCGGGTGCCCCGGACCATGAAACTCTGCCAGTTTCACAATATTTAAGCCTGTTTTCTTCAGCACCTCCACAAATTCGGGCTTTTCAGGAACGGCTTTTCCGCTCAACACTACATCAGAGATAAACTCATTATGAAAATGGCTGGCCATTGTTTTATAACCGGGCAATGCAACATAAGAATCGTTATGGGTAAACTTTTTAACTTCGGTTAAAACGGCATTTGCTTTGCCCGTACTCAATAAACAGAAAAAATTGAGTCTTTGCTGGGTATTTGGCGGCGCATTAAACCAGGGCACATAACGTTTATCGCCCAATGGATCCTGGCGGATGCCGATACCATAATCAGGGATCAGGTTTAAATAATTGCTGCCTTTCCAGGTAAATTTGAGGTTAAAGGCTTCATCCAAAGGATAGAAATATTGGTGCGGTGCCGGAAACACCGCTAAACTTCCACCAGCATTTTCGCCGATTACGGTACGGTATTTTACTTCGAGGTTTTTAGCAGCGTCGGTTTTAACACCTTTTTCCGTGTGCAGATTTCCTTTTACATCACTCCAAACAACATTGTTCCATATCTCTTTTTTATTCACCAATCCGGCATCGTATAAAATTGCTGTAGAATCTTTTTGGGTAGATACCACAGCCGCTATGTTAAATAAAGGGCTGCCGTTATAAAGCGTTATCTCTAAAGCACCCTTAAAGTTTTCGCTTTCAATGCCATTTATCTTTACCACCGTTTGCGAGCCATTGCTCGAAACGCTGGCCGCTCCCTTTTCAAATTTTAATGCATTCGTAGTGTACGGCCTCGTAGGTACCCGATCGAAAAATACATCCCAACCGCCACTTTCGGGACTTAAAGTACGTTTGCCTACCCGTAAAACAAATGCAGGATCGAGGTTGGCAGCAATTTCTTTTAAAGCACCTTTTTTCCCCAGTTGCAAACTGCTGAATAAAGGCTTCGCCTGATCGAGGTTTAAAATCATTTTACCAAAAGCACCATCACCCACGGGCCAGTTTAGCACCAGTTCTTTTTTATTGGAAGAGACGGTAGCCCCATTATTTTTAAATGATTTTAAATTCACCTGACCTTTAGCATAAAAAGCTGAAAAACAGATAATAAGCAGTAATGCAATGGAATTCTTCATATTTGGTTAAACGTTTTACTAAAGCAAGATAAGGATTAATATTGTTAAGTTGTTAAGATTAATAAATTGGTTAACTGCATAAATTGGTTAATCGGTTAACTGAGGAGATTTACTTAATTGGTCAATAGTTCTAATCCGCTCAGCGCCATTCGCCCGGCGATTATTCATCAAGCAATAGTGAATGATTATTGATTATTTTCTCCTTGTGGTTAACACATAGATCGGCCCGACTGAGGACTATAGACTCCAGACTTAGGACTAAAAAAACCTGTTCACAAAAATGCCCGTTACTTTTGTTCATTTTTATTTTTTTTATAAAAAAACAGTTACAATGTTTAACTTGAATCAGAATTTAAAAATCAAACATCTTGCATCCTATACTCATCAGAAATAATGTAAAAATACTTGGCGAAGGTAGTCAGGTAATCATGTTTGCGCATGGCTTTGGCTGTGCACAAAGTGCCTGGAAATTCATCATCGATGCTTTTATGGATGACTATAAAGTGATCCTGTTTGATTATGTGGGTTCAGGCGACTCAGACCTCAGCCAGTATGATAAACATAAGTATGCTACCTTAGAAGGTTATGCCTGCGATGTGATTGACATTATAGAAGCCCTGGAGTTAAGTAACGTAATCTTTATCGGCCACTCCGTAAGCAGCATGATTGGCATGATTGCGGCTCTGCAGATTCCTGAAGCATTTAAAAAATTAGTATTTATCGGACCATCGCCGCGGTATTTAAATGATCACGATTATATTGGCGGCTTTAATGTGGGAGACCTTGAAACCATTTTTGAACATATAGCTGAAGATTATGTGGGCTGGAGCAAACAACTGGCTCCTGTGGTAATGGATACTCCATCGAAACCAGAACTCTCCGATTTTTTACAGGAGTGTTTCGAAGCTACCGATCCAAGCGTGGCGCTGGCTTTTGCAATGGCTACTTTTAAAGCCGATTACAGGGATAAATTAAAAAACCTTGAGGTGCCAAGCCTAACGCTACAGAGCACAAACGATATCATTGCCCCTTTATCAGCAGGCGAGTTTATCTACAAAAACACCCCTGAAAACTTTTTGGTTGTAATGAAGGCTACTGGTCATTTTCCGCACATTAGCGCACCGGAAGAAACCATCAAAGAGATTAAAGAATTTATTGGCGATTCAAAACCGATCCCTACATCCGGTCACCTTTTTGCCTAGCCAGAGAAGGGTTAATGTGATCATCAATCAATCAAAAACATCCTGACTTCTTCTTTGGCCATTTCGCATACCGATACAATCTGATTTACATGCTGTTTAAACTGATCGTAAGTGAGGTTATCATATTCAACAGCTTCAAGCGCAGCATTTAATTTTGGCTTTAAACCCATTAAATAAACTGTTGATTTCATTTTATGCACCGTACGCTTTAATGCTTCATAATTTTTCTTTTCTAGGCAATGAGTTAAATGAATTAACTCATCAGCTATAATCGAGATAAACTTTTCGGCCATTTCGCGCTCAAAACCAGCATCGCCCATACTAATCTCTTTCAAATAGCTTAAATTGATGGTTTGGCAGGCTTTAGTTTGAGTATCTGGTGCCATGTGCTTTTTTTCACTTAATTTCATAAACCGTTATAAAATGTGCATCCGTTTATTTAAAACAGATTTATAGGCATCCGATACGGGAACAAACTGCTTATGTATAATTAAAGTATTGCCTTCTATGGTATCTATTTTACCAATATTGATAATAAACGAGCGGTGCACCCGGACAAAATTTTTAACAGGCAGTTTATCTTCGATTGATTTTAAAGAGGAATGGATAGAATAGGTTTTTTCGGCCATATAAATTTTCACATAATCGCCCTGCGCCTCCAGGTAATTAATATCATCCAGCTTAATCCGCCTGATCACTCCAGAATCCCTGATAAAAACAAAATCATCAGGATTATTGCCTACAAACAGGTTGCTCAGGTGATAAATTTCCTTTGCCTTTTTAACCGCCATTAAAAACCGGTCGGGTGTAATTGGTTTGGAAATAAAATCGACAACATTGAGGTCGAATGCTGTTGCAGCATAATCCTTTTTCGAGCTGATAAATACAATTAATGGTCTTTTTTCTCCCAGTCCTTTAACCAGCTCTATCCCCGATATCCCCGGCATCTCTATATCCAGTAACAAAAGGTCTATTTTATGGATGGCAAGATTTTGATAGGCATCTTCCGCATTTTCGCACTCGGCAATTAATTTCAAAGACGGGTCAATCTTTAAAAAATGGCTGATCGTATTTCTTGCAATTACATGGTCATCAACGATTAAGCAGTTCATAGTATCAGATTAACGTCACAAATAAAACTAAGCATAACCTGCAGGAATATTTCTGATGAATAAATAATGAACAAAATGAATAAAATCTATATTTGCAGAAATCCGTTCCTGCTTTCGTCACGTATATACGCCCGTTCGTCTATGATTCCTGCCTTTCTAACGCCATAATATTGGCCCGGAAGCTAATCAGCCCTAGATTTGTTCAACATCATCCAACAAAAGTTAACCCTATTATTTAAAAAAAATAAAATGAACACCATTAAAACAATTGCACTTTCAACCCTCTCAATTATTTCGGTTTACACTGCTAAAGCACAAACCTTTAAAGAGCCGGTAAGCTACAAACTCAAAAATGGCATGAACATCATCATTTCTGAAAATGACAGATCGCCAAAAGCTTACTCGAGTTTTACATTAGATGCCAAAGCATTCGACAATAAAAAAGATGGCGTAGTGGAGTTATTAAATGCAGTATTAAACGAGAACGTGAACAAAAACGCGAACATCAGTTTTAAAGATAACAGTGGTAAACTGGCTACCGCTAGTGCCGATCTTGACAAAGATTTAACTGAAATGGCTGCATTAATCCAAAATGCAACAATCGATCAGAAAACTTTTAATACAGCAAAAGCTAAATTGATCACCAGCCTTAAAGCACACGATTATGATTATGATCAATCTGTAAATGAAGCTTCTATCAACGCTTTAACCCTTGCTGACGTAAAAAGTTTTTACAGCCAGATTTCTCCTGAAAAAACGTTTTTAACCATTGCAGGTGATGTAGAATTAAGCGCAGCTAAATCATCAGCTAAAAAAGCTTTCGGTAACTGGAACAAAACACATGAAATTGCTTCAACAGTAGCTAAATAATAATAAACCAAACAAATATAGGCCCCTTGATTAATTTCAAGGGGCTTTTTTATGCTTAAAATGTTACAGAAAAACATATTTATACCCGATTTTTTAAGTTATCATTCAATATATTAGCTAACTAATTATTTTTTTGGCAATACAGATGAAAAAAATCTACTCAATTATACTTTTTGCTTCAATAAGTTTATCTATCAAAGCACAAACTGTGGTTATCCGCAATCAGGATATCGATAAAATGGTTAAAGCGGTTAATCAGGATTCTTTAAAGTCGTATATCTCAAAAATGGTTGCATTCGGCACAAGGAACACCTTAAGCGATATTAAAAGCAAAACCAAAGGCATTGGTGCAGCAAGAAACTGGGTAGTAAGCAAATTTAACCAGTTTGCAAAACAGGGCGATGGCCGGCTAACTGCCTATTTAGATACCACCACCTTTAAACCCGATGGCAAAAGAGTAGATCAGCCCACTTTATTGGGTAACGCTGTTGCCGTATTAAAAGGTACCGACGTAAACGATAAACGCGTATATGTGGTAAGCGGTCACCTCGATAGCCGGGTTACCGATGTAATGAACAGAACCAGCGATGCACCGGGCGCTAACGATGATGGCAGCGGTGTGGCCGGCGTAATTGAGGCCGCAAGGATTATGAGCCAGTATAAATTTGCAGCTACCATTATTTTTGTAGCCGTAAGTGGCGAAGAACAGTCTTTATTGGGATCGGGTTTTATGGCTGCAAAGGCAAAAAAAGAAAACTGGAATGTAGATGCCATGCTGAACAACGACATGATTGGCAGTAACAACAGCAGCGAAACCCAAATTATAGACAATACCAGGTTACGGGTTTTTAGTGAAGGCTTACCAGGTTACGAGTTAGATAAAAATGCAAAAAGCATCCGCCAGTTTGGGTTAGAAAATGACGGAAAAAGTCGTCAGCTGGCCCGTTATGTTAAAGAAATCGGCGAGCGTTATGTAGATCAGCTCGAAGTAAAACTGATTTACAGGAACGACAGGTTTTTACGGGGCGGCGACCATACGCCATTTGTAGAAAATGGCTTTACCGCCGTGCGCATTACTGAAATGAACGAAAATTTCGATCACCAGCACCAGGACCTGAGAACTGAAAAAGGAATCAGGTATGGCGATTTACAGGAATTTATGGATTTTGAGTACCTGCGCAAAAACACTGGCGTAAATATTGCCGTTTTGGCCAATCTGGCGAAAGCACCATCTGTACCTGCCGAGGTAAAAGTAGATGTTAAAAACCTGAGCAATTCTACATATCTGTACTGGAAAGCGCCTGTAAATGGTATGGTAAAAGGCTATTACGTATTAATGCGCGAAACCAGCAGCCCGGTTTGGGAGAAGAAGTTTTTCACCACTGCCACCGAATTAAGATTGCCTTACAGTAAAGACAATTATTTGTTTGCCGTACAAAGTGTTGGAAACGAAGACAATGAAAGTTTACCCGTTGTTCCGGGCATTGGCAGGTAAAACATTTAGGTTTTACCAATGTTTAAACTCAAATTTACATCATGAAATTTAAACCGGTAGCTTTTATTGTTAATATAGCCATTACTTTGGGCGTAGGTGCCCTTGGTGGGTGGGCAACCGCTCAATCTGTTAAAACCTGGTACCCAACGCTCAACAAACCTTCTTTTAATCCTCCAAACTCGCTTTTTGCCCCGGTTTGGACAACACTTTACCTACTAATCGGCATTGCAGCTTACCTGGTTTGGGTTAAACGTGATAAAATAGTGCATTTTCCACGTACGGTAGCCATCTACCTCATCCAGTTAATTTTAAATTTAGCCTGGTCGTTCATTTTCTTTTACCTGCACGAAGTGGGTTTTGCCCTCGCCGAAATCATTTTACTGCTGCTGTTTATTGTAATCAATGCCATCACCTTTTATAAAATCAATAAATGGGCAGGATTAATATTTATTCCATATTTTATCTGGGTAAGTTTTGCAATATTTTTAACCTACAACATTTTCATATTGAACTGATTTTAAAAGAAAAACCCTTATTTTTAGGGGTGGTAACTTTTAAAAGATTTTTGCTGATCCTTTTCGTTTTGTACTGTAACCATTTGCAGGCGCAAAAAGTTGGCCTTGTGTTTAGTGGTGGAGGCGCAAAAGGATTGTCGCACATCGGTACCTTAAAAGCCCTTGAAGAGAACCATATCCCCATCGATTACATTACCGGAACCTCAATGGGTGGTATTGTGGGGGCCATGTATGCGGCAGGTTATAGCCCGAAACAAATTGAAGAAATTGCGCTCAGTAACGACTTTCAAAATTGGGTTAACGGACGGTACACCAGCGATTACACCTATTATTTTCAGAAAAATGCACCAAATGCCTCTATGCTTACTGCAAAAGTGGCTATCGATACCGGCTTCCATTTTAGTTTCCGCTCTAACCTCATTAACGATATCCCCCTAAATTTTGCTTTTTTAGAGCTTTTTTCTCAGGCCTCTGCCGTTTCTAAAGATAACTTCGATAACCTTTTTGTACCCTACCGCTGTATGGTGGCCGATGTATTGTCGCAAAAAAGCATCACCGTAAGTAAAGGCAGTTTGGCCGAAGCCGTAAGGGCTACCATGACTGTTCCCATTGTGTACCGCCCCATTAAACTCGACGGAAAATATGTTTTTGATGGTGGCCTGTACAATAATTTTCCTGCAGATGTAATGGAGAGGGATTTTAAACCCGATTTCGTAATCGGAGCCAACGTTTCTTCTAAAACCTATAACGAATACCCTAAAAATATCGACGACCGTTTAATGAACCGCTTTTTGGTGTATATGTTTCTTTCTAAATCAGATTCTACCATGATCGGCAAAAACGGGGTTTACATCCAGCCCGATCTGGCCAGTTACAGTGTAACCAATTTCGCACCGGTGGCAGAGCTGATTAAAAAGGGATACGATGCAACCATGGCCGATATGCCGAGAATTAAAGCTCTGATCAGCAAACGGGTAAGCGACGAAGAACTGGCAAAAAGAAGAGCAAAATTTAATGCAGGAAAACCTGAGTTAAAGTTTAGCAATGTTACCGTATCAGGTGTTAACGCACAGCAAAAAAAGTATGTGGAAAGGCTTTTTAAAAGCGACCAGAGCACTTTCGATCTCAAAGATATCAGGCGTGGTTATTATAAACTGGTTGCCGACCAGACTTTTGAAACTGTGTATCCTAAAATATCCTACCAGGCCGCAACTGATAGCTATACCTTTGAAGTAGTGGCACAACCCAAGAAAAGTTTTAAACTCGATCTGGGCGGCAATATTTCGACCAGGCCCATCAGCAATGTTTTTCTAGGTGCACAATACAATTACCTCAACAGAAAATCTTACACCTTTGGCACCAGCTTTTATTCAGGCCGTTTTTACGAATCTGTTCAGGTTAACGGCCGGGTAGATTATCCAACCAAACTCCCCTTATTTCTCGCTGCAGAACTAACTTATAACCACTGGAATTACTATAACACCAGCCAGATTTTTATCGAAAACCCCCGCCCCATTTATATCGAACAATCCGACCGGAAAATCGATCTGATGGTGGGTATGCCATTAAATTACAACACCAAAATTGTCCTTCACTCTACCTTTATCAACAATAGCGACCATTATAGTCCAAACAATACCTTCAACGTGGGCGATGTGTTGGATGAAACCATTTTTAACGGTTTCAGGGGGACATTAAATTTTGAAAAAAACTCGCTCAACCGAAAACAATATGCCACAAACGGGCAGAGTTTTTCGTTAAGTATTAATTATACTACCGGTCGCGAAAATTACGATCCCGGCAATATTTTCCGCAATACCCCTGGCTTTGTTAAAGTCGCTGAATTTAGTCGTTTGCACCATTGGGGTAGTATAAAACTCACCCAGGAAAATTATTTTTTACACCTCAAAAAATATACTTTGGGTTATATCGTAGAGGGAGTTATTTCCAATCAGCCACTATTTAGTAATTATTATGCTACCTTGTTAACCGCTCCGGCTTTTTATCCATTGCAAGACAGCAGATCGCTCTTCCTTGATAAATTCAGGGCGACTACTTATGCGGCCGGTGGAATAAAAAACATTTATAATGTTAAAAAAAATCTCGATTTTAGATTAGAAGGATATTTATTTTTGCCTCATAAAGAGTTTGAGCTGAATGGTTTCCAGAATGTAGATTATGCAAAAGCCATTACCAAATTACGTTATGCAGGTACGGCAGGTTTAGTTTATCATTCACCGCTTGGCCCCGTAAGCCTAAGTTATAATTTATATAATGATGCGATTAAAAGAAATGGTGTATTATTGCACATCGGTTATTTAATTTACAATAAACGTTCTATCGAATGAAACGAATCTTACTTTTATTATCCTTGTGTTTAATCGGTTTTTTTGGCTTTGCCCAAAATGCAGCCATCAACAATTTTCTGGTAAAAGAAAATCTGCTCAAAAATAATAAACTCGCCATTATTGCAGCCGATTCATTGAATACCCCAAATGAGAATATTAATGGCACCTATACCTTTAGCGTAAGTGGTTTTACACAAATCTTAAAGTTTAATGATGGTATTGCAGTGCTGCCATTACCCATCGATAAATCTACATTTGTTTACATCAAACACCAGAACGATACCGGTACGCACAGCAAGCTGGTTTACGTGTATAAAAAAGATACCGATTTAAGTCCTTATGCAATTAACAGTTTATGGCTTTTTATCATCCCGATAGCACTGATCATTATTGCCTTTGCCTTCCGCAAACTCATTATATTTGTAGTAATTGTATTTTTGGTATTTGTTTATTTTAACCACAGCAACGGACTCAATCTTTCCACCTTTTTCGAAAGTATTTTTGACGGATTGAAAAACCTGGTCTGATGTTTTTCAATGATCAGCGTAAATCGTTATTTGCGAGACGGCTTTTTTCAGCGGCGAAGCAATCTTTACTGCAAGGTTTGAGAATTAAGCAAGTGTAAAAAAGAGAAACGAAAGTTGATTTGTAGTGCAGATTTTATTTATTTTTTTTTTAGAAAAGCAGTGCCTGTAGTGCTTCGGTTCCGCCAGTCCCGCCCTTGGCTTAACCCCGATAAATAACCGATAATTAAATTGAACTTCAATCGGGGTAACGCTGCCGGTCGGGTTTATTAAACATCAGTCCGTTACGAGAAATCCCAATTTAAAATGGTCTGTGGGGACACAGACCATGGCGCTTAAGAAACAGACCATGGCGCTTGAGAAACAGACCATAGCGCTTGAGAAACAGACCATGGCGCTTGAGAAACAGACCATGGCGTTTGAGAAACAGACCATAGCGCTTGAGAAACAGACCATGGCGCTTGAGAAACAGACCATGGCGCTTGAGAAACAGACCATGGCGCTTGAGAAACAGACCATAGCGCTTGAGAAACTGTCCGTGTTAATCTGTGCATCTGTGGCAAATGAATTTAAGTAATCAATAAAAATAGGCCCGCGGATACACGAACCACTGCGATAGTAGAGATACAGACCACGGCAACATATAAATGGCTCGTGGATACACAAATCAAAGCTACATAGTTCCGTCATTTCGACCGCAGTGGAGAAATCTATAAATTAATTATTACGCACCCTAATTTATGCTAATATTTTTAGTAAATTTGTTCCATGGAAAATCTATATTTAGTATGTTTGGTTCCTCCGGTTTCTATTGTAGAAGATATTGATGAGATCAGACACTACATTTCAGAGAAATTTAACGTACACGAATCGCTAAAGCGGCCGGCACACACTACTTTATATCCACCGGTTATGTTATCATCCCAGGAAGCCGAAAAACGTTTTTTCAAAGCCCTGGAAGATGCCTCTTTTAATGTTCCGTTTACACAAGTGCTTAAAAACTTCAATTCCTTTCCCGAACATACTTTTTACCTTGATGTAGAACGCAACGAAGGCATTATGACCTTGGAAAAGCAGATTTCAAAAGAATTACAGCCCCTAAAACTGATTGAGAAAAAAGAAAAGTTTAATCCGCATTTAACTCTGGCTTTCAGAGATATTAAACCGGTTTTTAAACAAATCGCAGATGATTTTAAAGACCGGAAATTTAAGCGCGAATTCTCCGTTTCTTCTTTTTCTGTTTATAAACACCAGAATAAAAGATGGCAACCTTTTAAAGAATTTTCTTTTAAAGATCCGGCTACCAAACCTAAAGCATTAAGTCTTTTCGGTTAATTAAAACGGCATACCAATACCAAAGTTATATTGAAGGAAACGATAAGTATCAGGAGCATGGGTTAAATTATAATTATCTTTAAATGCTCTCGCTCCGGAGAGAAACTTACCAATAACCCATTGGTCAGAGCCAGAAAACTGAGGATCTTTAAGTTTCAAGCCAACATCAAACCTGAATACAAAATATTGTACATCATACCTTAAACCCAAGCCTGTACCAACTGCAAGCTGCTGGGCCAGTTTACCTAATTTAAATACGGTTTGTTCATCAAGGGCCGGAGTTGCAAGAAGAATCGATTCGCCTTTACGGAGATTCCATACATTACCAACATCAACAAACGCTGCACCTTTTAAAGTAGCCCCAAAAAACTTCTTGGCCACGGTAAAACGATATTCAAAATTGGTTTCAATGCGCATGGTCCCTAGCTGGTCAAGCCCATAAAATGCTTTACGCAAAGTATCACTCCGGAGAAGTCCCCTGTCATAGTTGCCGGGACCAATGGTTCTGGCCTGCCATGCCCTGATTCCGCTCGAGCCACCGGCAAAAAATTGCTTTTCAAAGGGGATACCTGTTAACACCGAATTTCCATAAGCATAAGCCACACCCGCATTTAAACGGGCAACAAACTGCCTTTCGCCTCCTAAGTGCTTGTACCACCTTAAATCAACCTCTGGGCGCATATACTGATTAAACGGCAACCCTAAAATCTTAGCCGGATCTCCATTGGCAGGATCGTGCTTGGAGCCTCCTAATTTGGATATCCCCTGCAGCATATTTCCGGCAATATCCATTCCCGCCCTTAAATAAACGAAAGAGCGGTATTCATTCAGCTTATTCGCATTTAAAGTATAAGTATATTTCATACCCAAGGTTAAATCTTTCCGACCTAATAGTGTAGAGTAATAAAGGTTATTTAATACGGTTTGTGCATCTACATTAGGATCAAGATAACCAAAACGGTATTCGAAATTTAAGGGTGTAAAAGAGTGAAGTTTCGATTTCGTTTCTACCCAATCATACGTAATCGAATTGATAAAAATCCTCCTCACCGAAACATCTTTCTGTAAAGCATAAATATAACTGCTCGAAAAAGTAGTATGTGGCATTCCATTACCGCCTAAAGTAGGATTATAAAAAGGAATCATTAACCTCGGTACTGTAATACTTCCGCTGATCGAAAAATCGCGCTGGTAAATATCACTGAATGGTTTAGCACCATTGCCTATCCTGGATTGTAAACCACCTTTTACCTGAAGTTCGAACCGTTCAGCACCCCTGAAAATATTGTTATTGGTATAAGTATTACTTAAGTTAAAGCCTACTGTACCACCATTAAATGGTACCTCCCCCTCTACCCGGTTACTCATCACCTTTTGCGGAATAAGCTGAATTACAGTATTTACTTTATTTGACGTACTATCCCTTCTGAAATAATCGATTTTTACATTTTTAAAAATATTCAGCTCATATAAGCGATCATAAGTCAGGTTTTCATTGCGGATATCGTAAAGTTCGCCTTGTTTTAAAAAATCGTACCTCACAATCGGGTTTCTACGGTAACGTTTGGAGAAATCGGTAAAGATGATCCCGTTAATAGTATCCTTATTTAATTTATAACGCACAGAATCAGGAAAACCATCAGGGTTTGGTGCGATAATCATGTGGGTATAGCCTATATTAAACTGCTTGTGCGGACCATCATTCGGATCAGTTACATTCAGGTTCAAATCAATTTTGTTGGTTTTAGAAGTAGCTTCTGCACCATAAACGTCGAAATTTACATAAGGCCTTAAAAAATAGAAATAACCATTCTCTTTCATGATGCGGTAAATCTGTTCCCTTTCGTAGGTTAGAGAGTCCTCATCATATTGCATGCCCTTATGTAAATGCGTTACGCTCGCCTTATTGGATTCGTAAAGGTTTTTAATATTTGTATTTGGAATGGAATCAGTAAGTTTATCAATAAAGTAAGCCGGGCCTGGTTTGGCACTAAAAATTACTTCTGCTTTCTTATTCTCTACCTTGATCGCTGATTTTACCTCTGCCTGACGATATCCTTTACTTTTTAAAAATTTCTGTATCTGGGTTCTTGAAATCTCGACCAAAGTACTGTCCAGAATGGCTGGAGGTGTACCAAAAGGCTTAATATCAGTTGTTTTATACCTTCCGTCTTTAGTATTAAACAGGTTATACAATGGCACCTGAATACTCAGTTTAGAAGCAGGCCTGAGATCTTTCTGAACATAATTATAAGCCTGCTCCTCAAATTTCTTGTCAACACTATCTATTGTAACCTTTTTTACGATCGATTGGTAGTCGGCAATGTATTTTGTTGATGAACAGGCCTGAATTAAAACAATAATAAATAGTAATATTGCAGTGCTTTTCAGTTTAATATTTATTAAGTATTGGTATGCTTTCAAAATCACAGATTAGTTTTATAAAGTCGTTACATCAAAAAAAATACCGTAAAGAGCATGGTTTATTTATTGTTGAAGGCATAAAATCCATAAAAGAATTTATTCAGTCAAGTTACCACATTCATACCATATTTTACAACAGCGAACAATACAATTTGTTACCCAAATTGCCCGCAAATATAAACTTATTTGAAGTAAAGAACGTTGAATTAGACAAGATTAGTACGCTGCAAACGCCACAGGGCTTTTTAGCATTGGTTCATATCACTAAAAACAAGAAATTAGATCAGAAAGAATTGAAAAATCAGTTCACTTTGGTTTTAGATGGCGTGCAGGATCCGGGCAACATGGGCACTATTATACGCACCGCAGATTGGTTTGGTTTTAAAAACATCATTTGTTCTGCAGATTGTGTAGAAGTATTTAATCCCAAAACAGTACAGGCTACCATGGGCTCATTAGCGAGGGTAAATATTTTTGAGGCAGATTTACCTGCTTTTCTAAGTGATAATTCGCTGCCTGTATTCGGAGCATTGTTAGATGGTGAATCAATTTACAAAACCCAATGGGGCAACGAGGGATTGGTAATTTTAGGTAATGAAGGGAAGGGAATTTCGCCGGAAGTAATTAAAAAAATAAATAAACCGGTTACCATTCCCAGGATTGGAGAAGCCGAATCGCTAAATGTGGCGGTAAGTGCTGCAATCTTTTGTGCTGAGTTAGTGCGAGTTCGAAATTAAATTGAGATATTATTTGCAGGCTAACTAATAATTGCTATTTTTGCAGCCTTGAATTTAAAGGTCGAGTGGCCGAGTGGCTAGGCAGAGGTCTGCAAAACCTTCTACAGCGGTTCGAATCCGCTCTCGACCTCCATTTGTACAAATAAAATATAATAAAAGGTTATTACCATGGCAGTTACCAGATTAAAAAGAAAAGACAGAAGAAATAAAAATACAGCTCACCAGGAGGTAGCATTTTTAAAGAGAGCAACTAACATCGAGTTAGGTAGCCGTTCTGCACAACCTAAAAACGATCAGTTAGCTAAAAACAATGCTGTTTTAGCTGGTTTAGCGAAATAGTTTTTAGAAAATCTAAAAAACTTAAAGCATCCTTCTGATCAAAGGATGCTTTTTTTATGCCTTAAAATTTGCTTGTAACTAAAAAGATTAATACTCATCACTCTTAATCTTTATTTTTTTAATGGTCATAATTCTTAATCCTACCTATCAATACCTGCCTCCCATTATTTAAGATTTCTGTACTTCCCAAGGCAAACAATCTCTCATTTATTAAGCCAATAATCAGGGAATTTGTTTATCTTGATAACAGAAAGCAGCTGTTTAAGCAATCGTAACCAGGCATTAGCTGGTCAGAAGATAAAACTTAGATTAATATCTGATACACTCATTTCTGATGGTGGTAATGACACAATAAAAATCGATAGCGTTTTTTTTTAAATAGCAATTAATTTCAGGAAATGATTTTCCACTAAAGCATGGATGAAATATGTTGAAGATTATTATCACAGGGTAAATCATAGCAACTGAAGATTCACTTAGGCGTACCTGGTTAACCAAAATTAAAATTATATGAAAATAAAATTTTACCTGACAATTTTATTAGGGCTATTCTCTTCGTGCAATACTGCATCTTATATCTATAGAAAATCAGTGATAGGCCTAATACGTGATGATAAAACACCATTGCCTAATGTTTCTATAGTTTATGATTCGCTGGATGTATTAAGTCCGAGAAATGTGACAACCAATAATAAAGGTCAATTTATATTGCCAAAAATTGAAATGAAAAACTATCAAAATTTTATCAAATCTATTAAAGAAATTAATTCAATGATTATCATAAAGAAAAAAGGATATGATACAAAAAAAATTAATTTAAAAACCTATGATATAAATAAGGATACAATCGATATTGGTACAATTTATTTAAAAAGTAAACAATCAAACTCAGTAAATCTATGGTAACCTTAAAAATATATTAGGGCTTATTGGTTAAACTTAAATTCGGGTTATTTTAGTATGAGATCAATAATGATATTTTTTATCGTGATTTTGTTTGCGTGTTCATCAAAATCACCATCATATATACAGGGATACATATACAATGAAGGGAGAAATCCGTTAAAAGGAATTAAAGTTGTAGATCCTAATAACAAAACTGTATTTTCTATTACCAATGATCAAGGATACTTCAGAATAAATCAAATGATAAATGGACGATACCTTGATGTAATTATTAAAAGCAAAAAAATAGGTTCAGTTTATATTGCAAGAATACATCCAGAAAAAGGCGTGAATTATGCTTTTATAGAAGGAAGAAACGATACATTATTTATAAGCCTAAAAGAAGAAAAAATAATTAGTCAATAAATTGACAAAGGATACCTCAAAATAAAAGTATAATAATCTAAAAAGAAAATTAAATATTTTAACTGGCGTGGTAATATCAATGAAATCAAGTAAACTTGTAATCGATTAACAGGGCCATAATGTATGCTTTTTTCTAAAATTTAACCTGATTGCATAGAACAAGCTACTAAACCAGTTCCTTACAGATACTTTTAATCAATCCTGGTCCTTCGTAGATAAAACCGGTATATAACTGCACCAAAGAAGCGCCGGCATCTAACTTTTCTTTGGCATCTTTAGCCGAGTGAATTCCACCCACACCGATAATAGGAAAAGCTTTATTGGATTTTTCTGAAAGGTAGCGGATTACCTCGGTAGAGCGTTCTTTAACAGGTTTACCACTCAAACCACCTGTTTCGGTTTTTATTTCCTGAGCTGTAGCCAAATTCTCTCTACTGATGGTAGTATTGGTTGCAATAATGCCTGCGATTTTGGTTTCAGCAACAATTTCGATGATGTCATCCAGTTGTGCATCAGTTAAATCGGGTGCTATTTTTAATAAAATCGGTCGCGAAATATCATTTTTACGGTTGCGCTGCTGTAAAGTATTAAGAATTTTTTTAAGTGGCTCTTTCTCCTGAAGTTCGCGTAAGCCCGGGGTATTTGGCGAACTTACATTTACCACAAAATAATCTACCACATCAAACAAACGGTCGAAACATTTAATGTAATCGCTTACCGCATCTTCATTTGGGGTAGCCTTGTTTTTGCCGATGTTTCCACCCACAACAATATCGGGATGTTTATCTTTTAGCAAGCGTAAACGCTCGGCCATTACATCCACGCCTTTATTGTTAAAACCCATCCGGTTAATCAGCGCTTCATCGTTAGGTAAGCGAAACATACGGGGTTTATCATTACCAGGCTGAGGCATTGGGGTAACCGTGCCTACTTCGATAAAACCGAAACCTAAATTGCTGAGTGGCTCCACATATTCGCCATTTTTATCAAATCCGGCAGCCAAACCAACAGGGTTTCTAAACTTTATGCCAAAAACTTCGCGTTCTAAACCTTTAATGTGAACATCAAAGCTGCTTCTGATAATGGTTTTACCCAATGGAAACTTATCATTAAACCATTTTAACCGCTTTACGACAAAATAATGTACGTTTTCAGGGTCAAATTTAAAGAATAGCGGTTTAATAAGGCGATACATGCCACGAAGATAAGAACTTAATACAAATTATGGAAGATTGAAAATGGAAAATGAATGATGAACCCTTCATAACACGTAAGTTTAATCGTAATTATAAAAGGTTCATTAGTTCAATGGCCATTCGTTTATTGGTCAGGGTGGATAAATATTAGTATAATATCCAACGTTTGGTGATGGCTTGACTTTCATAAAAGATAATCACCAATAATCAATTTTCAATTACCAACGCCCCACTTGCGACAGGTATTTGGTGCCATCAACTATGAACCATCAAACCATGAACCCAGGCACCCTACCTACTTACGAATAAACCAATGACCAATCCTCCTAATATGCTGCCGTAAACTGCTCCTGGTGGTGCGCTTTACTTTCCAATTCATCTGCAATAACGATCGCTAAATCTTCAACCGAAAGAATAGAGCGGCCTTCGTCGTTAAAAACGGGACTGGTTTTACCTAAACGGTATTTCCCTGTACGACCGGTGGTAATTCCCTGGTGCATTTCAATCGCCGGACTAAAAAACAACCAATCTAATTCGGTTTCCTGTTTTAAAGTATTGAAGTAATCTCTTACTGCAGTTGCGCCTGGTTTATATTCTGCAGGAAAATCTGGTCCATCTACAATCTGGTGTCCATCGATTTGCAAAGTACCTGCTCCACCAATAAAAATATAACGCTTAACACCAGCTAATTTTACTGCTTTCTGTATGGCTTCTGCTCCCTGCACCGTATCGTTGTATAAATTCGGATTAGTCCAGCCGGCATTAAATGCACTTACCACGGCATCTGCGCCTTTTAAAGCCTCAGCCAGTTTTTCTGTATCCAGAACATCAGCGGCAACTTTATTCACTTTGGCATCACTGTTTTCAATTTTAGCGGTATCGCGTGCAATCGCAACTACTTCGTTTCCACGGCTTACCAATTCGTTTAAGATGGCTTTACCTACAAAGCCTGATGCTCCAATTAATGCTACTTTCATGTTATTCAATGTTTAATTTATAAATCTGTTTTTTAAATTGTAATGTTTTTTATTACAGTTATTGACAAAAAATTTTTATTCAAATTTTAATGTAAAATCTGCCAGTGTCTGTTTCGATAAATTATCAATTAATGCATTCTCTGCATCGCTGTAAAGCGAATCTAAATGTTGGTTGATTTGTCTTCCAACCGGGCATTTCGGATTCGGCTCATTTTTGCTCTGGCCCAAAACATGATTACATCTTACGGCTTTATAAACATCACCCAAATTGATATCTGAAGCATTTTTAGCCAGAAATGAACCTCCACCCTTTCCTTCTTTACTATCAACGAAACCATGCTTACGCAAATTCATAATTTCTTTGCGCACTAAAACAGGATTTATATTGATACTTCCTGCCAGATATTCGGAACTCACCACACCTCCTTTCGCCTCATTTAGCAAAGTTAAAATGTGTAAGGAAATGGGAAACCGGCTGTTGCTCATTCTGTAATTATTTTTATTACAGTACAAAGGTAAGAAGGTTTTATTGAAATCAAAATTTATTTTGTAATTCCGTGATCAAAGATTTTCATTGCATTCAGAATTACAGGAAAAAGGAGCGGTATCCCCTATTTAAGTTTCCCCCTAAAAAAAGCCTTTAAATTTCGTACTTTTGCAGCCGAAATGATTTCAATAAATAATTTAAC
Organism: Pedobacter sp. 22226; assembly: GCF_052045455.1. Taxonomy (NCBI): domain Bacteria; kingdom Pseudomonadati; phylum Bacteroidota; class Sphingobacteriia; order Sphingobacteriales; family Sphingobacteriaceae; genus Pedobacter; species Pedobacter sp. 22226. The sequence continues at coordinate 183,891 of NZ_JBQEPB010000010.1, read as the reverse complement.
ATTCCTGATTGGCTCAAGGGCCTTGTACGATGACGCGAACTGGCACATTAAACCCGGCGATAGAGCAGGCTTAATTGGTGCCAACGGAACAGGAAAATCAACACTTTTAAAAATAATTGTAGGCGAATATGCTCCGACTTCGGGTACCGTTTCTATGTCGAAAGACCTGAAAATAGGTTACTTAAATCAGGATTTACTTTCTTACGAATCACACCATAGCATTTTGCACGTGGCCATGGAAGCTTTTGAGCGCCAGAACCAGCTGCACGATGAAATTGAAGAACTGCTTAAAAAAATTGAAACCGATTATAGCGAAGAGGTTTTATTTAAACTGAGCGATAAACAACAGGAATTTGAGGCTTTAGACGGTTATAATATCGAATATCGTGCAAATGAAATCCTGGCCGGTTTAGGTTTCAGCACGGCTGATCAGTTACGTCCGTTAAATACCTTCTCGGGAGGTTGGCGGATGCGTGTAATGCTGGCTAAAATTTTACTGCAAACACCTGATATCCTTTTACTGGATGAGCCGACCAACCACATGGATTTACCTTCCATTAAATGGCTGGAAAATTATTTAATGGGTTTTGAAGGAGCGATTGTAATTGTATCTCACGACAGGTATTTTCTGGATAAAATTGTAAACCGTACCGTCGAATCGCGCAAAGGCAAACTGACCGTTTATGCGGGTAACTATAGCTTTTATGTAGAGGAAAAAGCTTTACGCGGCGAAATCCAGAAAGGTGAATTTAAAAACCAGCAGGCTAAAATTAAGCAGGAAGAGCGTTTAATCGAACGTTTCAAGGCTAAGGCTTCTAAAGCAAAAATGGCGCAGTCGCGGATGAAGGCTTTGGATAAAATGGAGCGCATTGATGATGTGGATGATGATAACCCAACAGTAAACTTTGCGTTTAAATTTTCTAAACCCTCGGGCAGGCACGTGGTGCGCATTGAGCACGCCAATAAGAGCTATCCGAATGTACATATTTTAGACGATGCAGAGGGTGTAATCGAAAAAGGCGATAAAATTGCCCTGATCGGAGCAAACGGTAAAGGTAAATCTACCCTGTTGAGAATGATTGCAGGTGCCGAAAAATTTGAGGGTTTCTGTGAAACAGGTCATAATGTAACGACTACTTTCTTTGCGCAGCACCAGTTAGAATCGCTACACCTCGAAAATTCTATTTTAGAAGAACTCCAGGCTTTTGCACCAAAACATACCGATACCGAATTACGGAGCATTTTAGGCTGTTTCCTGTTTACAGGTGATGATGTTTTTAAAAAAATCAAAGTGCTTTCAGGAGGGGAAAAATCGCGTGTGGCACTGGCGAAATCATTAACAACTGATTCGAACTTCCTGATTCTGGATGAGCCTACCAACCACCTGGATATCCAGTCGGTTAACATCCTGATCCAGGCTTTGCAACAGTTTGAAGGTACTTTTATTGCCGTATCTCACGATAGGTATTTCCTGGATAATGTTGCCAATAAAATCTGGTTTATTGAAGGCGAAAAAATTAAACAATATCCTGGTACTTACGCCGAATATGAAGAGTGGAACAGCAAACGCATTATTCCTGTGGCTAAACCTATTCCGGTTAAAATGCCTGAAAAACAAAAGGAAGCACCAAAACCTGCAACACCAAATACCATTAATCAATTAAAAAAACTGAATGATGAGCTACAAAAAACAGAAAAAATGATTGCTGAGCTGGAACAAAATGTTAAAAACATTGAAGCAGAACTGGCTGATGAGCAGGTTTATAGCAAGGCAGATAAACTGGCAGAAACCAATAAACGTTATTTAGCAGTTAAAGCCGATTTAGATAACAATCAAACTAAATGGGAAACCCTGGCTGCCGAAATTATGGAGCTGGAGGGTTAGTTTAACCTGAAGTTTTGTTCAGATATACAGCCGTCCCGATTTACATCGGGACGGCTTTTTTTTGCATTTTTTTTTGCCACGGAGACAAGGATTGGCACGGAAAGAATAAACCCTTCGTTCCGTCATCTCGATTGAAGCGCAGCGGAACAGAGAGACCTACCTCGAAACAGATTTCTCGACTACGCTGCGCTCCGCTCGAAATGACGTGTTGAGGGGAGGCGTGCTCAAAAAACAAATCCTCCGTGTTAATCCGAGCATCCGTGGCCTATTTCAAAAAACATAATAACTATGTGTCAGATAGAAATATCCGACAACACGCAGATATTTTGCCACTTCCCAATAAAACTTTACTTTTAGCCATGCAGAAAATATTAATTCCGGTTTTATTTTTCCTCTCTACTTTGGCTTTTGCGCAAAACGATCAGAAGTTTACCAGCGAGAATAAAATTTATCTTCCAAATATTAAAACCGTGCTTTGCTACAACAGTAATAAAGAACAAAGCATACCGGTAATTATGCTTAATTCGTCAGAAACCATTACTTTTTCTTTTGACGATCTGCTTGCCGGAACCCAAAACTACTGGTACACTATCGAACACTGCAATGCAGAATGGCAACCTTCGCAGATTTCGAGCATTGATTATTTAGGCAGTTTTAACGACGACCGCATCATAAATTACCGTTATTCATCCAACACCACCCGAAAATATACCCATTACGAAATCAGCTTGCCCAATACGCAGATCCAACCTAAAATTGGGGGGAATTATGTATTAAAAGTGTACCTGGATGGCGACAAAAATAAACCCGTAATTTCGCAGCGTTTTTACGTGCTCGATAGTCAGGTAGCAGTGGCAGCAGAAGTTACCAACTCGCTACAGGTAGAAAACAGGAATTACAAGCAGAAAATCAATTTTACCATTAACCATACCTTCCCGATCCAAAACCCCTATCAGGATTTAAAAGCCGTGGTGATGCAGAATTTTAATCCCAATACCAGTCAGCTGAATACAAAACCATCGTTTGTAAGGCCCAATCAACTGGTTTATAACGACCTTAATACGAACGATTTCTGGGGAGATAATGAATTCAGGAAATTTGATACCCGGAGCTTAAGGTATAAGGCTGATAATGTTAAAGATATTTACCGCGATAACGAATCGGTAAACGTGATGCTTTTTCAGGATGCACCAAGAACGGCAGGTGCTTTCGCCAACCAGTACGATGAAAACGGAAACTTTTTTATCCGCAATACCGATGGACGGGATGATAAAACAGAATCAGAATATATGGGCGTGCTGTTTACTTTAAATACGCCCGCACCCAGCGCAAACGGAGATGCTTATGTGGTGGGCCGCTTCAACAATTACACCATGAGCAGCGAAAACAAGCTCCTTTACGATGCCAACAGAAAGCAGTTTTATGGCAATATCCTGCTTAAACAAGGATTATACGATTATGAATACGCCTGGTTTAACAAAGACACCAAAGTAATGGAAACCAGGTTTTTCGAAGGCGCATTCTTCCAGACGGAAAACAGCTACCAGGTATTTGTTTACTACCGCCGCCCCGGTGCCCGTTGGGATACATTAATCGGCTTTGCCAATTTAAGCAATAAGGTAACAGACAGAAGATAAGCAATTTCTACAGCGCATATTAATTGTCAACTTGACTTTTAATGTTACAATACTTACCTTTATTGTTACATTAATTTTCTTTGTTTTAAATGTGGTTATTTACTTTAGTATTTCAGAATTAACCAGATAAATACTAAGAAAGTATTGTTTCTAACCAATAATTATGTTTAAGAAGTTAATTGCCGCTGCATTAATCATCAGTCCCTGTGTGCAAATTTTTGCGCAAAATCCAACCGGTTCATACACCCAATCCATTAACGGAACCAAATTAAAATTCGATATGCAGGCCATTCCGGCAGGTAAATTTAAAATGGGAAGTAAAACAGGCAAAGCTGATGAACAACCTGTACACGAAGTTAAACTCGATGCTTTCTGGATCGGGAAACATGAAGTAACCTGGGATATTTTTGAACCTTTCCTTTACCGCGATTACGAAAAAAAAGCCAGCGAAGGCGCTATACCAGCTGAAGTTGATGCCGTAACCCGCCCAACCAAACCTTATCTGGATATGACTTTCGGCATGGGAAAAGAACACCAGCCGGCAGTGGCCATGACCCAATATAACGCCATCCAGTTTTGTAAATGGCTGTATGTGCGCACCGGTGTATTTTACCGTTTACCAACCGAGGCCGAATGGGAATATGCCTGCAAAGCTGGAAGCGAAACCGCTTATTCTTTTGGGAACGATGCTTCCAAACTGGATGATTATGCCTGGTTTAAGGACAACAGCAATAATAAAACCCATAAGGTAGGGTTGAAAAAACCAAATGCATGGGGTTTGTTCGATATGCATGGAAACGTTAGCGAATGGACTTACGACCAGTACATTGCCGATTTTTATAGCAAAGACAAAACCACCGAAAACCCGGTAGCCAAACCCGAAAAACTTTATCCAAATGCGGTTCGTGGTGGTTCTTATGATGAAAAACCAGAAAATCTGACCTCAACAGCAAGACTGGCTTCCGATCCATCATGGAAACAACTGGATCCACAGATTCCGAAAAGCAACTGGTGGTTTCCCGAAGCGCCATTTGTAGGCATGCGTTTAGTACGACCAGCTAAAACGCCATCAAAAGAAGAAATCGATGCTTATTATAATAAACAACCTATAAAAGACTTTTAACCAACCATCTAACCAGAACAAAAAACTAAACACATGAAAAAACCAATCAACCAACAAGATCGTCGAGATTTTTTAAAAGCAACCGCCATGCTTGCCGGCGGAGCCATGTTAAGCAGCATCCCACTGGCCGGCGCTTATGCATCAGGATCAGATACCATTAAAATAGCCCTAATTGGCTGTGGCGATCGTGGTACGGGAGCAGCTTTTCAGGCATTGAGCACCAAATTCAACATTAAACTGGTAGCCATGGCCGATGCCTTTCAGGATCGCTTAGATAGCAGTTATCAATCATTAAGTTCAAAATTCGGGGCAAAAATAGATGTTCCTAAAGAACGTCAGTTTGTAGGTTTCGATGCTTATTTAAAAGCCATTCCACTGGCGGATGTGGTGCTGTTAACCACCCCTCCGGGTTTCCGCCCCATCCATTTCGAAGAAGCGGTAAAACAGAATAAACAGATCTTTATGGAAAAACCTGTTGCGGTTGATGCACCGGGAATCAGAAAGGTTTTGGCCGCAGCCGAAGAAGCCAAAAAGAAAAAATTAAATGTGGTAGTGGGTTTACAGCGTCGTTATCAAACCAATTACCGCGAGTCGATGAAACGCATTAACGATGGCGCTATTGGCGATATCATGTCGGGCCAGGTGTACTGGAACAGCGGTGGCGTTTGGGTTCGTCCGCGCACGGCAAATCAAACCGAAATGGAATACCAGATGCGAAACTGGTATTATTTCAACTGGTTATGCGGCGATCACATTGTAGAGCAACACGTACACAATATCGATATTGCCAACTGGATCAAAAATGCACACCCGGTTTCAGTACAGGGAACAGGAAGCCGTGCCTGGAGAACCGGCAAAGATTATGGCGAAATTTATGATAACCACTCCATCGAGTTAACTTACGCTGATGGTGCGGTAATCAACAGCCAGTGCAGGCATTTTGAAGGCATCAGCAACCGTGTAGATGAAAGTTTCCAGGGCACAAAAGGTAAAATTTACCTGTCGGGAAGTAACCAGGCCATTATGAAAGATTATAAAGGCAAGGAACTGTATAACCACAATACCAAAGGCAACGCCAATCCTTACCAAACCGAACACGACGAGCTGTTCGATGCAGTTTCTAAAGGAGAATATAAATTCAGCAATGTAGATTACGCTGCAACCAGCACATTCTCTGCCATTATTGGCCGTTATGCTACCTACTCTGGTCAAACCATTAAGTGGGACGAAGCATTAGCCGCCAACAACAGTTTATTGCCTGAGCGTTTTGCCTGGGATGCCAACCCAAGGTTAATGCCTGATGCAAATGGTTTATACCCTATCGCTATGCCCGGACAGGCAAAAGTGCTTTAATTTTAAAAGATGCGTTATAGATTTTTGTTTCTCCTTTTACCGCTGATGCTGGCTTTTTCCTGGAAGGAAGAAATCAGGCAGTATAAAATCAATGGTTATGCTCAGGGAACCGATTATGCTATAATGTATTATGCCAATGATAGTTTGGCGACAAAACAGGGTATCGACAGTTTATTAAATGAAATTGATTTATCGATGTCGCTTTACAAAAAGGGATCATTGATAAATCAGTTTAACGCCACCGAAAAGCAGCTCAAAGCCGATCGCTTGATGAACGATGTGCTCAAAAGAAGTTTTGAGATCAATGAAGATACCAAAGGCATTTTCGATATTACGGTAGCTCCCCTGGTACAGGCATGGGGCTTTGGACCAAAAGAAGAAAAATCAGAACCTGATCCTGCTACAATTAAATCGATTCTGAATTGTGTGGGCATGAAAAACCTGAAATTAAAGGATGGATGGCTCAGCAAATCAAAACCTTGCATACACATCGATTTAAATGGAATTGCGCAAGGTTATAGTGTCGATTTAATTGCCGCTTATCTCGAGCAAAAAGGAATAAAACAATATGTTGCCGAACTGGGTGGCGAAATCAGGATTTCAGGTCCGAAACCTAACGGCGAAACCATGAAAATTGGTATCGAAGGACCAGATAAAGATGGTACGCCGGTGATCAGGCACATTGCGGCAATCAATTCGGGCGCCATCACCACTTCGGGCAATTACCGGAAATTTCACCAGAGCGGCAGAAAAAAAATCTCCCACCTGATTGATCCTAAAACCGGTTATCCTTTAGATAATGAAATGATCAGCGTTACGGTTTATGCAAATGATGCCATTACTGCCGATGGCTACGATAATGCCCTGATGGCGATGCACCTTAAAGATGCCATTGCTTTTGTAGAAAGCAGAAAAAATCTCGAAGCTTATTTCGTGTATCACCAAAAAGATGGCAAAGTAGCCGATACGCTAACCACAGGATTCAAAAAATTAATTACACACTAATACCTGTAAAACCAAACCGATGAAAAGAAGTGAGTTTATAAGAAATAGCCTGCTTACTGCCGGTGCCATTACCACAGGAGCCGGATTTACCAACACCTTTGCTGCTGAAAAACAAGATACAAGCCTAAGTGACAAAACGTTCAACCTTGATTATGCACCTCACCAGGGCATGTTCGAGAACCATGCGGGCAAGAGTTTTTTAGATCAGATCCGGTTTATGCACGATAAAGGCTTCCGTTCTATTGAAGATAACGGCTACCTCGGCCGGCCAGTTGAAGAACAGGATAAAATCGGCAATTTACTGGCAAAACTGGGCATGCGCATGGGTGTTTTCGTAGTAGATGGAGGCGACAACTGGAAAACCTCATTAACCACCGGCAAAAAAGAGTTTAAAGATAAATTTATCGAAACCTGCAAAAAATCGGTCGAAGCGGCTAAACGCTGCAATGCCAAATGGCTTACCGTGGTGCCGGGTTTTTATGAAAGGAATTTACCCTATGGCAACCAGTTTGCCAATGTGATTGATGCCATGCGTGCCGGTGCGGAGATTTTTGAACCGCATGGATTGATTATGGTGCTGGAAACATTGAGTGATACCCCTGAACTTTTCCTGCAGAAAACCAACGAAACGTATGCAGTTTGCAAGGCGGTTAAAAGTCCTTCGTGTAAAATCCTTTACGATATTTACCACATGCAGCGCACCGAAGGCGATTTAATTAAAACCATCGACCGCTGCTGGGATGAAATTGCTTACATCCAGATTGGTGATAACCCGGGCCGGAAAGAACCAACAAGCGGTGAAATTAATTATAAAAACTTGTTTAAACATTTACACCAGAAAGGCTATAAGGGTGTGATGGGTATGGAGCATGGTAATTCTAAAACCGGAAAAGAAGGCGAACTGGCAGTAATTTCGGCATATCGGGCTGAGGATAATTTTTTATAGTATGTTAGGAATTTATATTGTTTATAAAACTAATTAAGATCACCTTTGCCAAGGTCTGTGTCCCCACAGACCTCTATCTAATTCTAATTTCAATCCGATACGTTCGATAAATATTCTTTGAGGACATAGACCATGGGCTTAACAAAGGTTCAAAACTAAATAATTTGGAAAGCAGGTTTCTACAGATTCGGTTCTGGTACCCCTGCGCTTCACTTTATCCCGGTGAAAGTTCAGTGCCAATTTGATCGGATCAAAACCGGGATGTTCGTTCCGATCAGGTTTATTTAATTCAGGGCAGTGCTGTGATTAGGGGTTTCTTTGCAGACGCCAATAGCCGTGTAAAATCATTTACTCCGATCCGAAATAATATTATCATGAGAAAAATCGTCATCTCGACAGAAGTGTAATTCCGAATATTCGGGAGAGAGATCTCTGAACTATGCTAAAAGATTTCTCCACTGCGGTCGAAATGACGATTTATCGAAGAAACAAACCATGGAGATAGTTTAAAAAGTCCGTGGTCTGTGTCTCCACAGACCACTCATAAATCTATGAGAACCTCCTACCCCACCTTCAACACCCAAACCGATACACTACCTGCATTGCAATGAAATTCTGCCCGGCCATTTTCATCAATCACCACCTCCTGCTCCCTATAGCCTAGCGCATCCACAAAAGTTTTTCCGGCAAAATGCTTACCTACTTCCATTTCCTTAAAACCTTCTTCACCTGTGCTTAACAAAACCGCGAGTCCGCTGTTTTCGTGCTCCTCATCCCCTGCCCTTGTCCAGCCTACACAATTGCCGTGATCAAAATAATCGCGCTGTTCTCCATAAGCTAAAGCGGTGCGGATTTTACTCATCGTTTCTACCGCAGGGATGGCAACCAGTTCTACATGTACCTCATCTCCATTTTTATCTTTATCATCATAAATACCGCCATATAAATCAGGGAAAAACAAACAGGGAATGCCTTGCAAACGCAATAAAATCATGGCGTAAGCCAACGGCCTGAACCAAAAATCGACATAAGATTCCAGTGCCTGTAAAGGTTGCGAATCGTGGTTATCCACAAAAGTAACCGCCAGTTCGGGCTTCACCTCAACCAAAGTATCCTTAAAAATGTTTCGCATATCGAAACTTTCGTCCTTACTGGCCACAAAAAAATTATGGTGCAAAAGCGAATCAAATATCTGCGTGCGACCGCCCGTAAGCTCAATGTATGCCAGCTGTCCTTCAATATCCACCACGTTCCAGTCTTCGGCAACGATGAAAAACTCACGGTTAAATTTCTGGTTCAGATGATCAATCCATTCCGTTATAAAACCCGGGTTAATGTGTTTCACCGCATCTAACCTAAAGCCATCCACTTTAGTTGTTTCTACTATCCATTCGCCCCAGTATTTGAGTTCTTCTACCACGGCACGGTTGCGGTAATCAATGTCGTTAAACATCAGGTAATCGTAATTGCCCAGCTCGGTTGACGGTACTTCTTCAAAACCTTCGCCTACCTCATTCTGAATGGAGTAAATAGCCTGTTTTTGAAGATCTTCTGCCCAATCTACCCCGCTAAAACAATTGTGGTCCCATATAAATTCAGAATACTTGCCTTTTCTGCCCGGGAAGGTAAACTTTGTCCAGGCTTCTATTTCAAAAACATCGCTGGTAAATTCGTTTCTGTTATCAGGGTTTACCGTTCTTACCTTAACTTTTTCCACTTCATCACCACTGGCCTTATGGTTAAAAACGGCATCCGCTAAAGCGTTTATGCCATGATCATGCAGTGCACCCACGGCCTTTATATATTCGTCTTTTGATCCGTACCTGGTATTCACCCCGCCCTTTTGGTCAAACTCACCCAAATCAAATAAATCATAAGTGGCATAGCCTACATCGTAAGCGGCATTGTTCGATTTATAAGCCGGCGGAAGCCAGACAGCAGTAATCCCTGTTTCTTTTAAGTGTGCGGCTTCGGAAGCTACTTTAGTCCACAAATTTTGTTCTTCGTTATAGTACCAATGAAAAAACTGGATCAGGGTTTGGTTTTGCATTAATTTGATTTTTTATGATAACAGGATTGGGATTGAATTGTTTTTTGATTACCCGCCGCTGACTTTACGCCCTGATAAGATTATAATTTCTACAGCGGTATGTAATCATCAGAAAAATCCCATTTAAATCTGCCGGAATCTATTTTGAGTAAGATTTAACACGCATTTTTGTTACTTTTGTGCTTAAATGAGCTTAAAAAAGAAATTCGCGAGAGAAAGTTTTACCATCATGAACGAGTTGGTACTGCCAAATGATACCAATACTTTAAATAACCTGATGGGCGGCCGCTTGCTGCACTGGATGGATATTGCGGCGGCTATTTCTGCTCAGAAACATTGTAACCGCATTGTAGTTACGGCTTCCGTTGATAATGTATCATTTAAACATCCCATTAAATTAGGCGATGTAATAACCATTGAAGCTAAAGTGACCAGGGCATTTAATACTTCTGTAGAGGTGCGTCTGGATGTATGGGCGGAGAATATCCCGAGCGGTGCACGCCAGAAAAGTAACGAAGCCTATTATACCTTTGTTGCGGTAGATCAGAGTGCGCGGACCATTCCGGTGCCAGAAGTGATCCCCGAATCTGAAGAGGAAATTGAATTATTTGACGGAGCCCTGCGCCGCAGGCAATTGCGACTGGTTTTAGGTGGAAAAATGAGTCCGGATGATGCCAGCGAATTAAAAGCTCTTTTCTTTAAAGCATAATTTTTACATTAAATTCTGTTTGCTTGCCTCGATTGTTTTATTTTAGCGGCTTACCTACGCTGAAAAATATGACAACTTATACCATTCTTATTATTTTAAGCGGATTAGTAATTTTTTCTTATCTGTTTGATTTAGTGGCCAGTAAAACCAAAGTACCGTCGGTTTTATTGCTGCTTTTATTGGGTATCGGTTTACGTTTCCTTGTCGATTATCTTAAAATACAGACCTTTAATTTTCTATCCATCCTGCCTACTTTAGGTACAGTGGGTTTAATTCTGATTGTTTTTGAAGGCTCGCTCGAACTCAAGTACGATCAGCAGAAAAACAAGATCATCAAAAGTGCATTCTTATCGGCCTTAACCATTTTGCTGGGTACCATTAGTGTAATTACCACCATTATTTATCAGATTACCCACCACGATTTATATACCTGTATTGCCAATGCCATCCCTTTTAGTGTAATCAGTTCGGCCATTGCCATACCATCTGCAGCGGCATTGAGCAATAAGGATAAAGAGTTTGTGATTTACGAATCTTCTTTCTCTGATATCCTGGGGATCATTATTTTTAATTTCACCATTACCAACCATTCCATCAATACCTCCGCATTTATTGGCCTGGGCTTAAGTACCTTCCTCATCCTTTTGCTATCGGCCATTGCCTGTGTGGTGCTGCTGTATATTATGGGCCGGCTGGTACACCACATTAAATTCTTCCTGATTATTGCCATACTGATCCTGGTTTATGCCATCGGTCAGTCTTACCACCTGTCCTCCCTTGTGCTGATTTTGAGTACGGGTTTATTCCTGAACAATGCCGATACCATCCGGCACGCCTGGTTCAGGAGCATCTTTTTATACAAGAATTTAACGGCTGATTTATCGCAGCTTTATCAGTTATCAGCAGAAAGTGCCTTTATTCTCCGTACTTTCTTCTTTGTTATTTTCGGCTTTACCATGAATATCGGGGAGCTGAACAATAAGATTGTACTGGCCAATGGCTTTTTTATTTTGATCTCGATTTATATCATCCGCATCCTCTTCCTCAAGATATTCAAAAAGGAAAACCTGAGTCCGATTTTGTACATCGCCCCCCGCGGACTGATCAGCATTTTGCTTTACTTTAACCTGCCTGCATCGTTAAAAATCCAGGAAGTGGGTACGCCGTTTTTGTTCCTGGTGGTATTGGGCTCGAGTATTGTAATGACACTGGGGATTACCCTGAGTAAGAGAAACAGACTGGTTTAGTAGTTTATTAGTTCATTGGTCATTAGGTAATTGGTTTAATTTGGTTAACTGCATAAATTGGTTAATTGGTTAACTGAAGCCAAACCGCTCACGCAATACACCTAATGTCCTGCCCCTATCGCTTAATCGTAGACGAAATGTTTTTCATTTTTCGCAATTCGGCCAGAACATCGGGGTTTGCCTGGTAATAAATAGAATAATAACTGAGTTCGTTTAACTCACCTGATTCCTTTTGATAAAGATTAAACCTGGCCACATTAGGGTTAATGGCATGGATAGGTAGCGCAACAGCATTAGCAATTGCAGTAAAAACAACAGAGAAAAACGTAGTTCCGGCTTCATCTTCTAATGTTGGTGCTTCTTTGCCCCATTTATCGACCAATTTGCCACGCTTATCTATTGTGTATTGATCGGGGTTTTGCGTACCTATCTTGATCAGGTTCATTCCCCTGTAACCTTTTTTTATAGTGCGGATCTGTACGGTTTTAATTTCGTTTAAGGGGACAGTAACAAATTCGCCATCGTGATTTAGAATCACCTGAGTTGAATCTACCTTATATAAAATTCCTTTCTGCTTACCGTTTTTGGTTTTTAAAACAGCGATGTAAGGTTTTACATTCTGTGCTATGGCAAGGCTTAGAGAGAAGAAAAAAGCGATGGTAAAACAGATAGACTTTTTCATATTAGGGTTTGGTAGTTGGCTAATTGTATAAATTGGTTAATCGAGTAATTGTTTAAATCGGTTAACTGAGGGCAAACTTCAAACTGGTAAATCAGCTCGAGACTGCAGACTCAGAACTCAGGACTAAACACCTAAGGTTTATCAATATAGTAAGCTTTGGAATAGATTTCCAGTTTTTTATACTCAGCGGCAAATAATTTTTCATCTTTATTCACCCTTAAGAACATTTTTTTTGCTTTAAGTTCGGCAATCAGTCCGTAAGTTGTACCCACCGATGCGCCTAAAGTGGTAGCGGCCAAAAATGTTACAAGTTGCTCGTCGCCAGATACACTATTGTTATCTGTAAAAGCCAAAGAGCCAATTGCCGCACCAGCAAGTGTCCCGATCAGAAATCCTTTGCCGGTAGTAATTCCCCTTTTCTTTAAGCGGATGCTGATGATGTTTTTAGCACGGAGCATAATGTAGTTTCCATAACCATCATTAATGGAAATACCTTCTGGAGAAATTTTCTCTAAGGTACCTTTTACCGCGGGTAAAGAATCAGAAAACACTTTTACCTGATAATTGATAAATTCCTGCGCTTTAACGCTGTTTGGAAACAAGTTAGCGATAAAAAGACAGCATGATAAAAAGAAAATTTTCATTAGAGAGCGGTTAATTTGGTGAATTGTATAAATTGGTGAATTGGTTAATTGTAATAATTGGTTAACCGATTAATTGTTTAAACCGGTTAACTGAAACCAAACTTCAAATTTTAACCTGACTCAGTAACCCCTGGCTAAAAATCGATCAATCCACTCCCAACTCCAAACGCCCAACTCCAAACTTTTTCATAGCCATAGCCCCTGTTCAACAGACTCCAAACTTCCGACTAAGGACTTTGGACTACAGACTAAGGACTTCAAACTACGCCCCCATTTCCAAAATTTTATCAAATTCTTCAGCTTTAAGCGGCATTACCGATAAACGGCCCTGGCGCACTAAAGAAATATCTGTTAAACTTGGTTCAGCTTTGATCTGTTCTAAGGAAACCGGATTTTTCAGGCTTTCTACGGGCGATAAATCGACCACTACCCAGTTGGCATCATCCGTAGTGGGATCCTGATAAAATTCTTTTACCACTTTGGCAATGCCCACCACGTTTTTACCTTCATTACTGTGATAAAAAAGCACTAAATCGCCTTCTTTCATGGCTTTCAGGTTATTCCTCGCCTGATAATTACGCACGCCATCCCAAAAGGTACGGCCATCTTCGTTAAATTTTTCCCAACTGTATTTAAAAGGCTCTGATTTTACTAACCAATGGTTCATTGTATTTCTTTTATTTAAAGCTCAAAACTAACAAAACAGAACGGATTAGGAAATAGGAAGTATGAATTTCGCACACGCGGCACGCGTGCGCCAGCGAGTGGAGTCTCTTTCTGGATTCAATATACAAAGGAGTATAATGAACGCAATGGGCAAGATGTAGTTTGACACTTTCGACAACTTTACTACAACGACTCTCGTTCCATATGCATTTACGGTACGCAATTAGTATATTGCAACAGACTACTTTAACTCTCAATATGGATTTTAACTTCGACATTGATGGCAATGGCTATATAAAAAAGCGCGAAAGCCACAGCCTTGAATACAAGCAAAACTTTCAGCAAGGAGATAACCTTCTAAAATATACAAAGACAATCGCTGGTATGGCTAACAACAAAGGCGGACAAATGATTTTTGGTATTCAAGATAAACCTCATGTACCGATTGGCATGACAAACCAACGATTCATTGAGATTGACCCTAAAGTTATTGATACTACCCTTCGGGATTACTTTTCTCCAGAAATTCAATGGCAAATGCACGTATTGGAATATGATGGCAAGAAGTTCGGTCAAATAGTTATTGAAGAATCTCTTATAAAACCAGTGCTATGTAAAAAGAATCGTAATGATATCCTTCGAGAAGGCGCGATCTACTATAGGTATAGGGCAGAAACTAAAGAAATCGAATACCCTGAACTTAGAAAGTTACTAGATGCGGAACAGGAAAAAGAGAAGAAGCTTTGGATGGAGCATATTCAAAAAATTTCTCTTATAGGCCCTAGAAACGTTCAATTCTTAGATACTTTTAAAGGCGAGTTAAATATTGGTAATGAAAAGGTTTTAATGGATAAAGCCTTACTTGATAAGGTAAAGTTCATCAAAGAAGGTCATTTCGTTGATAATGATGGAGCTCCGGCTCTTATTTTGAAAGGGGAAATTACCGGTATCATAGATGCAGGACAAATATTACCAAGTAATAAAGCTTACCCATATAATACAAGTGATATTTGCAAAACTCTGAATTGGAATCCATATCAGTTCAAATGCGTTTTATGGCAAGAAAAGATCAAGGGGGATGGCAGATATCATGATGAAGTGAGAATCGGACAGAAAAGCGTGACTCATAAATACAGTGATAGTTTAGCCGAACATTTAAAAGATTTAGTTGAAAAGAGCCCTGATCTAGTGCAGAGTGCGTGCAAGAAGTTTTCAATGGCTCAAAAGCAGAATAAGCTAGTTGCAATAGGAGAGAAAGCCCACACTAAAGGCAATTAATATTGTCATTACACATGAATGTTCAGGCTTATTTAGCCTATACTTGCTAATGATATTAGTAAAAAATGAAGCATAAAGAACTGATAAGAGAAAATGACTTTGCTTATGAACAGTTACAATCTTTAAAGGATAGAATGGAGGTTTTGTCTAAATGGTTGTTCATTATTAATAGGATATAAGTTATTACTAAAAAGTTATAGGCATTTGTAACTGGCAAGGATTAATATTTATATTAGTGGAATTATACGCTCAATTGACAATTATGAACTACGCTGAACTAACAGAATATTTGGAACATACCGGTACATTTCGATGTGCTTGGGGAGATGAGGTAATCGATACTTCTTTTGACACAATGCCAAGTGAATTTATTGGTTTTGCAGAAATTGACCTACAAAGTGAATTTGAACATAAATATATAAATGCTCTCTCTAATGCTAAAAGAGCACTAGACTGCCAGGCGGATCGGTTGTTAAAATTATTTGGCTTTTATAAAGAGTCACAAGATAAATTCTGGGGATTTCCCAAGAAAATTGGGCTTATTCAGGAATTCGACCTAATTGCCCCTAGAGTGTTGAATAAGATAAATAAAACCAGGAATCTTATGGAGCATCAATATATAAAGCCGAAACCTGACCAAGTGGAGGATTTTATCGATATAGGTGCACTTTTTATTGCATCTACAGACCACTACGTTACTCATTTCAGAAAGAATGTCGAGTATATAAATGAGACCGATGCAAAGTATGCAAATTATGGGGAAATCAGTTTTGACTATGACTC
The DNA here is from genome assembly GCF_052045455.1 of Pedobacter sp. 22226. NCBI lineage: Bacteria > Pseudomonadati > Bacteroidota > Sphingobacteriia > Sphingobacteriales > Sphingobacteriaceae > Pedobacter > Pedobacter sp. 22226. Next base: position 167,883 of record NZ_JBQEPB010000010.1, on the reverse strand, counting down.
TGAGCTATTCTCTTTGAAGGTTAGCATCAGAGAATTTGGAACGGATAACGATCATGAGCTGGTCCTAGAAAAAGGCAACGATAATTATATTGATCTATTCAAAAGACATCTTAAAAAGATAGAAGTTCATTAGAATACATGTTAACAAAAAAGTGGCACCGGATTTAATGTTCTAAAGAAGGCAAGTTAATTGATTAAACATAGTATTCTACGCATCAACCACTAATGAAAAATACTTTCCATCATAACCCCTCGCTGGCGCACGCGTCCCGCGTGTGCATTTTTAAATCATCATCACAATTCCTCCAAATCTATCAGTCCTTTAGCTCCGCTATAATCAATGGCACTGCTATATTTCCAATGCCAGGCTTCGTTAACAAAACCTGATACAACCGGATTATCATGCAGGTAATCTGCCTTTTGTTCAATAACTGCAGTACTCCATAATTCTATTGGTTTATTATTATGCTGCCAGAACTGATATTCCTTAACATTGCTACTTTTTGAGGCTGCCCGCTCCTCGCTGGCGCACGCGTTCCGCGTGTGCATTTATATCATCTTTACAATTTATCTAAATCTATCACTAGCTTATCTCCACAACATAAAAAAGCAATGGTCTTTTAAATAAAAAAGTTTGTAATTAAACATTACAACCTAATATTTTAATCATATGGCTGGCTTTATTTTGCACACGCGGCACGCGTGCGCCAGCAAAGGAGTACTTAAAAACTCCGTTACACTATTTAAATATGTATATATATAGATTCAAAGCGCCAATAATTCCTATACGAATGTAATGGGAGCGCCTGTAGGATCCTATATTTTTCACACTACTTAAATAAATATAGTAAAGCCCTAATATTGGAAACTGTATAAAATAAAAGAACATTTTATAGAAATCACCGATAACAATGATGGCCATACTCGTGAGGCAAATAGAATAAACAATACCTCCAATTATAGAAAACAAGAAATTGGTCTTTCTTTCATGGCTAAACATAAACCAACCAAAAAAAAGGTAATAAAAAGCCAGTAATAACAAAGTGCTAATTGCCGGAACTATAGAGTGATATGAACCAACCACCGACACAATTGTCGCCAATCCAAAGAATAATTCTGCTGTGCTAAAATATTTATAAATATTTTCAAAAATATACCTGAAACCCAAATTTTAATTATTAATCAGCAATTTACTATAATTCAATATTAATAAAAATTTTGGAGCTAAGCCCTGTTGTGGATGAGTTTTGTTTCGGTATAGCTGGCACTCGTGCGCCTCATATTTTACCCGTTAAAACAATAACAATCTCGGTTTCATACTTATTTTACCCTCGCTGGCACTTAATAAGCTCGACACCGAACTTATTTCACCCTCATTGATACTTATTTCACCCTCGTTGGCACTTAATAAACTCGATTTAGAACTTATTTTACCCTAATTGATACTAAATAAGCTCGACACCGAACTTATTCACCCTCATTGATACTTATTTCACCCTAGCTGGCACTAAATAAGCTCAACACCGAACTTATTTCACCCTCATTGATACTTATTTCACCCTCGTTTGCACTTAATAAGGTCGATTTGGCACTTATTTGACCCAAATTGACACTAAATAAACTCGGCGCCGAACATATTTCACCCTCGTTGACACTTATTTCACCCTCGTTGGCACTTAATAAGCTCGACTTAGTACTTATTAAGTTTAAAACCAAACTTATTAAGCCACGAAAAGAACATTTTTTCTAAAACACACAATAAAATCAGCCATCAAAACACAATTTATCTACAAAAAATACATACAACTGATCACATTCAGGTTGATTATAGCCTAAAAACTACATTCAAAATAAAAGAATGATAAATCAAAAATTTAAAAAAAGCTTATTCCGGAATATCTATCCTAATTTCCTTATGCCTAGTATCAAATATTCATTTTATTATGCATAACATTAAATTTAAATACAAAAAAATTCCCCTGATAGCACTCAACTATGAGGGGAATTTCATTTGATTAAAGTTATGATCTGTTTAACGCCTTATTGCGTATTAAAAATTAACTTTAGACTTGTCGCTATAAAGATTTCATACAAACGCAAACCAGCAGGCAGCTATTAAAAATATTATTTAAAATAGATGAATAGTTATCTTCTTCTACCAGCCTTTTATCGCTCCCCCTTTAAAAGCAACCTTTGCGGCTTCTTCTACCTCGGGTGATTGATAGGCTTTTACAAAACGTTTAACTTTATCATCATCCTTATTGTCTTCGCGGGCCACAATGGCGTTTACATAAGGCGATTTACTATCCTCTATAAAAAGGCCGTCACGGGTAGATACCAGACCAATAGGTGCCGCAAAAGTATTGTTAATTACCGCAATGGTTACATTGGCGTCATCCAGTGATCGTGGAAGCTGAGGTGCTTCAAGTTCAAGGATTTTCAGTTTCTTAGGGTTTTCAGTTACATCATTAAGGGTTGGTAAAAGGCCAACACCCGCTTTAAGTTTAATAAGTCCGGCTGTTTGAAGCAGCAATAAAGAACGGCCGCTGTTGGTGGGATCGTTCGGAATAATGATGGTACTCTCATCTTTAAGCTCTTTCAGGCTTTTAATTTTGCGGGAGTAACCTGCAATTGGATAAACAAAAGTGTTGCCTACTATGGCAAATTTATAGCCGCGCTGCTTCGCCTGTACATCCAGGTAAGGCTTATTCTGATAGGCATTGGCATCAATATCGCCCTGATGAAGCGCTTCATTGGGCATTACATAATCGTTAAACTGCACCAGCTCCACATCAAGATCGTATTTTTCTTTGGCTACCTTTTGGGCAACCTGTGCTATGGTATATTCGGGACCGGATTCTACGCCGACAATAATGTGGTTGGGATCATTTTTTTTAGCCCCGCCACTGCAGGCTGCAAGAAGAGTTATGGCTAATATTAACGCTGAATTAAAACGTTTTTTGAAAGTGATATTCATTTTATAGGATTTTATTTTCTGTGATCAAAATATTTAGAGAGGCGGTCGCCCCCAAACTGGATAAGGAAAACGATGATGACCAGCAATACCAAAACGGTATTCATTACCAAAACATCGTAACCGATATAGCCATACTGGTAACCAATCTGCCCTAATCCGCCTGCACCAACAGCACCGCCCATTGCCGAATAACCTACAAGGGTAATGAGGGTAATTGATGCACTGTTGATAATGGCCGGTAAAGCTTCGGGCAGCAATACTTTTCTGATAATCTGCATTGGCCTTGCCCCCAGAGCCTTTGCGGCTTCAATAAGTCCGTAAGGAATTTCCAGCAAGCTATTCTCGATCATCCTGGCAATAAAGGGCGCTGCACCTATGCTTAAGGGAACTAAGGCCGCTTTTACACCAATTGAAGTACCAACCAGGGCCCGGGTAAAAGGAATCATCCAAACGATTAAAATAATAAATGGAATAGACCTGAAAATGTTTACCACAATGGCTAACACGCGGTTTAACAACGGATGCTCCAGAATCTGCCCTTTGCGTGTAATAAAAAGCAATATCCCGGTTGGCAGGCCTAAAACAAAGCCAAAGAAACCCGAAACAAAAGTCATTACAATGGTTTCGAGTGTACCGCTCAATAAGAGCCTAATCATAGATTCAGACATAACCAAGCACCTCCGAACCGATATTTAAAGTTTTATAATAATTGATTGCCCTCGTGTGGTTTTCGGCATCACCCTGTGCTTCTACCAGGATGGTCCCAAATTTGATACCGGCTGCATGCTCAATCTGCGCGGTAATGATATTGTTGTTTACACCAAAGAGTCCTGCAACCTCCGATAGCACCGCACTATCGGCAGAATCGCCATTGAAAGTGAGCTTTATAACCGGATTACCTGATTGGGCGGTATTTAACTTAATGCGTTCCTCATATTCCTTAGGCAGCGATACCTTAATGGAAGATGAAATAAATTTTCTGGCCAGTTCGCTCTTAGGATGCGAAAATATCTCGCTTACCGCACCCTGCTCTACCAGTGTACCCCCGCTGATGACGGCTACTTCATCGCAAATGGCCTTTACCACCTGCATTTCGTGCGTAATGAGCAATATGGTGATGCCAAATTTCTCGTTGGTATCTTTTAATAGTTTTAAAATGGAAGTGGTGGTCTCCGGATCAAGTGCACTGGTGGCCTCGTCGCAAAGCAATACCTTCGGACTTGCAGCAAGAGTTCTGGCAATGGCCACCCGCTGTTTCTGTCCGCCAGAAAGGTTTACCGGATAATCTGCATGTTTATCAGCCAGGCCAACAAAATTTAACAGTTCAGAAACCCTTTCCCGGATCTTCGTTTTCGAAGCCCCTTCCAGTTCGAGCGGAAAAGCCACATTCTGATAAACGGTTCTGGAAGAGAGCAGGTTAAAGTGCTGAAATATCATTCCGATCTGCCTGCGTTCTCTGGCCAGCTCAGCGCCCGAGAGTTCCATCAGGTTTTTCCCGTCGATATACACTTCTCCGGATGTGGGTTGCTCCAGCAGGTTTGCACACCTGATGAGCGTACTTTTACCTGCTCCTGAGGCGCCTATTACGCCAAATATTTTACCTTTGGGCACATTTATCGAAACACCTGAAAGCGCGGTTATTGTTCTGTCGCGCAACACAAATGTTTTGGTTATATTATTTAATCTTATCATTTAATTTCAAAAGCAAATCAATAAAGCTATATGGCCAATGCCAAATAAAACTTTGGGCATGCAAATATATAAAACCTATAGGGATTATAGCTTTATATAATTTCCTTTGCTGCTAAATGCGCTACAGAAAATCCTGCTTTGTATGGAGTATCTGATACCAGGTTTTTAAATGTGGGTGCGGCCACACTAACCTTGTTTGCTTTTGTATAACGACTAAAAGAAAACCGGATGACTTCAAATCCATTGTCAATGCGCTTCCATCACATGTGAGTAGTTTCCACTTGAACAGTTACTGCCACCCGGGGCGAAAATGCCGCTGGCATCCAGGGCCAGAAACAGACCGGTATTTTTTATTAAAGATCACGGCTAAGCACTTCATCTATCATTCCAAATTCTTTTGCTTCGATGGCACTCATCCAGTAATCGCGGCTGGCAATTTCATTTATCCGTTCATAGGTTTGTCCGCTATGTTTAGCCAGAATATGGTACAAATCCGACTGCACTTTTAACACCTCTCTGATTCTGATATCCATATCAATGGCGGTACCTTCTGCCCCGCTGGAGGTTTGATGGATCATAACCCTCGAATGCTGCAGGGCCGAACGTTTACCGGCAGCTCCTGCACATAAGAGTACTGAACCCATAGACAGTGCAATGCCCGTACAAATGGTGGCCACATCAGGCGCAATAAACTGCATGGTATCGTAAATGCCAAAGCCGGCATAAACCGAACCGCCCGGCGAATTGATATATAACTGAATGTCTTTTTGTGCATCAACAGATTGCAAAAAAAGCAGTTGTGCCTGTATTACATTGGCATTCTGTTCATTAACGGCCTCACCTAAAAAAATAATCCTGTCCATCATCAGCCGCGAAAAAACATCCATCTGTGCCACATTTAATTGCCGTTCTTCGGTAATATAGGGCGTCATTGCAACCGGCGTATAGGCAGGTGTTCTGGCCATGTACTGATCTACGTAAAGGCTGTTTAAGCCCTGGTGTTTTACCGCATAAAGGCGGAATTCTTTGTTAATATCCATCATATTGTTTTGAAATTTAAGGCACAGCGATGCCTCTGCTCCTGTATCAGGAACATGGTTATAAATTTAAAATTGAGTAGTTATTTACAGAACAAACGCATTACCTTTTGCCTGAAGCTTTGATGTTCATCGGTGTTAAACAGCGTTTCGTGTATGTTATTGAGTTCATTTTTCAGTTGTTTGCGGCCATAGTTCCGCACCATCTGGTATGTTTTGTTTTGCCAGTAAACCTGCTCTTCCAATTCGGGCTGCAGGATAAGTTTTGCTTCGAAAAGGAAACTTTCGCCATCCTTATTATCCGACAAAAGATAGTGCTCTATTGAGCGGAGCTCATGCAACGATGTCTTCATACTTTAAGGATTTTTCTTTAACTGTTTCTTTAACTTTTTCGAGGCATTTAAATTTCTGGGCGGTTGCAGACCGTGCGCCTGAAAAACCAAAGCGGCTGGCCAGGGTTTCCATATCCAGCTTTTCATAATAGAAGGCACTGAGCAGCTGCATGCATTTTTGCCCGGCGCGCTCCAGCAAATTCATCAGTTTCTGTGAAGACACTTCTTCATATTCAACATCTGTTAAATCGATTTCTTTATTAAAAATAAAGTCCTGAACATCAAGGGTAACCTGCCTGTTGTTTTCTTTAAAACGCCTCACCCATAAATATCTGGCAATCCCCAATAAATAGGCTTTTTCCTGATACTTCGGTACAAAGCCCGAAACCTGTACTTTTTCGTAATACAAAACCAGTGCATCCTGAAAAATGTCTTTTGCTTCCTCAAATGATCCGCCCATCCGGCTTACGTGCCTGGCCACCAAAGGAAAGGCCTCCTGATAGAGTTTCATAAAAAGCGCCTCCCGACTGCTCTGTTTCTCCTGAATAGATGTTGCTGTCATGATCACTATGTTTTATATAGTAAGTGGCATTTTTTGATCAGATATCACCTAAAATTAGTAATTATTTTTTTGTGACTTGGTCTATCGCAAGGAAACACATTGTAAAAATTGTTTAGCGCCTTATGCCAGCTTGTTTAGAAGAATCCATGCTTTTCCGTATGAACAATTCCCTTTTAACCTTTCAACTTACCCGGGGTTATTGCAAATTTCTTTCTGAAAGCATTGCTGAAATGTTGTACTGATGAATAACCGAGCATAAAAGCCACTGATTTTATTGACCGGCCTTCCAGCAGCAATTCTTTTCCATGGTTAAGCCTGTAATCACTTAAATAGCCGAATATGCTGTTATCAAACAATCCTTTAAAGCCCTGTTTAAGTTTGAATTCGTTAATACCGCACAATTTGGCCAGCTCAGCAACGGAAGGTGGCTGGTGAATATTGGCAATGAGGTAATCTCTTGCGTGATAAAGGCATTCCCTGTCGTAGTCAGAGCGTAAAGCAGCAGGTTGTTTTTGGGTAATGGCCTGTTCAAAAGCCTCTGCCTGAAGCACAAGCAATTCGATACATTTCGACTCGATGAAGAGCCGCTTTAACCCTTCCGGATACTCACAATTAAGGATATCCCTGATGCAGTTTTGCATGGCCCATGAAATGGGAAGGTTCTGGTCTGCCAGCTGTGTATAATGCCCGGTATCTGCATAATCTGCCAGCACCTGCAATGCCCGGGTAGAGTGTTCTGCCAGCTGCAAAAATTTTTCTTTAGCAAAATGCACCTCAAAAAAACGGTAGCTGTGCCCGGTATCATATTCTCCTGTACCATCCAGCTCGGGCATATAAATAATATTCTGCTGGTTGGAATTAAAAATATATTTCTGCTTGTTTACGCGGTTAAATATGGTTCCGTTACCCGATAAAGTAAAACGTAGTTTAATCATATCAGGCACATCGTAAGTGGGCCTGAAATACATCTGTTGCTGCTTAAACATGATGTCGCCGTACACGATGTAAATATCAGGAATATTGATCTGCACCAGTTCTGCATCACTAAAAGAAAAATTGTATTTCTCCTTTCTTTCCGTAACCAATCCTCCCTGCACCGGAAACTCATCAAAGCTCCCCCCAACCCTTTTCCAGGCGCCGTAATCCTTACCTACATTGATTCCCATAAGGGCAATTATCATAAAAAAAGCCGAACTAATGCAATGGGGTTATCCACAATTCTATTTTCTGTAAAAGAAAATCCTTTTGATGTAAAAGCGTACAGGAGCTAATTTTCAATTTTGCCCGGATTGCGAAATGAAACGCGAAAGATTAATAACCTATACCATGGAAGAGCAAAACCTCAATACATTAACGCCTGACTTAAAAATTAACGTTCTCCCATCCAAAAACACCCTGATTTTTAAATTAGTACAGGATTTATCCCTGAAAAATGATGATTATGTACTGGAAATCGGCCCAACCGGTACCGAACACCTCTCCTGTCTTTTTCAAAAAGCAGAAAACATCAGTTATCTGGGGGCATATTATACCGAACTGAAGATAAACGAGACCTTCCCGAATGATAAAAATGGAAACAGCGTAGTGCAATTTGCTAAAATAACGGATAACAAGCCAGGTTTTGAAGATATTTCTTTCGATTGTTGTTTTACGGCCAATACCATTTATTTCTGGCCGGATCCTTTATTGTACTTATCAGAAATTTACCGGGTATTAAAACCAAAGGGAAAAATGAACCTTGCCTTTGTTGAAAAAAACTTTGGTGCACATCTGCCCTGGACACAGCTCGATTTCACATTTTATGAAATTGATGAAGTAAAATCATTCTTCAAACAATCAGGGTTTGTAGATATCGAAGTAAAAAAAATGACAGAAACAATAATGGATCAGGAAGGAAATGAAGTTAGTAAACCATTTATCATCGTGTCGGGTCTGAAAAAATAAAGTTTGCAGATTAGGGTAAATAGTAAGGAAATCAGATTTATTCATAGAGGCGAAAACATCATTCATAGAGTAATTATACCTATTCACCTATCATCTATTCCGGTACAGCCTTTTGTAAGATATTTTTGTGTAATCATACAATTTAATATACAGGTAACTAAACACCTCGAGTTAGGAAAAATAGGGATGTTGTACCTACTCATATAGTTATTATCTAACTGTACTATTAAAGATGACCATAAGAGGGGGGTTCCGGGATGATTTACCCCCTCTGCTTTTTTATTTCAACTGAAATTCTGTTGATTTATCGGCACCAAAATTCAAATTTAGTAACCCTTATTCATAGCCGTTTTCAAAAGTTACGGTTTGTTGTTTTTTCAGGTTAACTTCTGCAATGCCACCATCAACCATTTTTATAAGCCCGGCCGGAAGATTCCTGACAACATAAGTTCTAAAGGGTAGTTTAATTCTTAATAATCCGGCTTTTTCTGCATAGATTTTAACCTGGGTTGGAACGCCGTTTTCTTTAATGCCACTCACCAGGAAAGCACCTTCGGCACGTAAATTATTAAAAGAAACGTCTTTCCAGCTTTGCGGTACTGCCGGAAAAGGTTGAATGTAATTGCCCCTGCTTTGCAATAACAATTCCTGAACACCCTGGGCAAAGGCAAAATTTCCTTCTAAGGTAAAAGGGCGGTAGGTAAAACCTGAGTACTGCCCTCCTTTTTGATCGCCATTTAAATGAAAGCTATTCGGCGAACAGAAATTTGAAGCAAAAATTTCGAGTTGTTTTACCGCCTTATCGGCTTGATAAGCTCGGGCGTATAAAGAAGCCATCCAGCTAAAGGAATAACCGCACCAGGCACGTGTACCAATTTCTTCTAAACGTTTTAAAGAATTATCGATAATGGTTTTATCCTTTTCATTGTTAACATCCAATAAATCGAGCGGATAAATGGCCATATACTGAGACATGTGCCTGTGCGAGCTGGTTAAATTTGATCCGGGAGCAATGGTAAACCCGGTTTCATTAATTTCATAATCAGGCAATTGACTGAGTATTTTCAACCAATCTGTACTCTCCTCTGTTTTGCCATTGGCTTTACTAACCTCGGATGCTGCTTTAAACAGGAACTTTGCCAATGAAAGATCAAAATTGGTCCAGTTTAAAAACCAGGCTTTAATGCTGTTGTCGTTATACTCCGGGCTAGAGCTTAACGGCAACATGCGTTTTCCCTCTTTTAGTCTTGTAATATTCTCCAGATAGGTTGCTGCTTCATGAATATAAGGATATGCCCTGGTTTTAAGGAAAACATCATCCATGCTGTATTTCCACTGCCAGTAAAAATGCTGCGAAGTCCATGCGCTAACGGTTGGCGAAAGCGCATACTGGATCCACCCACCCATCGGATCGCCGTTTAAGGTAATTACCCCGGGAACGTTTAACCCTTCAACACCAAAATACTGTCTGGTATAGGTAAGGTTCCTTTGCCTGATTTTCCATAACCAATCGGTAAAGGTGGCCCCTTCTGCCAGATGATTGGCGGTGTAAGCTGGCCAATAACTCAACTGGGTATTTAAATCGTTATGAAAATCGCCTTTCCAGGGTGGTAAACTGCCATTATCGGCTGTCCAAATGGCTTGTAAGGTAATCGCAGGTGCCCCTTTTCTGGCCACGCAGCCCAGTTTGTACATTTCTAAATAGTATTGTTTCTGGATCAGCTGATCTGGAACCGTAATGTTTGATTTACTCCAAAAATCTTTCCACCATTTGGTGTGGCTAACCCAACCAGTAGGTTCTTTGGCAGTAGCAGAAATTGCGGCTAATGTTGCTGTTTTATCGTTGCTGATGGTCCACGAGCCGGTTATATTCCCGCCCGGCATTTTTTTCCACTGTACCAATACCTCATAATAATGTCCCTGAAAAGTAGGCTGATGATAACGGATGCTATTTTGAGTATTGGTAACGGTTCCTTTTGCATAACCCAGTTTTTGCAAACCACTTCCGGCATGGCTGTTATCGCCTTTTTCTGTTTTGCCATTGTTGTAGTTGTGAACAATTAAATCAGGTAAAATTGCAGTTGATTTAAGGTTTTCGAAACTAAAATAACCCTGCGCCCCGGTAGCATGGATGTAACATTTAAAAACCGTTCCATCTTCGAATTTCACGGTATTTAAGGCCGTTTCTATATCCAGTTCGTTTGATTTAACTTTTCCCAGTTTTGAAATGTCGAATTCCATTGCCGCAGCAGGCAGTTTGGTTGGGTACGGAATGTTGTCATAAGGTTCGTCGCCTATTTTTTGAACGGCAGCATAATTATTTAAATGCACTTGTTCTTCTACCCATTTAAAATTAAGTTTTGAGATATCAAGGGCTTTCCGTTCATCCCAGAGGTCGGCACGATCTAACGAAAGGCGAAGTTTACTGTTCTTTTCCCAAATTAAAGCACCCAGCATGCCATTGCCTAAAGGCATGGCCTCATCCCATTTACTGGCCAGTCTGGGAAAGGAAAGGTTATAAGATTTTAAAGTTTGCGCATAAATAAAAGTACTCATGCACTGAAGCACCAACAGTAAAAAGATTTTAGTTTTCATTTGTGTTTAGAAATGGTTAGCACCCCTAACGGGCTATCAGGTTCTAAAATAATGATATTTGGCGAGACTAAAATCCTGAAAAACTGCGCAAACGTTTGACAGAGCGTGTAGAATAATTCTCTTAATAAAAGATTAGTGCACAATCTTGAAAACAAGTTCTTTTAACAGCTCACCATCATCTACATTTCCGGTACTATCCAAACCTTTGCTTTTTAAATCGTATTCGCGGAGCAGACCGATTACCTGGAAAACTTTGCCGGTATTGTAATTGCGTGCGGCCACTTCGTAATCTTTAATAAAAAAGGGTGGTACACCCAATGCTGATGCGGCATCGGCCTTATTTGGAATGTAATGGTATTTTAACAGTTTGGTAAAGTAACCGCCTAAATTGGCTAAAACCATTACAGTTGGATTGGCTTTTGGGTTACTGGCGAAGTAATTAATGATTTTATTACATTTCAGCACATCGCGGATCGCCAAAGCCTTTTGAAGTTCGAAAACATTATACTCTTTACTGATCCCGATATTTTTCTGAACATGATCGGTGCTAATTGCCGTTTCTCTTGGAACATTCAGCATTAACTTCTCAATTTCGTTGGCAATTTTGGATAAATCGGTGCCTAAATATTCGGCCATTAGCGCTGACGCCTGCTGATCGATCTTATAGCCTTTTTCTTTGATAAATTCTTCGATCCAGGGCACCAGTTTATAATCGCGAACGGGATCTGACTGGAAAATCAGTCCGCTTTTGTTGATTGCTTTGTAAATTTTTTTACGCTTATCGAAATTGGCATATTTATAGGCCAATACCAAAATAGTGCTGGGCAGCGGCTTTTCGAAGTAATTGAGTACAAATTCGCCCTCTTTCGAACTGTCTTCTTTGCCCCATTTTAAATCCTGCGCTTCTTTAACAATCACCACCTGGTAATCAGACATCATGGGGTAACGCTTTGCCGCGCCCAAAACCGTTGCCATATCGGTATCTTTGCCGTATAAAACCGTTTGATTGAAGCCTTTTTCAGCGTCATTGAGCAGTTTATCTTCAATATAATCGGTTACCTGATCGATATAGTAAGATTCTTCACCATGCAGCAGGTACACAGGCTTAAACTTTCGGGCTTTAATATCTTTAATAATTTCGGCAGCAGTCATTGCCCGTAAAATTACAATTTAGCTTTTAGGATTTAGGTAAATGTTTATAAATTAAGAGATATAAGACACTGGATTTGAGATTTGCTTACGTATTTTAAAATTAACTAACTTTGGAGCTAAATTGATGGATTGTTACATTGTTAATTGCAAACTGTATTAATGGTTAATCGGTTAACTGTTGAAATTGGTTAATTGCAAATTGTTAACTGAGAACAACAAACTGTTAACTGCAAACTGAAAACCGAAAACTGAAAATGTTCACCCCTACCCCGCTTAACCTTCCGCCTTATCCGTTTAAAATTAGCCATAAAGATGGGGTGGTTTTTATTTTCGATGAGTTAAGGAAGAAACACCTGGTGCTTACGCCAGAGGAGTGGGTAAGGCAGCATTTTATTCAAAGCCTGATTGCAGAAAAGAAATTCCCGAGGACGTTGATCCAGATTGAAGGCGGTTTGGTTTTAAACCAATTACAAAAGCGAAGCGATATTTTAGTGTACAATACCGCAGGCGAAAAGCTGATGCTGATTGAATGTAAAGCACCAAAGGTTAAAATTACGCAATCGGTTTTTGAGCAGGCAGCGAGGTACAATTCTATCCATCAGGCCAAATGGATTGTGTTAACCAATGGTTTACAGCATGTTTATGCAAAAATGGACCTGGAGAGGGGCCGTTTTAATTTTGCACAGGAAATGCCGGATTATTTGGGATTGTAATAATAATTTTGACACGGAGGCTCGGAAAACGACCTTAATAGAAATGGGCGTCATCTCGACTGAAACGCAGTGAAATGGAGAGATCTACATAGATTTCCCGACTATGTTGCACTCCGCTCGAAATGACGATGTTTTTTATGGAATTTTCGCTGAATTAGATTCATCTATCGGTTGGTGTCTCACCGACCAAAGGAAGGTCGTCATCTCGACTGAAACGCAGTAGAACGGAGAGATCTACATAGATTTCCCGACTACGTTGCACTCCGCTCGAAATGACGATGTTTTTTATGGAATTTTCGCTGAATTAGATTCATCTATCGATTGATGAGACACCGACCAAAGAAAGGGCGTCATCTCGACTGAAACGCAGTGACCTACATAGATTTCTCGACTACGTTGCACTCCGCTCGAAATGACGATGTTTTTTATGGAATTTTCGCTGAATTAGATTCATCTATCGGTTGATGTTTCACCGACCAAAGAAAGGGCATCATCTCGACTGAAACGCAGTGGAACGGAGAGATCTATAGATTTCCCGACTACGTTGCACTCCGCTCGAAATGACGATGTTTTTTATGGAATTTTCGCTGAATTAGATTCATCTATTGGTTGGTGTCTCACCGACCAAAGAAAGGGCATCATTTCGACTGAAACACAGTGGAACGGAGAGATCTATATAGATTTCTCGACTACGTTGCACTCAGCTCGAAATGATGATGTTTTTTATGGAATTTTCGCTGAATTAGATTCATCTATCGGTTGGTGTTTCACCGACAGAAGAAAGGGAGTCATCTCAACTGAAACGCAGTGAAATGGATATATATAGATTTCTCGACTTCGCTGCGCTCCGCTCGAAATGACGATATTTTTTATGGAATTTTCGCTGAATTAGATTCATCTATCGGTTGATGTTTCACCGACCAAAGAAAGGGCGTCATCTCGACTGAAACGCTGTGAAATGGAAAGATAGATTTCTCGACTGCGCTCCGCTCGAAATGACGACCATCTGATATATACTCAAGCATAGCAAGCATTATACATCATAAACTTTCTTCCAAACCTGCTTATTACCACTATAAATTGCCTCGTTACACATGGCAACGCAAATTGCGGCCTGCGTACCTGTATCAATATTTGATGCAGGTTCTTTTTTAGTGGAAATAGATTCATAAAATTCATCCAACGCATAATTAGTACCATCAATGGTGGCTTTATCTAAAATCGGAATCCCACCGTCTTTATTGACTACGATTTTTGTTGCTCCGGTAACCCCGTCAACAATACCTAACTCTTTTTTGGTACTTTCTTCAGGATAAAATAAGCCCGTATTGGTCAGTAAAGAAACCGAACCTTTGGTACCTTTTATTTTAAAGAGGTAACCATCGTGTGCATTGCCGCAGGTGGCACCGAAATTGCCAATCATTCCTTTTTCATTATAACGTAGAATGGCCTGTATGTTATCGTAAGTTTCGCGACCGTCTTTAAAAACATCTATCCCACCCGATCCCATAATTTCATCGGGCTGCGTTTCGAAAGCCCAGTTGATAAAATCGATCTGATGTGAGAGTAATTCGGCAGCTAAACCGCCTGAATATTCTTTATACATCCTCCAGTTGATTTTACGCTCCAAAGCCGGATCCGGAACAGCCCTGCGCCAGTTGCCATTACGGTCCCAACGACAATCGATCTGCGTAACTTTGCCCAGGTAACCACTCTGGATCATATCCTTCACCTTAAAATAAAGCGGCGAATAACGGTATTGGTAGCCAACCTGAAAAACCTGAGCAGGATATTTTTTTACCAGTTTTTTAAGTTCAAGCGCCTGCGCGATATTGTAAGTCATGGTTTTTTCTACGTACACATGTTTACCTGCAAGCACGGCATCTTTGGCAATTTTAAAATGTTCGCTTAGCGGTGTAGCAATAAAAACGGCGTCGATTGTTTTATCATCTAAAACCTGGCGGTAATCTCTAATGGCTTTGGCGTTGGACGGAACATACTTTTCGGCTTCTTTAAGCCTGAAATCGAGCAGGTCGCAATAGGCTTTAATATTATACTTTGCCGGCATGGATTTAATGACCGACAACACACCTTTACCCCGGTCGCCACAGCCAATCATAGCTACATTATACACCTGATCTGCATAAAGATCAGCAAAAACCTGATTCCCAACCAATAAACCTGAACCTAACAAAGCAGTATGCTTTACAAAAGACCGACGATGCATGATATAATAATTAATAGTATTTTTTTAATTTATTGGAGCGCACAGCCTCTGCTGCTATTTGAGTGAAGTCCCGCCAATGCTGCAATCTTTTTGTTTCCGGTAGCTGCTATACCTGCCGGAAATGTAACAAAAAGTATTTTCGCGTATGTCGGGGCTATTTAATTTCTTTTAGTGCTTATGGGTCGGTTCTGTACAAAACGTTAATCATAAACCCGATTGAGCTAAATAGCCCGCAGTGAGGCACGAACGAGGACTATAAGCGAAAGCGGGACTGCAGGCTGCCATATTAAACTAACGCTCATTTTCAAAAAATAAACGCCTCCCTTACAAAGTTTTAATTTTAATGGTCCTGAAATCTACCTTATTGCCATGATCCTGCAACAGGATATGTCCTTTTGGTGCTTCGCCAAAGTTTTTCCAATCTTTATATTTACTAATGGCAACGAGTTTTTTAAATTCTTCAGAGCCGCGTGTGTATTCCAGCACTTTTACACCATTTAAATAATGTTCTACCTTATTGTTCGGGTACACTACCAAACGGCCGTTATTCCAGCTTCCGATTGGGCGCAGGTAACGGGCTTCTTTTTTAGCCGTCATTAAATCGTATAACGATGCCAGGGTACGGTTTCCATCCCTGCCCAATTTGGCATCAGGATGTAATTCGTCATCCAAAACCTGGTATTCCAGCCCGATAGCTGAACCTGTATTTTTTTCGCTTAGCGTAACAAAGTATTTTACACCACTATTGGCTCCTGGCGTCAGTTTAAACTCGAAAGACAGATCGAAAGCAGCAAATTCCTCTTTGGTTACAATATCGCCACCATTGGTCGATTCTGCACCGCCTGAAGGCTCTACACTGATTACGCCATCGGCAATTTTCCATCCTTTTGCAGGGAAAGTAGTTTTATAGGCACCAATCCATCCGGCATTGCTTTTACCATCGAACAGCAGCTTATAACCTTCCGATTTTTCGTAGGCAGATAAAGTATTTGGCGTTAAGTTAACCGTGTAAATGCCTTTCGGAAAAGCTTTTGCTTTTAAACCTTCTGTTTGGATATTAATGTTCTTGAAATAAACTTTCTTGCCATCGTTATCTAAATTATTGCCAATACCATGCACCTGTAAACCAATAAAACCAGATTTATCCAGCGTGTCGATTACATAAGCAACGGGCGTTCCATTTACCCAGGTTTTGAGTTCGTTGCCGATACATTCTATTTTGTAGTGGTTAAATTCATTCTTTTTGTATAATGGTTTGGCCGATGGATTAAGCTCCAAAGGATACAGCCATAATCTTCTGGCTTCATCATAAATTCCGCCTGTCCACTCCCTCGGTGTAGGATCTATTTCTACCTGACGGCCAAAAACCAAACCTTTGCCGTTATTTCCTTCTGGTTTAATATGGCTACGGGTTTGAATACCCGAATTGGTGGTTTCGCCTTCGAGTTTCACATCCAGTTCTAAGATGAAATCGCCGTATTCTTTTTCGGTGATCAGGAACGAGTTTGGTGTGCCTTTGGTCATGGTGCCTACAATCATACCATCTTCAACTTTGTACGGTGCTGCGCCTGCTACGGCTTTCCAGCCGGTTAAGGTTTTACCATCGAAGAGGGGTTTTGTTTTTTGGGCAGCAGCCGAAAGACTGATCAGGGAAAGGGCCAGGATACTATATTTTTTAAGTTTTAACATGATAGTTTTTTTCTTGCCGTTATTGCGAGGAAGAATGGCGAAGCAATCTTTTTTGCTAAATAGATTGCTTCCCCGAACTCGGGGTGAACTGTGCCTCGCAATGACGATATTTCTTATTTTAATATTTAAATACTTTTCCGTTTGCAATTACTTCTTGTTTGCCTTCGTCGAAAATGGCTTTTGCTCCGGTTCTTACGGCGGCATTGGTCATGATATTGGCAATAGAGTGCGAATAACCGGCTTCAACAGGTGCATTTGGCGTTTTACGGCTACGTACACATTCCATCCAGTTGCGCATATGGCCTGAGGTTAGGGCGTCGCCACCCATATTGGCACCGGTTGCGGCTTTAACTTCGGTTTTGCTAAGATCGAATTCAGGCAGAAGATTGGCTTTCATACCCATAGCTGAAGCTTCCTGTTGCCTTAAACCTCCTTTTGGTGAAACTTTATTGGTAATCAGGTTCAGTTCTCCACCATTTGAATAATAAACTTCTCCTACATCACCTACGCTGTTCTGCATGCGTGAAGTAAAAGTTACCTGGAAACCATCAGTGGTATCAGGCTGACCGTAATCGAATACTGCAACCATCGAATCCCAGTTTCTACGACCATCTTTCCAGGTATAAATACCACCATTGGCCACTACACTGCGCGGGTGTTTTAAATTGGTAAACCAGTGTACGGTATCAATCTGATGGCTCATCCACTGGCCAGGCATTCCAGAAGAATATGGCCAGAACAGGCGGTATTCTAAATATTTACGTGGATCAAATGCTTCATTGGGGCGGTTTAACAAGAAACGTTTCCAGTCGATATCTTCTTCTTTTAATTTCGCTACCAGATCGGGCCGGCGCCATCTGCCTGGCTGGTTTACATTCCAAACCAGATCTACCGCTGTAATCGGTCCGAATTTTCCGTCCTGGATAAATTTTGCTGCATTGGTATAATTCTCCCCACTTCTCCGCTGCGAACCAATTTGTACAATCTGTTTACTTGCTTTAACCGCTTTAAATGCCGCTTTGGCATCGTCCATGGTTTCGGCAAAAGGTTTTTCTACATAAGCGTCGCAACTGGCTTTCACGGCTTCGATGGTATGTAAAGCGTGCTGAAAATCGGCTGTACTGATAATTACGGCGTCGAGATCTTTTGTGGCATAAAGTTCGTCGTTATTGCGGCAGGCTTTAATATCGTGCCCGAATTTAGCTTTCAGATGAGCAATCCCCAGGTCTCTCCGGTAGTTCCACAAATCAGAAAGGCCAACAATATCGAAATTCAGCTCCTTGTTGTGGTTCAGGAAACAAGGTAAAAGGGTATCTTTAAAACGGTCAGAAAATCCAACAACACCAACGCGTACCCTATCGTTAGCACCAATAATACGGCCATAACTTTTGGCGCTCATGCCCATGGTGCCTGCATAAGTAGCCGCAGCAAATATTGCTGATTGCTTAATAAATTTTCTTCTGGAATTTTCCATTCGAGGATATTAGGTTAGATTATCACTTAAATAGTTCACGATTTGGTAAACCGTTTTAATAAAATCTAAAATATGGTTAATAAAAGTAAACCTTAAATTTTCACAAGTAATATTTTTGAAACCTTATTTTAAAACAATAATTAACTGTAGCAATAACAGTCAATAAACATTAATCAAGCTGGTTTTTAATACAGTAACCTGCTTTTATAAAGACGAGGAAAACGTTTGAAATAATTATTTTTTGTTACTCATCGACACATAAAAAAAGCCTTTCAGATTTTCTACTGAAAGGCTTTTACTATCGAATAATATTTATTTTTCTAATTCAGTATAGCTAAACTTTCTTCAATAATTTTAATTTTTGCTTCAGCATCGGCCTTTTTATTGCGTTCGTTGGCAATAATTTCTGGTTTTGCATTCTGAACAAAACGTTCATTGTTCAATTTCGAATCAACCGACTTTAAAAAGCCTTGTAAATAGATTAAATCGGCATTTAAACGTTCGCGTTCGGCTTCTACATCGATATTTTCGGTAAGCGGGATAAAAAATTCATCCTTTCCGGCCATAAATGCAGTTGCACCCACAATTTTATCGTTTACAATTTCTGCTTCTGTTACGTTGGCCAGTTTGAAAACAATATTTAACCATTTTTCGTAATCCAGATCGGAGTTTACCTTAATGCTTAATGGCAATGCCTCTTTCGGCGAAATCTGCTTTTGATTCCTCACATTTCTGATTTCAGCAATAACCGTTTTAATTACTTCTGCGTCTTTTAACAATTTCTCGTCGAAAGTACCTCCTTTAGGGAATTCGGCCACAATACAGCAATCCAGTTCACTACGTTCAGCGAAAAGATCATCATGCCACAATTCCTCAGTAATGAAAGGCATATTTGGATGCAATAATTTGATAATATTTTCAAAAAATGCAATCGTAGCTTTATAACTTTCGGCATCAATCGGCTGTTGATATGCAGGTTTTACCATTTCTAAATACCAGGCGCAGAAATCATCCCAAACCAGCTTGTAGGTGATCATTAATGCTTCCGATAAACGGTATTGTTTAAAGTTGGCTTCAATTTCTACCAGAGCTTCGTTAAAACGGTTTTCGAACCACGAAATGGCCTGCGTATTCGGATTTGCAAGATTTTCGTCCACTTCCCATCCTTTTACCAAACGGAAAGCATTCCAGATTTTACTGGCAAAATTACGTCCCTGCTCGCAGTAACTTTCATCAAACATCAAATCGTTTCCGGCTGGTGATGACATTAACATTCCCACACGAACGGCATCGGCACCATATTTTTCGATCAAACCAATCGGATCTGGTGAGTTACCAAGCGATTTAGACATTTTACGACCTAATTTATCGCGAACAATCCCCGTTAAATAAACATTGGTAAATGGTTTTTTGCCCATAAACTCATGTCCGGCCATAATCATACGCGCTACCCAGAAGAATAAAATCTCTGGTGCAGTAACCAGATCATTTGTAGGATAGTAATAATTAATGTCTTTATTTTCTGGATTTTTAAAGCCATCGAAAACAGAAATCGGCCACAACCATGAAGAGAACCAGGTATCCATTACATCATCATCCTGTCTTAAAAATGGCTCCAACTGATGTTTAAATCCGGCTTTTTCGGCGTCCGAGCAACTTTCGTCCAGGTGTTTTTTCTTCCAGAATTCTTCTAAAGCCTCATCTTTTGTTTTGGCAACTACCCAGTTTCCTTTATCATCGTACCAGGCCGGGATTCTTTGTCCCCACCATAACTGACGGCTAATATTCCAATCGCGCACATTTTCCATCCAATGGCGATAAGTATTTTCAAATTTATTCGGGATAAGGTTTACTTCTCCGTTCAAAACATCATCTAAAGCCGGCTGTGCCATTTCTTTCATCTTCACAAACCACTGCATCGAAAGTTTTGGTTCGATGGCAGCATCAGTACGTTCAGAGAAACCAACCTGCGATTTATAATCTTCAACCTTTTCTAAATGTCCGGCCTCCTCTAACATTTTAGCGATCTTTTTACGGGCAACAAACCTGTCTTCACCCACTAAAATAACCGCAAGTTCGTTTAAAGTTCCATCATCATTTAAAATATCGTTAACCGGTAAATTGTGTTTAACGCCCAGTTCATAATCGTTCAAATCGTGTGCCGGAGTAACTTTTAAACAACCGGTACCAAATTCGATATCTACATAATCATCTTCAATAACCGGAATTTCGTGATTAACCAGAGGTACAAAAACCTTTTTGCCTTTTAAATGCGTAAAACGTTCGTCGTTCGGGTTAATACAAATGGCAGCATCTGCCATAATTGTTTCCGGACGCGTTGTGGCTATTGTTAAAAACTGATTTTCAGTCCCCGCAATCAGATATTTAATATAATATAACTTCTGGTTTACTTCTTTACGGATCACTTCT
The DNA here is from genome assembly GCF_052045455.1 of Pedobacter sp. 22226. Taxonomy (NCBI): domain Bacteria; kingdom Pseudomonadati; phylum Bacteroidota; class Sphingobacteriia; order Sphingobacteriales; family Sphingobacteriaceae; genus Pedobacter; species Pedobacter sp. 22226. Next base: position 147,059 of record NZ_JBQEPB010000010.1, on the reverse strand, counting down.
TCATCAGAAACAGCGGTTTTTCCCGCCGGATCCCAGTTAACCATTCGGATACCGCGGTAAATCCATCCTTTTTTATACAGGTGGATAAACGAATCAATCACGGCTTCAGAAAGATCTTCTTCCATGGTGAAACGGGTACGATCCCAATCACAACTTGCGCCCAGTTTTTTTAACTGCTCTAAAATAATGCCACCGTATTTCTCTTTCCATTCCCAGGCGTATTTTAAAAATTCTTCCCGCGAGAGGTCTTTTTTATCAATACCCTGCTCTTTTAACATCGCCACTACTTTTGCTTCGGTAGCTATGGAAGCATGGTCGGTTCCGGGCACCCAGCAAGCGTTTTTGCCCTGCATACGAGCCTTACGGATCAGCACATCCTGAATGGTATTGTTAAGCATGTGTCCCATGTGCAGCACCCCCGTAACATTTGGAGGCGGAATGACTATTGTATAAGGCTCACGCTCATCGGGTTCTGAATGAAAAAACTTCTTCGATAGCCAATAGCTATACCATTTATCTTCTGTTTCTGCAGGATTGTACTTGGTGGATATGCTCATGAATGTATTAAAAGTTCAAAAATAGCTAATTAAGCTGAAAGACCAAAGCCAAGTAAGCGGAAAGCTGAAAGACTAAAACAGTTACACTTTATATCAGTATTTGTGGGAGATAAGGATTTTTATTTTTTGGAAAGCAAATGCAACATTTCATTTTAAAGTTGGTCCTGCTTTGCGCTGCAAGTCCTTGCCCGACGCTGATTTAGTGCCGGTTGATTGGTAAAGAATCGGGACTGCGGGCTTTACGCTTCAATCAGGTCTAGAAAAATTGGCTTGTGCAAGTTAAAACCCATCGTGCATTTGTACAATTGCTTACTCAACGTCATCAAAAACATCATCAAGTGCCAGTTCAAAGCCTGGCAATACAGATGAAGTGATTTTTTCGCTCAGGGTAAATATTTTTGAAGGTATGAATTTACCCTCTTCATTTAAAGTATAAATTAAAATGTTCTGATCGCTCTGGCTCACCACCCAATATTCTTTAACGCCGAATTCTTCGTACACGCGGTATTTATGAAGCAGTTCCATTTTTGAATTTCCAGGCGATAAAATTTCAACCACGAGATCAGGCGCGCCGATACAGCCACGGGCATCAAGTTTGCTTTTATCACAAATTACGCAGATATCGGGCTGGAGCACAGTAAACACATCTTTATCAGCTTTGCTTCCTTTCGGGAAACGGACATCAAATGGTGCTGCATAAACTTTACAGGGTTTGCCATCTAAAAAATTGATCAAGGGCTTTAACAAATTGATAGACACTGTTTGATGTATCCTTGATGGCGCAGGACTCATCTTAAATATTTTACCTGCAATTAACTCAACCCTTTCGGGGAAAAGCCAATTTAAATAACTTGCATAACTATAGGTTAATGATGCATCGAGCTCATTGAACTGCCTAACAGGTTCATCGATTTCATCAAGTACTGGATATGGAACTGTTTTTTTCGACATATTCAAATATACTAAATTGCTTAGTATTGTAAGTGATAAATTATTTTACATATCTTCAAAAATATCATCCAAAGCGAGCTCAAAACCGGGCAATACGGTTGATGTGATTTTTTCGCTAAGCGTAAATATTTTAGAGGGCTGGAACTTACCACCCTCGTTTAAGGTGTAAATTAAGATATTTTGATCGCTTTGGCTTACTATCCAATATTCTTTAACCCCGAACTCTTCGTAAACATGATATTTATTAAGCAGCTCCATTCTGGTATTGCCTGGCGACAAAACCTCCACCACAAGATCGGGTGCACCGATACAACCACGGACATCAATTTTACTTCTATCACAAATTACGCAGATATCAGGTTGGAGCACCGTGAAGATTTCCTTATCATCTTTACTTTCTCTTGGAAAGCGAACATCAAATGGAGAAATAAAAACTTTACAGGGCTGTTTTTTAAGAAAGTTACCTAATTTAAGAAATATGTTGCCAACAACCACCTGATGAACGCTTGATGGCGCCGGGCTCATCTTAAAGATTTTGCCTGCAATCAGTTCTACCCTTTCAGGAAAAAGCCAGTTAAGGTAACTTGCATAGCTGTAGGTTAACGATGCATCAAGCTCATTGAACTGCTTAACGGGTTCATCGATTTCATCTAATACTGGATAGGGAACTGTTTTTTTCGACATAACCAAATATACTAAATTACTTAGTATTGCAAGTGATAAATTATTTTACATTATCCTCGAAAACATTATCCATAATGCGAATAAATCAAAAAAAGAGCAGTCCAGACTCAGTTAATCAATCAACCAATTTAAACAATTAACCTTACAAGGGAAACTTCATTTTTTGGATCCTTACTGCATTTAAAATAGCCAGAAGCGCTACGCCTACATCAGCAAAAACGGCTTCCCACATGGTTGCTATGCCGCCTGCTCCTAAAATCAGGACGATTGCTTTCACTGCAAATGCCAATACAATATTCTGGATCACCACATTTTTAGTGGCCTTGCCAATTTTAATCGCGGTTGCAATTTTTGAAGGTTGATCGGTCTGGATCACCACATCAGCTGTTTCAATGGCCGCATCACTTCCCATTGCGCCCATCGCAATACCAATATCGCTGATGGCCAAAACAGGGGTATCGTTAATTCCGTCGCCAACAAAAGCCACCACTTTAGTTTTGTCGGTTTTAATTTCTTCCAGTTTAGCCACTTTATCTTCAGGCAGTAAATCACCATAATAAGTATCGATACCTAAACCCGAAGCTACTTTTTTAACAATGGATGATTTATCACCACTCAACATCACCACCTGTTTTATTCCGTTTTCATGCAACTGTTTAATGGCTTCTGCAGCATCTTCTTTTACCTCATCAGCAATTAAAACATAACCTGCATATCGTTGATCCACAGCTACAACCACGATGCTCTCTTTGATATCTTTTACTTTGGCGTCGAAACCGATATCGAATTTCTCCAGCAACTTAACATTACCGGCCAATACCTCTTTACCATTTACAGTTCCTTTTAAGCCCATTCCGGCTACCTCTTCTATATTTTCAGCCGGATGGATTTCCTGATCTCCGGCATACTCAACAATGGCTTTGGCAATCGGGTGTGTCGATTTTGCTTCAACAGCAGTTAGCAGATTCAAAAATTCCTTTTCATCAATGCTGCTCTCTATCTTCTGTACACTAAACACACCTTTGGTTAAGGTTCCTGTTTTATCCATCACCACGGTATTGAGTTTGGTAATCAGATCGAGGAAATTAGAGCCTTTAAATAAAATTCCATTTGCAGAGGCAGCGCCAATGCCTCCGAAATAACCCAATGGAATAGAAATAACCAAAGCACATGGACAAGAAATTACCAGAAAAACCAGCGAACGGTATAACCAGGTCTGGAAATGATATTCGCTACCTAAAACCAAAATCGGGATGGTAACTAATGCAAGCGCCAGGAAAAAAACAATCGGGGTGTACACCTTTGCAAACTTGCGTATAAAAAGTTCTGTTTTGGCTTTACGTGTAGTGGCATTCTGCACCATTTCCAAAATGCGCGATAAAGCACTATCGGCAAAAGCCTTTGTTACTTTCACTTCGATTACCTTATCAATATTAAGCATTCCGGCTAAAATAGCTTCGCCTTTATTAATGGTCCGTGGCTTGCTCTCCCCTGTTAATGCGGCGGTATTAAAACTGCTTTTTTCACTGATCAGTTCGCCATCCAAAGGAATTTTCTCTCCGGCTTTAACCTGTATGGTTTCGCCAATTTCTACCTTGTCGGGATTAACATCTTCGTATTTTCCATTGCGGAATACATGAGCCACATCGGCACGCACATCGAGCAAGGCTTTAATGTTCCTTTTTGCACGGTTTACCGCAGCCATTTGAAACAGTTCGCCAATGGTGTAAAAAAGCATTACGGTTACGCCTTCAGGATATTGGCCAATGGCAAAAGCCCCAATGGTAGCGATAGACATTAGCGAAAACTCGGTAAAAAAATCTTTCGCTTTAAAAGTTTCCCAAACCTCGCGCAAAACCGGAATGCCTACAGGCAGGTAAGCTACAATGTACCAGTAAGGCCTGATGACCTGAAATGCAGGAACCTTAAAAAGATTATCGAAGGCAATTCCGATCAACAGCATTGCCAGTGTAATAATGGCAGGCAAATAAGTTTTAAATGCAGATGGATCGCCACCATGATCGTGGTCGTGATCGTCGCCTTCCTCATGCGAATGCCCGTGATCGTGATTATGTTTCGGTTCGGAATGCGCTTTACTACTGCAACAGCTATCTTCTTTATTGTGGGTGTGACTCATTATGTTATCTGCTAAAACATGATTTATTGCTGTGATTAGTAATTCAGTAGCCAAACGCCTTAAATGCTGTTAGTTAAACCCGGCAGCAGCGACAGCCCCCGGTTTTTCTTCGGGGCTACAGCGGATGGCGGGACTAAAAAATCCGATGGAACGCTGCACACTCATTTTCTAATCTATAAAAACCAAATTTATGGAAAATTAAATGGTTTATCCCGAATCATTCTTAATAGCAATAATTTTTACAAGCGCACAATAAAATTTGTTAAAAAATGTTAATAGTGTATAAAAGATTTAAAAATCATGAAATCTATTAAAATCTCATTTTCAGCATCCGAATTGATCAGGCGGCTCGGCCTGGCAAAAATCTACTATTGGTTTAACAAGTAATATTCTTATTATATTGTTCCAGTATTGATTTGTATTTCATAAATTTCGCAGTAAATACTAACTTATTAAGCGAATGAAATACCAAAATTTGAAAAGATATTTTGCGGCACTGGGTATAGTCGCTGCTGGCTTTTCTGCAAATGCACAAACAAAAAAATTTATCGATCCTGCCAATATGGATTTATCCGTTAAGCCAGGCGATGATTTCTACACCTACGCAAGTGGTACGTGGGTAAAAAACAATCCTGTTCCTGCTAAAGAAACACGCTGGGGTTCGTTTAACGAGCTTCGCGATTTTAATATCAATGCGGTAAAATCTTTGGTAGAAGATGCTGCTGCAGATAAATCGGCACCTGCCGGCTCAGTAAAACGCAGGGTTGGCGATTTTTACACGGCTGCAATGGACAGCGTAACCATCGAAAAATTAGGTTACACACCAATAAAAGCTGATTTGGCAAAAGTGAAACAGATTAAAGATATTCCAGGTGTTTTAGACCAGGTAGCTTACATGAGAACCAATGGTTTAGGCGGCGGAATGTTCGGTTTAGGTGTTGGCCAGGACCGTAAAAACGTTAATAAATACATGGTTAACATTGGTCAGGGCGGTACAACCCTACCCGATCGTGATTATTATTTGAAAGATGATGCCCGTAGTGTTAAAATCCGCGATGCATATAATACTTACATGGTTACCTTGTTTACCTTAACAGGAAGTTCTCCTGAAGAGGCGAAACAAAAAGCAGCAACGGTTTACAAAATTGAAAAACAGTTCGCTGAAGCGCAGATGAGCCGTTTGGAAATGCGTGATCCTTATGCAACCTACAACAAACTTACTGTTGCTGAGTTAAATAAAAAAACACCGGATATTAACTGGACAACTTACCTGCCTAAATTTAAAATTAAAAGCCAGGATACGGTTTTGGTTTCGTCGCCTAAATTTATGGCTAGCTTAGATGGCATGTTGAAATCGGTTCCGGTTGAAGACTGGAAAACTTATTTGGAATGGAACATTTTAAAAGGTTCGGCATCGAGCTTAAGTTCTCCTTTTGTGAAGGCAAGTTTTGCTTTTACACAAGCGCAAACCGGTCAGAAAGTGCAAACTCCACGCTGGCAGCGCATGTCATCTTTAACTGATGGTACTATTGGTGAATTATTGGGTCAGCTTTATGTGGCTAAATATTTCAAACCTGAAGCGAAAGAGCGTATGAACCAGATGATTGTGAACCTGCGTAAGGCTTTCGAAATCAGAATTAATGGTTTAGAATGGATGAGTCCTGAAACCAAACAAAAAGCACTGGCTAAATTACATGCATTTACTCCTAAAGTGGGTTATCCTGAAAAATGGAAAAACTATGATGGTTTAATGATCAACAAAGGCACTTATTTCCAAAACTTACGCAATGCGAGTGTTTGGGGTTATAACGAAATGGTAGATCAGTTGGGCAAACCGGTTGACCGTAAACGTTTTGGTATGACGCCTCCAACGGTTAATGCTTATTACAGTCCTACTTTAAACGAGATAGTTTTCCCGGCAGGGATTTTACAGTTCCCTTTCTTCGATCCAAATGCTGATGATGCTGTGAATTATGGCGGTATCGGTGCGGTAATCGGACATGAAATGAGCCATGGTTTTGATGACAGCGGAAGTCAGTACGATGCTGCCGGTAACTTAAAAAACTGGTGGACAGCAGAAGACAAAGCTAAATTTGATGCTAAAACCAAGGCTTTAGGCGAGCAATTTGATGGTTACACTGTATTAGATACCGTACATGTAATCGGTAAATTAACCATGGGTGAAAACATTGGTGATTTGGGTGGACTAAACGCTGCTTATACAGCTTTCAAAATGACTAAACAAGGTCAAAGCAACGAGAAAATTGATGGCTTTACACCAGATCAGCGTTTCTTCTTAGCCTGGGCACAGGTTTGGAGAGGTAATATTTTACCAGAAAGTGCTGCTCAGTTAATTAAAACCGACCCACACTCTCCAGGTCCATACCGTACCATTGGTGCTCCGGTTAACATGGATGCCTGGTATAATGCTTTTGATGTTAAACCTGGCGATAAATTATATAAAAAACCAGAGGATAGGATCAGAATGTGGTAGGATTAAGGTAGAAGGTTAAAGGTGGAGGGTTTAAGGCTTTCCCCTAAACCGCATAAAGATTATTTATATCATCCCTATATTGCAAGCGTCCCGATTATTTCGGGACGTTTTGTTTTATAAGCAGTATCAGATGTTACCATCCAACTGCACTTAAATATATGCGCCCAACACTATTTGCCTTGGTTCGTGTCGCCACGAACCAATCATTAAATCAAATTCAATATTTACCAAAAATTAATGTAACTCCTTTCGGCAATTCTTAATTATCATTCTATCTTTGAAAAAACATAAGTATCCGTCAATGAAAAGCCCAATCAAATCACTCCTTATCCTTGGTTTAAGTTTATTTTCTTTAACAGGTTTTGCCCAGGAAAACAAATTGATTAGTCTTGATGCACTAATTAATAAAACAGACCCTGCCTGGCCGCTCGTAAAGAAATGGATTGATTCTGCCAAAAACAAGGTTGAAGTATTGCCTGTTGATTCTGCAAAAGCAAAAGAGGTACTTTATAATGCGCAGATGACTACTTACGCCACTTTAGGGTCGGTAATTTATAATACAGGCGGTATTTTAGTAGATAATGGCTGGATCAGGATTTTAGGTTCGGGCAGCGAAAAACTAAACCGCAACGTTGCCGAATGGAATAAAGGCAAAACGCTTGAAGAATATGGCGATAATATGCCGTACCTCTTAATTGCTGATGACGCAGTTGGTGGTTTCTTTGCCATTAATTATGGAGGCTTGGGTAAAGATATTAAAAACGTGTACTACCTTGAACCAAACAGTTTAACCTGGCAGCCGCTGGGTGCAGGTTATGGTGAGTTTCTTGTTTTCTGTTTCGATAGTGATCTTTCTAAATTTTACAAAGGTCTCCGCTGGAACTCCTGGAGCCAGTTTATCGGCAATTTAGATGGTTCTAAAACTTATAGTTTCCGCCCTTACTTATGGCAGGAAGGTACTGATATTGAAAAATGTACCCGAAAACTGGTTAATACGGAAGATATGTACAAATTCAACATCATGAAATCGAAAGAGTTTAAGAATGAGGAAGAAGTGAAAAAGCAGGCGCCAAAACAATAACCTCCATGCCCGGCACATTAGCTACCATCACGCAGATCAAAAACCATAGATATGCGCACTTTGATTGACTGTTGGCGTTGAAAAACTGGTATAAAAACCTAAGCGTATTTTGCCTGTGTTTTTTTAGGCAATTTAGCCAAAACCATCGCCCGAGAATCTGCCACCCTGCTTTTTAATTCCTTATCGTTTAGCACTTCTAAATTTTCGATCTGAATCCATTGCCTTTTCGCCATATGATAAGCCTGTGCGATGCCATCTCTGGCTGCAAGTTCTTCAAATTCATCGGGATTGCATTTGATTGAAAAACTGTTACCCTCATCAATAGCGATAATTACATAGATTTTTTCCTCAATCATAAAACACAAATGTTCCCATTTCATGCCTTCGGTGGTGCCCGGCAGGCTTAAACAATATTCTCTGAAAGATTCGATATCCATGTTAGGGTTTAATGTAAGGTGAAAGCTTAAAGATCAAAGGTAAAAGGATAAATACTAAAGCGCAAGTACCGGCACACAAGTATTAAGATAAAAACATGATCCTGAAATCTTATCAATCCTGTTCCTATATTTGCACCAATATCTTTAAAATCAATACATCATAGCCCATGAATATTATTACTCCTACTGCTGATGGCTCGAACACACTTTATAACGAAACCATTGGCGAACATTACCATAGTAAACATGGTGCATTACAGGAGAGTAAACACGTATTTATTGATGCAGGTTTAAAATTCGTTTCGGCTGACCGGTCAGAAATTTCCATTTTAGAAGTTGGTTTCGGAACCGGACTAAACTTTATTTTAAGTTTCGAATATTGCCAGGCAAACCACATTAAACTCAATTACACCAGTTTAGAAGCTTTTCCACTTACCAGTGAAGTAATTGAGCAAACCGGTTATTCGGCTTATGTTCCGGAAGGGATCTGGTCTGATTTTATTACCAATTACCCAAATGCATTAAAAGCACCTCAAAAACTCACCGCGCTTTGCACATTGGAAATACCGCACACCACCCTGGCCGAATACCAAACCGACCAAAAATTTGATCTCATTTATTATGATGCCTTCTCTGTTCAGCACCAGCCCGAAATGTGGAGCGATGAAATTATAGCGCATGCCTGCAGTTTTTTAAAACCAGGGGGAACTTTTGTTACCTATGCCATTACAGGGAAATTGAAAAGAGCAGTTAAAGCCAGCGGGTTTACCATCGAAAAATTACCAGGTGCACTGGGGAAAAGGGAGATGCTTAGAGCAGTTAAAGAGATGTAAAGGATGGAAAATGTAAGATGGAAAAGTCCGGGGTCGGAGGTCCGAAAGTCAGAAGATAGTGTTATCTAAAATCTCTTCCTAACCCTCCGAAAGTTGGAAGATAAAATTTCAAAAGAAAATTATGAATAAATAGCCGCTTACTTTTGTGCCCTCCAGCGCTTGCTCTCTGTGTACTTTGCGGTTAAAACCTACGATATCCTGACATAATTCAGACCGCTGTATAAAACCTCAGCCTATATAATTTGTTAGCATAACATTAACATTCGTATCATGGAAAAAAGAACCTTAGGAAAAACCGATTTAAATATTGCGCCCATTGTATTTGGAGGAAACGTTTTTGGCTGGACAATCGACGAGCAAAAATCGTTTAAGATATTAGACCAATTTGTAGAAAGCGGATTTAATTTTATCGATACTGCCGATGTATATTCGCGCTGGGTACCCGGAAATAAAGGTGGTGAGTCGGAAACAATTATCGGCAACTGGCTTAAAAAACAGAACAAACGCCACGACATCATTATTGCTACAAAAGTTGGCTCAGATATGGGTCAGGGAAAATCGTTAAAGAAAGATTACATCATTAATGAAGTAGAACATTCTTTATCCCGTTTACAAACCGATTATATTGACCTTTATTTTTCTCATTTTGATGATGAAAGCACTCCCGTTGAAGAAACTTTAAGTGCTTACGAAACATTAATTAAAGCCGGAAAAATACGCTGGATTGGCGCTTCGAATTTTTCTGCTGATCGGTTAAAGAAATCATTACTGAGTTCAAGCGAGCATAACCTTCCACGTTATGAGGTTTATCAACCTGGTTACAACCTTTACGATAAAGAAGAATTTGAACAGGAACACGAAAAAATCTGTTTAGAACATGGTTTGGGTGTAGTTACCTATTATTCTTTAGCAAGTGGCTTTTTAACAGGAAAATACCGCAGTGAAGATGATTTAAATAAAAGTCAGCGGGGCGGTGGTGTTAAAAAATTCCTGAACGAGCGTGGTTTCAGGATTTTAAAAGCGCTTGATCAGGTGGCAGATAAATACAAGGTAGAACCAGCTTCTGTAGCACTGGCCTGGTTAATTCATCACCCTTCAATTACGGCTCCAATTGCAAGTGTTACCGATTTAAGTCAGTTAAAATCGTTCACCGATGCAGCAAACCTAAAACTCTCGCCTGAAGATATTTCACTTTTAGACCAGGCAAGCAGCTATTAAAAAATAATGCCTTATATTTAAATGCCCGATTAATCAAACAATTAGTCGGGCATTTTGTATTAAACAGGATTTAAAATTTTATGAAAGACAAACTATCATTTCTACCCAAACTGGCACTGGTTCTTTTCTGTTTAATAAGTTTAACCTACATTGCCATTTTAGGCCAATCACTTTTGGCGCCTTTACTTTTTTCGTTTTTAATGGCAATTTTATTGCTCCCTGTATGTAATTTTTTAGAACACAGGTTAAGATTTAAAAGAAGTTTATCAACACTGGTTTCAGTAATCCTGATGATTTCCGTAATAGGCGGCATCATTTACTTTTTTGGCAATCAGTTGAGCGATTTATGGGCAGACTGGCCTTTACTAAAAGAAAAAGCCAATGTTTCGTACCACGAGCTCCAGAAATGGATTTCGCATACTTTTGGGGTAAACTCGCAAAAACAGCTTGATTATTTAAATGATAGTACCGAAAAAGCATTGGCTACAAGCGCTGCAATTGTTGCCACAACCCTGGCTACCCTATCTTCTACCCTGTTGTTTTTAGGTTTCACACTATTGTTTACTTTCTTCATTTTAAATTACCGCAGGGTTTTATTTACCTTTTTAACTTCTGTTTTTAGAGAAGAACACAAAGAAAAAGTAACCGAAATTGTAAGTCAGATCCAGTATATCATCAAAAAATACATCATTGGCTTATTTCTGCAGATGCTGATCGTTACCGTATTAATGATTACCGTACTCAGTTTGTTAGGCGTTAAATATGCCGTTCTTTTGGGTTTGGTAGCCGGTATTTTTAATGTTGTTCCATACCTGGGGATATTTTTTGCATTATTGGTGAGCTGTTTAATCACCTTTGCTACCGCCGGGGCCGGTAAGGTATTATTGGTTTTAATTGCTTTTGTAGGTGTGCATGCTATAGATGGAAATGTGTTGATGCCATTGGTAGTAGGCTCGAAGGTAAAAATAAATGCTTTGTTTGCCTTTATCGGTATTGTGGTTGGCGAAATGATCTGGGGCATTTCGGGCATGTTTTTATGCATCCCTTACCTGGCGATGTTGAAAATCATTTTCGACCGGGTAGATAATCTTAAACCATGGGGCATTTTAATGGGCGAAGAGCATAAACCGGATAAAAAGAAACGCATTTACCGGATCACTAAAAAGATTAAATTAGAAGAAAAAGATTAAAATGGCCGAAAACAGATCGCCACATATTTTAAGTACTTCTGCAAACTTGCAGGGGATCTGCTTTATCGTGCTCACTTCCCTAAAAAAGCTGGCACTTACCGATGGTTCATTAATTGATGAATTTGCCGTAGCGGCCGTGATGTTTTTTATGACCAGCTGTATTTTATCCTTTATCGCTATGAGAAGGATAAAAACTTCAAGTCAGCGGCTGGAAAAAACAGCAGATTTTATATTTTTATCAGGCCTGGTGATATTGTTTATAGCAACCATCTTAATTGCATTTAACCTGATAAAATAATTTAATGAAACCTTTATTTGTACTACTCCTGGTATATGTGGCACTTTTAACTTTTGGCAGTCACACAACCTTTGATAAAGGAAATATTTTTGCAGGCAATATTGCTATGGGTGTAATGTTGCTTTTTACAGCCATCGGGCATTTTAAGTTTAAAACCAGCATGGCGGCCATGATTCCTTTATTTATCCCTAAAAAGGTAGAAATTGTGCTTCTTACAGGTGTGCTCGAAATTTTATTTGCCATCGGCTTAGCAATAGAAAATACGCGGTATTACACAGGAATTGCACTGATCATCTTTTTTCTGGCCATTTTACCAGCCAATATTTATGCGGCTAAACACCGCATTAATTATGAAGACTTGTACAAACCCGGCCCCGGACCAAAATATTTATGGTTCAGGATACCTTTTCAGCTTTTCTTAATCGGCTGGGTTTGGTATTTTAGCGTCCGATAATTTACCTCAATAATAAAACATGCCAAACAATCCAATTCCTGCCAGCGCCAGCAATCCGGCCGATGCTTTTACACGCTTACTCACCGTTTTAGATACTTTGCGTACGCAATGCCCATGGGATAAAAAGCAGACCATGGAAACCTTGCGCCACCTAACCATAGAAGAAACCTATGAGCTAAGCGACGCCATTTTAGAGGGCGATTTAGATGAAATTAAAAAGGAACTTGGTGATGTGATGATGCACCTGGTGTTTTATTCAAGAATTGCTTCAGAAACGAACGATTTTAACATTACCGATGTTTTAAATGGGGTTTGCGATAAACTGGTAAACCGCCATCCGCATATTTATGGCGATGTTGAAGTACAAAACGAGGAAGATGTAAAACGCAACTGGGAACAGATTAAGCTGAAAGAAGGCAATAAATCGGTACTGGCAGGTGTTCCTTCTTCTCTACCGGCCTTGGTTAAGGCGGCACGCATACAGGAAAAAGCCCGTGGCGTGGGTTTCGATTGGGAAGATAAAAACCAGGTTTGGGAAAAAGTAGAAGAAGAACTGCAGGAATTTAAAGCCGAATTTAATGTTGCAGATCATACAGCAATTGATATCGAAAAAGCAGAATCAGAATTTGGCGATGTACTTTTTTCATTGATCAATTATGCGCGGTTTATCAATATCAATCCAGAAAACGCCCTGGAAAAAACCAATAAGAAGTTTATTAAACGTTTCCAGTACCTTGAAAGTAAAGCCAAAGAAAATGGTAAAGCCCTTGCTGATATGACACTTTCAGAAATGGATGTATATTGGAATGAAGCAAAGAAATTATAGCTAAAAGGAGTAAAATCGCAAAATTTACATGAAATTTGCGATTCCATTCGCAAAATTTATATTAAATTTGCGAATATGATTTTAAGAGCAATATCCAATTCCATTCAAAAACACCTGAAAGATGAAAAGGCAATCATACTTTTAGGTCCAAGGCAAGCTGGAAAAAGTACGCTCATCCAACAATTGTCTTCAAAATTTACCAAACCGGTTATGTGGTGGAATGGTGATGATGCAGATATCAGAACAATACTTAATAATACCACCTCTACATCGTTACGTGCTCTACTTGGAAAATCAAAAACACTGGTAATAGACGAATCACAACGAATTGATAATATCGGTCTGTCTATTAAATTAATTATTGATCAGCTTAAAGATGTAAAGGTAATCGCTACAGGCTCATCAGCTTTTGAGTTAGCCAACCATATCAATGAACCGCTTACTGGCAGGAAATGGGAGTATAATCTGTTCCCATTTTCGTTTGGAGAAATGGTAGAAGAGCATGGCTTACTTACCGAAAAAAGATTATTACATCATCGCCTGGTTTATGGCTACTATCCAGAAATTGTAAACAACCCTGGCGGAGAAGAAATACGGTTAAAACAATTATCAGATAGTTACCTATATAAAGATATCTTAACCTGGGAGAAGATACAAAAACCAGATAAGATGGAGAGATTAATCCAGGCTTTAGCTTTTCAGGTTGGTAATGAAGTATCATACAACGAACTGGGCCAATTATCAGGTTTGGATAATCAAACAACAGAGAAATATATCGATCTGCTTGAAAAGGCATTTATTGTATTCAGACTGGGATCTTTAAGTAGAAACCTAAGAAATGAACTAAAGAAAAGTCGAAAAATCTATTTTTACGATAATGGAATCAGAAACGCTGTGATTAATCAATTTAGTCCGGCGGTATTAAGACAGGATATTGGGGCACTTTGGGAAAATTTCGTCATTAGTGAGCGGGTTAAGTTTCTTGCTTATAAACAAATTAACTGTAACCAATATTTTTGGCGTACACATGCCCAGCAGGAAATAGATTATATTGAAGAAAGAAACGGATTAATGAGCGCTTATGAAATTAAATGGAATCCAAAAGTTAATACGAAATTTCCAAAAACATTTTTAGATGCCTATGAAAATGCTGAAACTAAAGTAATTACACCGGATAATGTAACTGAGTTTTTGTTATAAATAAAAATCCCCATCCACATAATACCATTTACCGTCTTCTAGCCTGAAATTAGATTTTTCATGTAATACCTCGGTCTGGAACTTTTTGTTTAGGTAATAGGCTTTAAACTCCACCACATCAAAATCCGAAAAAATAATTTCGAGCTTAAGCCACCTGGTATTTTTTGCACTGTTTAAATAAGCGCTTTTCGAATGGTTTTTTCTTTTGCTGCTATGTGTAGTTTCGTAAAGATAATCGGCATTGGCCATTACAAATGCCGAATACCGCGACCGCATTAGAGCCTCGGCAGTTGGTGCAGTTTTCACTTTTAAATGGTAAGGCTGGCAACAATGCTGAAAGGTAATGCCGCTTCCGCAAGGACAATTTATTAAATCCATGATTAAATTTTACCCCGCAAAAATAGGATTTAATATTCCTGCTGCTAAAATTTCCGTAAAATTGCACCGAAATAATGAGATACTTCTTCCATATTGCATATCAAGGTCAATACTACAGTGGCTGGCAAAAACAACCCGGGGTTAAAAGCGTTCAGGAAGTTATTGAACAAACGCTTTCTAAAATCCTAAAATCGCCGATTGCCATTAATGGCTGTGGCCGCACAGATGCACATGTACATGCAAGTCAGTTTTTTTTCCATGCCGATATTGAAAAAGAAATTGATTTCGACCTGCTTTACATCCTGAACAAAGCATTGCCCTATAATATTGCGGTATTCGACATTATTAAAATGGAAGGAAAGCCCCATGCAAGGTTCGATGCCGTACAGCGTAAATACGATTATTTTGTACATACCTGTAAAGATCCCTTTTTAAGTACGCAAAGTTCTTTTTATCAGCTCAATAATCTCGATTTTGATAAAATGAAAGCCGTTGTAGAACTCTTACCCCAATATAAAGATTACAAGGCCTTTTGCACCCATCCGGATAAATACGAACATACCATCTGTAATGTAATGGAAGCCCGTTTATTGGTAAATCCTGCAGGCAACCGGTTCAGGTTTCACATTGCCAGCAACCGCTTTTTGGGTAAAATGATCCGCATTATTATGGGTAAACTGTTAATGGTTGGTAAAGGAGAACTTAGCCTTGATGAATTTGAAAGTGAACTGATCAGCTTAAAACCCTCCAAACTATCATTGCCCGCCCATCCAACAGGCTTGTACCTTTCGAAAGTGACTTATCCTTACCTAAACCTCGAGCCACGTACCGAATTTATCCAGAGCATACAAGAAACAGACTGGATTTAAATTTATTGTAGCGTTTTCATTTTGAATCCCGTTTAAGGGGTATGAAAGTTCAAATCTGCATGCTTTTATTTGCCATTTGCCTGTGTTTCGGCTGCAAGAAACCAACAAGTGTTGATGTTTTAATGGATGGCAATTACACCGGTGTACTGGTAATCAGCAATAGTGCGAAATCGGTTCCGGTAACCCGTCAGGTTTCGATTTCGTTAAAAGACGGCAAATTTAATATTACATCCGATGTTGGCTCTACCCTAAAATCATTAAGCGGCAAAGGCACTTATAATTTTAAAAACGGCATCGGCTATTTTGCTGATGAAGGTGTTTGGACGGCAGATTTTGATTGGGGCATGATATTAAACGGCGAATATGATATTAGAAGCAGCGGTGCAGATTTAACATTGAAAAGAAGATCGAAACCACAAACAAACATCGATCCGGCAACCTCATACGCTACAATGAGTTACGAGTATATTTTAAAGAGAACCAATTAACACACCAATATAAATTGAGTTAAAAAGAGCTTAGGTTTAGGTTTGCTTGGGCACCGGGTTTTGATCTGCCTGGTGACCCAAGTTTTTTTTGAATTACTTAAACCTGATGGCCTTTAACGGAGAAACCTTGCTGATTAAAAGTGAAGGGATAATCAGAACGGTTAAACACACTACCACCGTAATTACGTTAAGCAGCAATACATCCATAAAGTGAAATTCTATCGGTGCGTAAGCTAAAAAGTATGATGCCTGATTAAGCTTAAATATATGCGTAGATTGCTGTAAAAAACCAAGTCCTAAGCCTAAAATATTGCCTAAAAGCAGGCCAATTCCAATGAGATAAGCCGAATTGTACAGGAAAATTTTCATGATGCTCCAGTTGCTGGCCCCAAATGATTTTAGCATCCCGATCATGTTGGTACGTTCTAAAATCATAATCAACAGTGCCGTAACCATGTTTATAACGCCAACAATCAGCATCAAACTCAGGATCACATTTGTATTTACATCAAGTAAACCCAGCCAGGTAAAAATATTCGGGAAATTTTCTTCAATAGAATAGGAACGTAAGTTTCGCGGCAGTTTTTCGTAAATATTATCGGCAACGGGTTTTAGCTTGTTAAAATCCTTAATCCTGATTTCGATGCCACCAATTTCGTTTGGCTGCCAGTTATTTAAACGTTTGATAATGTTCAGGTTGCCCAAAACAAATCCCTTATCAATATCTTCTACCCCGATATCATAAACACCAACGATTTTGAATTTTCGCGGACGGAGCTGGTTTTGAACAAAGTACATGATAAAATCATCGCCGGTTTTGAGTTTTAAGCGCTTAGCGGTGTAATTTGAAATTAACAATTCCTGCATGGCAGCTGTACTATCAGAAAAATCGATAATTGTACCGCTGATGATATGCTGTTTGATATAATCCCATTTATAGCTTTTGTCAACCCCTTTAAAATTAATGCCTTCAATTTCACTATTGGCCGAAAGAATGGCGGGTTTGGTAGCGAAAGGATAATAAAACTCGATATCTCTATTGGTTTTGAGCATTTTTTGGGTTTCCGCATCCAATACAAAGGGCGAATGTTCGAAAGAATTGTTCAGGTCGTAACGGGTAATCTGTACATCACCCAGGTATCCCCTCACTTTATCCTGAATTTCGGTTTTAAAGCCTTTAATAATGGCAATGGAAAGAATCATAACAGCGAGGCTTAGCATTACGCCTGCTATTGCAATGCGAACGATCAGTTTAGAAAAAGTACGCTCAGATTTAATGGCTATCCGCCCTGCTATGAAATATTCGAAATTCAATTTAATCAATTGTTAAGTAACAAAAATGCTCAATTCCTTTTTAAAAATGGCATTTTTGGAAATAAATAACCAACTTTAAAGATCAGCTCGCACAAATCCCAATAGCATAAATCAAAATACAGGGTAAATTGTTTTGCTGTAATTACCGGAAGATTAGAATCATAAAAAAATGAAAAAATACATCAGCTTTGCTTTAACCAGCTTAATTGCATTATCTGCCTGTGGACAGCCAAAACCACTTGAACAGGAAGCTCTTGGCAAAAAAAGTCCTGAAAATAGAAAATTGATGATCAGGACGCCAAAATTGCCATCAACCTTGAAAACGGGAGCAGAACAGACCGAAAAATACCTTCCGTTATTAAAAGGCAAACGTGTGGGCATGGTGGTAAATCCTACTTCGGTTATAGGTGAGCAAACCTCGGTTGACAGCCTTTTAAAACGCGGCATCAAAATCCAGAAAATATTTGGCCCTGAACATGGTTTTAGAGGCAATGCGAGCGCTGGCGTTACCGTTAATGATGATGTAGATACAAAAACAGGCATTAAGGCCATTTCGCTTTATGGCAAACACAGCACGCCTACGGCTGAAGACTTGGCCGATATTGATGTGATGGTTTTTGATATCCAGGATGTGGGCGTACGTTTTTACACTTACATTAATACGTTACAGCATGTAATGGAAGCCTGTGCGGTAAACAACAAACCATTGCTGATTTTAGATCGCCCGAACCCGAACGGTTATTTAATAGACGGACCAATTTTAGACCCAAAATTTAAATCGGGCATAGGTGTACAACCCATCCCAATTGCGCATGGTTTAACCGTTGGCGAATATGCACAGATGTTAAACGGCGAGGGCTGGCTAAAAGACAAAGTGAAATGTAAAATCACGATTATTAAAAATGCGAATTACAACCACGATATGGAATATGTTTTACCTGTTAAACCCTCTCCAAATCTGAATACACAGCAGGCTATTTTACTTTATCCATCTACGTGTTTATTCGAAGGTACTTATTTAAACCATGGCCGTGGTACGATGTTTCCTTTTACCATAGTTGGGGCGCCATATCTTAAAGGTAAATTTGATTTCAGTTTTACGCCAAAAAGCATAAAAGGCATGTCGGAAACACCATTATTCCAGGATCAGGTTTGTTATGGCCTGGATCTGAGAAATTACGATACTGCAGAATTGATAAAATCAAAACAGGTAAACATCAGCTGGTTAATTGAACTTTACAAAGCATCGCCACGAAAAGAAGATTTCTTTAACACCAAACTGAGCAAAGAAATGGGTACAATTGAAAGACTGGTTGGTGTGGGCGATTTCAGACAGCAGGTAATTGACGGAAAAAGCGAAGCAGAAATACGGGCAAGCTGGGAACCGGGATTAAGTGCCTATAAAACGATGCGTAAAAAATATTTGCTGTATAATTAAGGATTGAGGGAAAGAATGATTGAATGAGAGATTGATTGAATGAGAGAATGAGGGACTGATTGAATGAAGAACTGATTGAATGAGAGAATGAGGGATTGATTGAATGAGGAAATGCCGCTGATGAGAATATTTTCAAACTTAACAGATTAAGAATTGTTATTAAATAGAGGTTTTAGACTTTACAACATTACAACCTTAAACTTTACAACATTATAAACTTACAACATTCAAAATTCATTTATTCAATCATTATAACCATGAGCGGTCCAAAAGTTAAAAGCGATAAACCCGGCAGCAATTACCAGGAAGAAGTGCCAAAAGGCAGGGAACCTGTTGACCATAAAACGGTGAGGAAAGAAAACGACAGCACGCCGAACAAAGCGCCAAAAACCAATAATCCGGCTAAACAGCGCGAACAGGAAGAACAACCGGTACACCCGATAAAAAAGGCACCAAAAGAATAGCAGATGATTCCATTGATTTTATTCAGATCAGTGGAATTATATTTTTAAGGCAAAATAAAAGGTGGCGCCCTGCCCCTCTTCGCTTTCTACCCAGATCCTTCCTCCTTCACTTTTTATAATTCCGGAAGAAATATAAAGTCCGAGGCCCAAACCGGGATAAGTATGCTGCAGCTGACCGCCAACTCTGTAAAACTGATCAAAAACGAGGTGCTGTAATTCTTTCGATATGCCAATACCAAAATCTTTTACGCTTAAAATAATTTCGTTGTCTGTTGTGTAAGTTTTTACATCAACCTGATCGGCGTCGGCAGAATATTTAATGGCATTTGATAAGAAATTGGTAATTACCTGCCCAATACGCTCCTTATCGGCATAAACGTTAGCATGCCCCTGCAAATCGGTATGGATATGATGCCTGGCACTAATGTGCTGCATTTCCTCAGCAATTTCCGCCACAGCAAGATCAAAATCAAAATTTACGGGATTAAAGGTCATTTTACCGGATTGAATCTTGGTCACGTCGAGCAGGTCGCCGATTAAGCCGGTTAACCGGTTTAACTGTACGTCCATTTTATGTACCATAGAAGCCTTTTTCTCATCACCATCATTTCTGATCATCCGCTCTAATACCTGCGCATAAGCTTTAATACTGGTTACAGGTGTTTTAAGTTCATGACTGGCGATTCCTAAAAACTCATCTTTTTGCTGTTGCAGCTGCACCTGTTTGGTTACATCCATCGCAGCGTGTAAAATGGCGTAAACTTTGCCATCTACATTTCTTAAAGGCTTATAGGTAAAATTAAACCATACTTTTTCCAATTTACCGTTAACAGGTAATAAAGCTTCCTGCTGATCGGCATGATAAGGAATACCCGTACGATAAACTTCTTTTAAAATACCAATAAAAGGCTGACCTTTTAATTCAGGAATAGCCTCTTCCATAGGTTTGCCAATTACACTTTTATCTTTACCCCAAAAGCGCAGCATTTCATCGTTGGCTAAAGAAATGATGATATCTTCTGTTTCGTAATAGCCCGTAGCCATTGGGGTATCCAATAGCAAATTCCGGAAACGTTCTTCGCTTTTGGCCATTTCCATACGCGAGTGTACCAAAGAAGTAATTTCGTTGGCTACAACCATGATACCGGTAACCACATTGTGCTGATCGCGGATCGGATCATATACAAAGTTGAAATAATAATCCTGAAGCCTGCCTTCTCTTTCTAACCTGGCCATGGTTTCGTAACCATAGTGGGCTACACCTGTTTTATAAACCTGGGCAAGCAAATCGGGAAAGGGTTGTCCCTTTAGTTCTGGCAAACCATCAATTAAATTGAGCCCTATAACATCTTTTGTTTTTCCCCACAATTTCAGCAGGTCTTCGTTTGCCTGCTCTATTACAAAATTTTCTCCTCTTAAAATACCAATGGCCACCGGGGCATCCTGAATCATTTTTCGAAAAAGTTCTTCACTTGCTTTTACTTTTAACCTGGCATTTACCAGTTCAGTAACATCGGTTGCATTATTAACAATACCCCAAACTTGTCCGTTATCATCTTTTAAAGGTTTGTAAATAAAATCAAAATAGAAAGTTTGCAGTATCTCATCATTGATCAGCAATACGCGGTCTTCTTTGGTTTCGTAAGCAACACCGGTGAGGCGTACCTCTTCCAGAATTCCTAAAAATGGCTGGTCTTTTAGTTCAGGCAGTGCAATAGCAAGTTCTTGTCCGATAACACTATTATCTCTTCCCCATGCTTTAAGCATTGCTTTATTGGCAACTTTAATTACCATCTTTTCTCCAACATATAATGCAATTGGCATTGGAGATTCTTCGATCAATGTATAAAAAACGGTGGCGTTATCGTCAAGATTAATTTGCATATAGAGGATAAAAAAACAAATATAACGGGTTTTTTATTTACTATTCGCTTTCAAAAACGACAATAATACTTTCTCATCATGCGCCAGAGCTAATTTTCCGATTACTTTATTGTTGTTCATCTTTTTCATGTATTTACCTAACTCATTGTTCTCGTAAGCGGTAAGCAATAAAGGATATACGTAAGAACTCTTGCACACAGCTCTTGTATTTCCTAATTTTTTGGCAACGCAATCTAAAACAGTTATAATAGCCTTTTTAGAGTTTAAATTAAAACTTTCATCGGCGCTGCATTTCGAAAACTGGCGCAAAGCTTCCAGTGTACCGCCCCAGGTCCTGAAATCTTTTGCGGTAAAATCATCGCCTGTAATTTCTCTGATATAATTATTTATTTTGCCCGAGTCGATGCTTTTATGTTCTTTTCCATGAGTATAAAACTGAAATAATTCCTGCCCCGGAATGTCTCTGCATTTTTTAACCAGTTTAGCTAGAGACCTGTCATTCAGTTCTACTTTCTGCTGAACACCTTTTTTACCTATAAAATCCATGGTAATTTTACTGCCGTTGATTTTTACGTGTTTATCACGTAACGTTGTAAGGCCAAAAGAGCCGTAAAGCTGCTTATAACTTTCGTTACCCACACGAATGAGTGTTTTTTGGAGCACGTCAACCGAAATGGCGAGTACTTTGCGTTCGTCAAAATCTTTGCGGCGGAGGTCCTTCTCCAGGTTTTTTCTGGCATTGGGTAAAGCCTTTCCAAATTCCAGCAAGCGGAAATATTTATCTTCCGACCGGCGGCTGGTCCATTTGTTGTGGTATTTATATTGTTTTCTGCCTGCTGCATCAATCCCGGTAACCTGCAGGTAGGCATTGGGTTTACTGGCAATCCACACGTTTTGCCACGCAGGCGGAATAACCAACGTTTTTATCCGCTCGAGGTGCTTTTCTTCGGTTATTTTTTTTCCTTCCTTATCTTCGTAATAAAATTTACCTGGTTTGCCTTTACGGTAAATACCAGGCATGGCATCAGTTACGTACACCAATCCACTTGCTTTAACAACATCTTTGCCTTGTACCATTTTTTACCTATAAGTATGGGTTTATTTTTAGTTATTTTGCAAAACTTTAACGTGGGTATCACGTTATTTTTAGAAACACAACACTTTCTTTATGAAAATAGTTTTTATGGGTACGCCCGATTTTGCTGTAGCCTCTTTAGATGCCTTAGTACAAGCCAGTTTTGATGTGGTTGCCGTGGTTACTGCACCAGATAAACCAGCCGGCCGTGGCCAGAAACTGAACGAAAGTGCTGTAAAAAAATACGCTGTAGAAAAAGGAATTCCTGTTTTGCAGCCCGAAAAACTAAAGAATCCCGAATTTATTGAGAAGTTAAAATCATACCAGGCCGATCTGCAGGTTGTAGTGGCATTCAGGATGTTACCGGTGGTGGTTTGGAGCATGCCAGCCAAAGGAACCATTAACTTACACGGCTCATTATTGCCACAATACCGTGGTGCAGCACCGATTAATCATGCCATTATTAACGGCGAAAAAGAAAGCGGTGTTACTACCTTTTTCCTTAAGGAGGAAATTGATACAGGTGATATCATTATGAGTGACAGTGTGGCCATTGCAGATGATGAAACCGCAGGAGACCTGCACGATAAACTGATGGTTGTTGGTGCAAATTTACTGGTAAAAACCCTCCACGCCATTGAAGCAGGTGAAGTACAAGAACAACCGCAGCCGCAAAGCGATGATTTAAAACATGCACCAAAGATTTTTAAGGAAGACTGCAAAATCGACTGGAACAATAGTGCACAGCACATTCACAATTTAATCCGCGGTTTAAGTCCATACCCAACAGCTTTTACTGCGCTTAATGATAAAACTTTAAAAGTATTTAAGGCAGAACTCGAAGATAGGGAACCGGGTATTGCAGCCGGTGGTTTTTTAACTGATGGTAAAACCTATTTAAAATTTGCGGCTAAAGATGGATTTATCAAATTGCTGGATATCCAATACGAAGGCAAAAAACGAATGCTGATCGAAGATTTTTTAAGGGGAATGAGGTTGTAGTGCGTTGGAGGAGAGCGTTTGGTGTTTAGCGTGGATTTATCGCAATAGTCAGAAGTTCTTAGTCTGGAGTCTTGACGCGAAGAAATTCAAAAAAAAGTTGTCATCTCGACCGGAGCATGGCGAAGTGGAGATATCTATCTAAACAGATTTCTCGACTTTGTTGCACTTCGCTCGAAATGACCGCTTGTAATTTTAAGTTTGGCATAAATTAACCGCTTAACCTGACGAATAAACCAACGGCAAATGAACCAATGAACTAAAAGGCGTTCAATTTTTCGTTCAAAAATTTCGAAACTTCATTAAAATAGCGCTTTCTGCCATAACCCATTACCCACTGGATACCCTGCGTGGCATTGGTAATGAAAACTTCTTCAGCTTCTTTTAAAATCTCCGGATTAATCTGTGCTTCGATTAAAGGCATATCGTTCATTTTGCATAATTGCATAATGGCTGTACGCATAACACCACTTACGCAGCCTTCGGCCAGTGACGGGGTATAAATCTGCTTGTTATATACCACAAAAACATTGGCGCTGATGCTTTCGCACAGAAATCCATGTTGGTTCAGGATCATTGCCTCATCCAAACGGTTCTGGCTTTTAAAAAGTCCGGCCATCACGTAAAGTAAAGCATTGGCTGTTTTATAATTCGATAGCTTATTCACCGGTTTGGTCATTTCGTCATAAACATCAATAATTAAGCCTTTGCTATTGAGTTCATAATTTGATGATTTTAAAGGAATCCCCTCTAAAACATAACCGGCTTTATTAATTTCGGGCGTATATACACCGGCGCCTCCCCGGTAAACGGAAAGGCGGAAGCGGATATTGCCGTTCCATTTATTGCGTTTAGTAAGATCAGCCGTTTTTTGACGCAAAAAATAATCGTCCATTAAAGCATGACCATCAATTTTAAGCGCTTTCATTCCGGCAGTAAGCCTGTCGGCATGTAAATCAGCGAATTGCAGCTTATTGTTAATCATCCGCATGCTTTCGAACAAGCCATCTCCAAATTTAAAGCTCCTGTTGGCAGCCGTTAAAAATGGAACATCAGCTGCCTGAAATTCATCATTAAATAAGAGGTACTCCTGAAGCATATTTTATGATGTAACGATATAATTTTCCCATTTGGTTAAGCCCGCTTTAAAATCGGGCGGCAATGGAGATTCGAAGTACATATATTCTTTTGTAGTGGGATGAATAAAACCTAAACTTTGTGCGTGCAAAGCCTGACGGGGCAACAATTCGAAGCAATTATCTACAAACTGCTTGTACTTATTAAAAGTGGTGCCTTTTAAAATTTTATCGCCACCATACATCGCATCGTTAAAAAGCGGGTGACCAATGTGCTGCATGTGTGCCCTGATCTGGTGGGTACGGCCGGTTTCAAGCTCACAGCTGATCAGCGTTACATAACCCAGGCGCTTTAATACTTTATAATGCGTTACCGACCATTTGCCTTTTTCTTCATCGTCGTAAATATCCATCACACGGCGGTCTTTCGCACTGCGGCCGATATAACCGGTTACTGTTCCATCATTTTCGATATCGCCCCAAACCAACGCAATGTATTTACGGGTAATGCTGTGATCGAAAAACTGGCGGGCTAAATGGGTAATCGACTTTTCGTTTTTACTGATCAGCAGTAAACCCGAGGTATCTTTATCAATGCGGTGCACCAAACCCGGTCGGCCATCATTGCCGGGCAATTGAGGCAATTGTTCAAAGTGAAAGGCCAGAGCATTAACCAACGTTCCGGTATAGTTGTTAAATCCCGGATGCACCACCATTCCGGCAGCCTTGTTTACTACTAAAAGATCGCTGTCTTCATAAATAATATCAAGCGGCAAATCTTCCGGATAAACCTCGGTATCGCGTGGCGGATGTGGCAAAACAATCGAAATCTCATCAAAAGGCTTAACCTTATAACTCGCTTTAATCTGTTTCCGGTTTACCAGAACGTTACCCGCATCGATTGCATTCTGAATACGGTTTCGCGAGGCATTTTCTACACGCACCATCAAAAATTTATCAATGCGCAGCAAAGACTGCCCCTTATCGACAATGATTTTTAAATGTTCATATAATTCCTGCTCTTCTGATTCCTGCAATTCGACCACATTTTCCATGGGGCAAAAATAAACTTTTAACTTCAAGAATTTTTTAATGATTGCAGTTTTCGGAAAAAGAGGCTTATCTTTAATACAATCAAATCATCCTAAATCATTTATATGAAAAAATACTACTCTTTAGAGGCCTTGGCGGCTTTATTTTTATTGGTAATGGCCCAAAAAGCGAGTGCGCAGCAAGATGTTGGAGGCCTGTTTGTAGGCGGTCCGGCAGATGCGACAAAACTGGTTAATGCTTATTTCGATCCTTTATATAAAGGCTTGGGGCTCGGTTTAACCGATGGCTGGTCGAACACTGCCCAATCAAAAGGTTTTTTAAAGTTCGATGTCAGGTTTCGGCCTCCGCTGCTTTTGTTCCCCAATCGGCCAGAAGTTATGATGTAAATACCCTGGGTTTAAGTAACATCAAACCTGCTCCGGGCGCTTCTTCAATCGGACCAACTGCTTTTGGCGATGACCGTGAAGGTGGTAAAATGGAAATTTACACCAGCAACGGTATCCCTACTGGTAAATTTTTCAACCTGCCACAGGGCGTGGGCTTTCATGTTGTGCCATCTGCCCAGATTCAGGCTACTTTAGGTTTGCCCAAAAATATCGATATTACTTTAAGGGCCATGCCTAAAATAAAAATCGGTAGTGATTTAGGAAGTTTATCAATGATCGGTTTTGGTGCTAAAGTGGAACTTTTACCTTTAATTATGGGATCAACAGAAAAATTAATTCCAGTAGATATTGCCATAGCAGGTGGTTTTACCCAGTATAAATACACTTTGCCTTTAGATATCGACAATACCGGAAATTCAGATCAACGCATTGACGCTAAATTTAACGGTGTAAATTTTGATGCCATTGTTTCTAAAAAGATTCTCTTTTTTACGCCATTTGTAAGTGTGGGTTATCAAACTTCCAATACCAATTTAAAAGCGCTCGGTACTTATCGTTTTGCAACCAGTGCGACAACTTCGGCAACTTATGTTGATCCGGTTTCAGTTAAACAAACTGATATTGATGGCATTAGGGCAAGTTTAGGCTTTCAGTTAAAATTCGGTTTCTTTAAATTTTACGGTTCATATACACAAGCCAAATACAGCATGGTTAATGCGGGGATTGGTTTAGGTATTGGTAAATAATAAATTATTAAAGATAATAATGCTTAAAAACACCTGAAATACTCAGGTGTTTTTTATTTTTACGCGTGTTCGAAGAAATAAATAGTCCTGTACAAAAAATTGGGTTGGCTCCTTTTAACAATCTTTTTGTTAAGCGCGATGACCTGATTGATCCTTACATTTCAGGCAATAAATGGCGCAAACTCAAATACATTTTAGCTAAAGCCAACGCAGAAAACAAAACACATTTAATCACTTTTGGCGGGGCTTATTCCAATCACCTGGTGGCTACGGCCGCGGCAGCATCAAGATCAGGACTAAAATCGACCGCTTTTGTCCGTGGTGAAGAAGTTAAGAATGAAATGTTATTATTGTGCCGCTTATTTGGCATGGAACTCATTTTTGTTGACCGTGAAAGTTATCGGGATAAATACAAATTGTTTGAACAGCATTTTGCGACTGATAAACAGGCATTTTTTATTGATGAAGGTGGTGCATCACCGGAAGCCATACCAGGTTGTGCAGAGATCATCAGCGAATTGACTGAAAATTACGATCATATTTTCTGTGCCGCCGGAACGGGAACCACCGCAGCTGGTTTACTAAAAGGGATACAGCAACATCAATTAAATACCAAACTCCACATTATTCCGGTGTTAAAAGGTGGATCATTTATTCAGGATGAAATAGAGAAATACATACCACTTTCCAATCATATAACATTACACCTTGATTATCATTTTGGCGGTTATGCTAAAACTACTCCCGAACTGATCGATTTTATTAAAATCTTTACTGCTAAATCCAGACTGCTTTTAGACCCGGTTTATACCTCAAAAATGTTTTATGCCATTGTCAATTTACAAAAACAGGGCGTTATTGATAAAAACGATAAAATCCTTGCCATCCATACCGGAGGATTGATGGGGCTTTTTGGCATGAAGAATAAGTTTTAGTGCTGGAAACTACTTTAGGTGTTTCTCAGGAAGCTCAGGCCAAAGCACGGACTCCCCAAAAAAAAAATTTCAGCCGGCATTTTATTAATAAGCTGTTTATCTTTTTTATTTGCATTAATGAGCTCGGCAAGCCTCGGTTTTGTTTCTTTTTGATGCCAAAAAGAAAGAGCCCTTCGGCGGCGGCGAGCCGAGGTTGTGCAGCAGGGCAAAAAATCAATTTTATATGTCATTAATATTGATTTTTATGCAATAAATTCTTATCACCATTTATTTATTATTATATTTTTTAACCATTTAAGGCATTTAAGAACCATATAAGCTTATATTTCTTATATAGTTAATTATTCTTCGGTACATCCCTAAATTAATCCATTTGTCAAAATTTATTTTAAATTTAAAAGTAAACAAACGTTTACTTACTTTTGATGCTTGTTAAACGATAAAACAAAATGAGGCCTAAAAGTTTAGAGAAAGAATCAGCCATCCGATCCATTGCTTTACAGATTATTTCTGAAGAAGGTTTGGAAAACCTCAGCATGCAAAAACTTGCCAGGGCAGCAAACATATCGCCCCGTACCATTTACATCAAATACGAAAATAAGGAAGATCTGCTGGTAAAGCTGTTTATTGAAGAAGTACTTGGCGCTTATGAAAAAGCAGTGTTAAAAGATTTCGATCCTGCGATGGGTTTTGCCGAAGGAATGAAAAAACTTTGGTTAAATACGTTCAGCTACCTTAAAAACAACAAACCTGCTTTTTCACTCATCCAATATGGTAAATCTTCTCCTCTCTTAAATAAGGCTTTTCTGGCGAAAAATATACAGCAAGGTGCGTTTTTTGCGCCGATCCATTTTTTCTTAAAAACGCATGTTAAAACAGGCCTGATACCCGGTTTACCACACGATGTGCTCCGGGCATTACTCTTCTCTCCTATTCAGGATCTGGTAGCAGAATATTTCGATCATCTAGATCGTCCGGTACAGATTATTACCGAAGAAGTGATTTTAACCTGCTGTGAAATCGTTATTAAAGGTGTAACCAATCAGAAAAACAATGAATAACATTAAAAATAAAAAAATTGCCATCATAGGCGCTGGTCCGGGTGGTTTAACGCTAGCAAGATTGCTACAAATGGATGGTTTTAACATAAACGTTTACGAACGCGACGCCAACGAAAATGCACGACCAAAAGGTGCTACATTGGATTTACATGAAGAATCGGGACTTGCAGCGCTACAGGCAGCCGGACTTATGAATGCATTTATGGCCAATTATCGCCCCGGAGCAGATCGTACCCGTATCGTTGATCAGCACGGCAATATTGTATTTGAGGATAATGACACAGAAAATAGAGAGGCATTCCGTCCGGAAATAGACCGTGGTCCGCTGCAAAAGATCCTTTTAGATTCATTAGAAAAAGATACTGTAATCTGGAACAGTCACTTCGTATCACTTAAATCCGATAACGGATCGTGGCTGATTGAGTTCAAAAACGAGGATATGGTACATGCAGACATTGTTATTGCTGCTGATGGCGCAAACTCTAAAATCCGACCGTATATCACACCTGTTAAGCCTTTTTATTCAGGCATTACCGTTGTTGAAGGTGCTGTTTATTCGTCAGCAACTGCCACACCTAAAATGCATGCCCTGCTTAACGGCGGAAAAATATTTGCCATGGGAAGTGAAAAATCATTAATTGTAAGTTCAAAAGGTGATGGCAGTTTGGTGTTTTATACCGGATGCAATACCGCAGAAGCCTGGACTAAGGAGTCAGGAATCGATTTTTCTGATCAAAACCAGGTGGTAAACTGGTTTAAAAGGGAGTTTTCAGACTGGGATTCGATCTGGCTCGAGCTGTTCGAAAATGCATCTGCTGCTTTTGTTCCCCGCCCGCAATATTGCATGCCGATGGATCAAAGCTGGGAAACCATCTCAAATTTAACCATGCTTGGCGATGCAGCACATTTAATGCCTCCTTATGCTGGCGAAGGCGTAAATATGGCCATGCTCGATGCTTTGGAGCTTAGTGAATGTTTTAAGGATAATCGTTTTCCAAATAGTAAAGAGGCCATTTCAGCATATGAAAAACAAATGTTAAAAAGGGCCTCGGAAACGGCAGATATGACCATGCAATCAACAAAAGCACTTCATTATGCTGATGCAATTAATTTTTTGATTGATGTAATTGGAGGGGAATAACGAGGTTGTCATAGATTTCTTAATTGACAGCGTTCTTCGGTAAATATGTGCTTTATTAATGTTGGTTAGTCAAATGCTTAAACCATTTTTAAACATTTGCTTTTACACTGAAGGACTTTAAGTCGTTAAAATAGTTCTGCACGGCTCTCCGGAATTAAAATCCACTATCTTTCAGCATCTTTTTTAACCAAACATCACAATAAAACCTAAAATATTCTTCTTAAATTCATCGCCAGGCATTTTTTAAACACCAGGATGATTATTAAGGCTTTATGAGCAAGAAAAACTATAACCGAATTATTTTAATCTTTTTATTCAGCACCATTATTAATTTTTCGTTTATCCCTGCAAAAGAAATCAGGTGGACGGCCATTGGCGATTCCATCAACTATCTCAACAACCACCTAAATGAAACCGGAAACCGCGTAACAAAAGGTTATATGGATCGGGTTAAAGATCGTTTACCGAATATCAGTTATATCAATCAGGGGCATAACGGCTGGACAAGCGTTGGCATCGCGAAAGAAATTAATAAGCTGGGAATTGTTCAGTCAGACTTATATTCCATTTTTCTGGGTACTAATGATTGGTGGGCTGGAATCCCGGTTGGTTCTTTAAGCGATTATATCAACAACACCGGAACAGGAACTACCTGTGGCGCTTACCGAATCATCATTGATAAAATCAGAAGTTTAAACCCCGGCGCTAAAATTGTAATCATAACGCCAATGCAACGGAATGATTTTGTGTACATCGCCAATGCTAACAACAATGCCTTCGGATCGTATAAAGCAAAAAATGGCCAGACTTTAGAAATGTTTGCCAACGCAATCGCCGAAATTGGCAAGCATGAAAACTTCCCTGTAGTTGATCTTTACCATAATCAAAAGCTTAAAGTCGAAAAATCAGTCAAATTTAAAAGGTTAAAAAATCCGTCTACCGGAGCGTACCAAAACTATAAATATCCCGAATCGGCTTCTATCCCCTACCAGCCTCAAAGCGACGATTATCCTTACCCGTTGGATGCAATTAAAATGACCTATGATGGTTTGCACCCTTCTGATAAAGGCAATAAAATCATTGCCGAAAGTCTGGTTCACGTTTTTAAAAAATACGTAGATCAGTAAACTTTCCTTTGTCCGAAGTTTTACCCCTGATGGTTTACCATTACTTTTCGCTTACGTTTGGATCGGAAAATGTAACTTATGCAAACAGAAAACAGCTGATTCGGTGCGTCATATTGCCCGTGATATTTTATTTTACCGATGTTAATATACTACAGTGAAGCATTATAGTCATTCAATAGCGATCATTCTGAAAATCAGCAGTTTTACTTTTTTCAGCTAAATTTTATTGCTTCAATAAAGCCAGTTCATTTCCCTGCACATGATAACATTGTAGATTATTTTATTTGGAAATAATAATCGTATAAATAACGTTTATTATGTTAAATATTTTACTTTTACAATTAGAATCGACCAAATATTAAAAACCAATGAAATTAAACGCACTTAAAAAAAGCGTGTTAAACGCCTGTTTTACTTTTTCGCTAAGTTTTACAGCCATCCCGATGTTAGTGCAGGCGCAAATCCCAAAAGTTGTTAAAATTAAGCCAGATTATACCCTTGCAAAGGTTCAACCCAATATGTGGGGCGTATTTTTTGAGGATATCAACTTTGGCGCCGATGGCGGAATTTATGCAGAACTGATTAAAAACAGGTCGTTCGAATTTGCAAAACCCTTAATGGGCTGGAGCATTCAAAGAAAAAAAGCTATTGAGGGCGAAATTTTGGTTGTTAACCGTAAAGAAGTAAATACAGCGAATCCACGTTACCTGCAGATTAACAACGAAAATGGCACCTTTGGCATTACCAACGAGGGTTTTAAAGGCATAGGTGTAAAGAAAGGATTGCGTTATGATTTCTCGGTGATGTACCGTCAGAAAAGCTCTGGTGTAACCCTGCACCTACAGTTATTAAGTGCAAACAATAAAGTAATTGGAGAAGGAAACCTTGTTCCGGAGCAAAGCGGCAGCGACTGGAAAAAACAATCAGCCAGTTTTATTGCCACAGAAACAGATCCAAAAGCAAAATTTGCCATCGTCTTTGAAGGAAAAGGTCAAATCGATCTGGATATGGTTTCGCTTTTTCCAGGCGATACCTGGAAAGGCCGTAAGCAAGGTTTAAGAGCCGATATGGTTCAGCTTTTGGCAGATATGAAACCTGGTTTTATCCGTTTCCCCGGAGGATGCATTGTAGAAGGCACCGATTTGGCCAACCGTTATCAATGGAAAAAAACAATAGGCCCGATAGAAAACAGGCAGCAACTCATCAACAGGTGGAATACGGAATTTGCACACCGCCCTGCGCCAGATTATTACCAGAGTTTTGGCCTGGGATTTTTCGAATACTTCCAGCTGGCAGAAGATATTGGTTCGGACGCCCTGCCCATTTTAAACTGTGGCATGGCCTGTCAGTTTAATACCGGGGAAGTAGTCGCCCTGGATGAGCTTGATCCTTATGTTCAGGACGCCCTCGACCTGATCGAATTTGCCAATGGCGAGGTAAACACCAAATGGGGTAAAATGAGGGCAGATCTGGGTCACCCGAAACCCTTTAACTTAAAAATGATGGGCATTGGAAACGAAAACTGGGGACCTCAATACCTCGAACGCCTGGCCATTTTCACCAGGGCCATTAAAGCAAAATATCCTGATTTTAAACTCATCAACAGTTCGGGCACTGATCCAGAGGGCGACCGTTTTAACCTGCTCAATACTTCATTAAGAGAAAATAAAGCCGATTTTATAGATGAACATTATTACCGCCCGGCAGATTGGTTTTTGAAAAATGCGGGACGCTATGATAATTATCCACGGAACGAATCGAAAGTTTTTGTAGGCGAATATGCTGTTCACGCAGATAAAAACGTGATTGGCAGCAACCGCAATAACTGGCAAAGTGCCCTGGCTTCAGCGGCTTTAATGACAGGTTTGGAGCGCAACGCCGATGTAGTTCAAATGGCCTCATATGCACCACTTTTTGCACATATTGATGCCTGGCAGTGGGCTCCGGATATGATTTGGGTAGATAACCTGAATGTTTACGGCACGCCCGATTATTATGTGCAGAAACTTTTTGCCACCAATAAAGGAACTGATGTAGTTTCGATCACATTGGATGATAAAAATATCATTGGTCAGGACGGGTTGTACGCCTCCTCTGTACTCGATAAAAACAAAAAAGAACTGATTATCAAAATAGCCAATAATACGGGTCAAAGCCAGTTAATTGATTTTGAACTGGATGGAAAAACCAAATTAAAAAACAGCGGAACACTGGAAGAACTGGCTGATTCGAACCTCAATCAGGTAAATTCATTCGATAATCCTCAGGCACTAAGTCCAAAAGTTTCAACCATCAATTTAAAAGGCAGAAAATTAAATACCAGCTTAAAGCCCTATTCTTTCAGCGTAATTAAAATCCCTTTTAATTAAAAAACCGGGCGCCATAACAATCTAAACAGATGAAAAAATTAACCCTTTTAATTGCTCTGCTCTGTAGCAGCTCATTAATCCATGCACAAACCGAAACCCTGCTCAGCATTAAACCATCAGGAAATCAAATTGTTAGCAAACACATTTATGGCCATTTTTCCGAGCATTTGGGCCGTTGCATTTACGATGGTTTCTGGGTGGGTGAAAACTCAGGTATCCCGAATAAAGGCAGAATAAGATTAGATGTGGTAGATGCCCTGAAAAAAATAAAAGTTCCTAATCTGCGCTGGCCGGGCGGTTGTTTTGCCGATGAATACCATTGGCGTGATGGCATAGGCCCGAGAAACGAACGCCCAAAAATGGTAAATACCAATTGGGGAGGTGTAACCGAAGACAATAGTTTTGGTACGCACGAGTTTCTGGACCTTTGTAAAATGCTCGATTGCGAACCCTACATTGCCGGCAATGTAGGCAGCGGAACCGTTGAGGAAATGGCTAAATGGGTAGAATACCTTAATTTCGACGGTGTAAGCCCAATGACAGCCATCCGCAAACAAAATGGTATGGATAAACCCTGGAAAGTTTCGTTCTGGGGCGTTGGGAATGAAAGCTGGGGCTGCGGGGGAAATATGACCCCTGAATATTACAGCGATTTATACCGTAGATATGCCACTTATGCAAGAGATTATGCAGGGACACCTTTAAAAAGAATTGCCAGTGGTGCCAACGCAGATGATTACCGATGGACAGAAACCTGCATGAAAAAAATTGGGGCAGGCAGAATGTGGGGATTAACCCTGCATTATTACACCCTGCCAACGGGCAATTGGAGCGCCAAAGGATCTGCCACAAAATTTGATGAAGAACAGTATTTTAACACCATGAAAAACTGTTTGCGCATGGAAGAAATTGTGAGCAAACACGCTGCTATTATGGATAAATACGATCCAAAAAAGAAAGTAGCCCTCATTGTTGATGAATGGGGAATTTGGACGGATGTAGAGCCTGGCACAAATCCTGGTTTTCTTTACCAGCAGAACAGCCTGCGCGATGCCTTAATTGCAGGCACAACCCTTAATATTTTCAACAACCATTCCGATCGTGTGCGAATGGCAAACCTCGCGCAAACCATAAACGTACTACAGGCTTTAATCTTAACTGAAAAAGATAAAATGGTACTTACCCCCACTTATCATGTTTTCGATCTGTATAAAGTGCACATGGATGCCAAATATTTGCCCGTTAATTTTACCAGTCCCGATTACAGCCTGGGGGATAAAAAAATCCCCGCGTTAAATGTTTCTGCATCGCAGGATAGTACAGGGGCCATCCATATTTCGCTGGTTAACCTCGATCCAAAAAACAAAATTGATTTACGCACAGATCTTGGAGAATTAAAATGGAAAAACGTTACCGGCCAGATTTTAACATCAGCACAACTTACTGATGTAAATACGTTTACAAATGCCAGTAAAGTGCACAATGCAAAATTTACAGGGGCTAAAAAATCGGGTAATACATTGAAAGTGGAGCTTCCCGCACAATCTGTTGTCGTACTCGAATTAAAATAATCCCGTAATGAAATATAAAGTCCCTGCCCTTCCATTTTCCATAATTATTGCCATACAGAATGTGTTCGAACCGATGGATTTTACACCGATGATCTTGAACAAGTTTCCTAAAATAAGCCGTAATACCACCAATGGCTTTGAACTTGCCTTCCCAGTAATTTTTCAATCGAGAGTGCAGCATTTGGCAGAAACGCCTGATGGAATGGCCAGGGTACCAGTATAATCACCATGAAACCGAATGGTGGATTTGTTTTATTAGTAGAATAACAAAAAACTGATCTATTTATTAACTCAATAAAAATGAAAAAAATATTCTTATCGCTCTTAGGTTTTTCAATTAGTTTCTTAGCAGCAAAAGCACAAGAGAAAATCATCGTTTCTAAAGGCAACCCGATTATTACAGATAAATATACCGCCGACCCGGCAGCTTTTGTTTATGGCGATTCGGTTTATTTATACACCGGACACGACGTTGCACCCAAAGGCAAAGATCGTTATGAAATGCACGAATGGCTATGTTATTCATCAGCCGATATGGTAACCTGGAAAGAGCATCCATCGCCGTTGAATGTAAAAAGTTTCGCCTGGGCCAGCGATGACGCATGGGCTTCGCAGGTAATTGAACGCGGTGGAAAATTTTATTGGTATGTGGCCATCCAGCACGGCAGTATCCATGGTAAATCTATCGGTGTGGCAGTGGCCGATAACCCATGCGGGCCTTTTAAAGATGCGATTGGAAAAGCTTTGATTACAAATGATATGACTACTGATGTAAAAATTAGCTGGGATGATATCGATCCGACAGTAATTATTGACGACGACGGACAGGCGTATCTATTTTGGGGCAATCAAAGGTGTTATTATGCCAAACTGAAAAAGAATATGGTTGAGTTGGATGGTCCAGTTAAAAAAGTAGAAGTTCCCGAATTTACAGAGGCACCGTGGATCCATAAACGCAAAAAATGGTATTATTTATCCTATGCATCGGGTTTCCCTGAAAAGATTGTTTATGCGATGAGCAGGAATGTAAATGGCCCATGGGAATATAAAGGTATTTTAAATGAAATTGCCGGAAACTCCAATACCAATCACCAGGCCATCATCGATTTTAAAGGAAAATCATATTTTATTTACCATAACGGCGCTATTAATACCGATGGAGGAAGTTTTAGGAGATCAGTTTGTATCGATTATTTAAATTACAATAGCGACGGAACGATCAAAAGAATTGTAATGACGAGTGAAGGCGTGAAAAAAGCGAAATAAAAAAGAAGGGTCTTCATTCCAGCGCAGCCAGGATTACTCCCATTGACAGAGTCCAATAGAAAAATCGTCATCTCGACCCAAACAACGCGAAGTGGAGAGATCTTTGCATCAAATTTAAAGGATTTCTCCATTATTCTACCGATGAAAAATCGATGGGCTTCAGTCGAAATGACGATATTATTCACGCAAACTCTTCTATCATTTATACTAATTTTTATGCAATAAATTATCCCTTAGGGTGACAAACCGCGGGGATTTTTTTTTACAATTCAGGAAACCAGATACTCATTTCTCCTTTGCTCCTGTTTGCCCATGCATAATATGGAATGAGCTTAAATGGCACAGTTACATCATTTCCATCAGCTGCGGTGGTTACAGCGTTACCGCTCAGTTCTGCCACTCCATTTAAAAGCGCTGAATTAAAAGAATATTTAAATTGTGTATTTCCGGGCACCTTAATTGAACTTATTTTTACTGTATTATCTGCCGCTTCTGCACAAAACATGATTGGTCCGCGTTGCAAAGCGATCTTGCCTGCATCTTCCTTAAGCTTTGCATTTGCGGTTACTTTTTTCACTTCCATCGGAAGCACAAATTCAACCTTATCCCCTTTTTTCCAAAGTTTTTGGATGGTTATATAACCTTTTTCGATCTGATATTTTGCGTTTTTACCATTTACTTTTATCGTAAATCCTGCTTTCCCTTTCTGGTGGTAACTATAAAGATCAGAGGGAATTGCCTCGTTCATTGCCCAACCAGGCAAGCGTAATTTAAGACTGAAAGTGCTGGCTTCCTGAGGATCTATACCAAAATTAAGGTTTCCCTCCCAGGGGTAATTGTTTTGCTGGGTAATTTTAACCAACTGATTATTCACTTTCAGCTCAGTAGAACTGGCTACAAAAAGGTTCACATAAACCTGATCTTTGGATTGTGCATAAATATAACCTGGAAGAGAGGGCAAAAAACGCGACATATTGGTTGGGCAGCAGGAACATTCGAACCAGCCAGACCTTCCCGGCTCAGCATCTTTATGATGAGGCCCGTCGAAAATCTGCATCGCATTGGTATAGAAAAATGTTTTCCCATCCAGGCCTACACCCGAAAGCAACGCATTGTACATCACTTTTTCCATCAAATCGATATACTTAGCATCACCATGCAACAAAAACATGCGCTGGTTCCAGTACACGTTACCAATTGCTGCACAGGTTTCGTTATAAGCAGTGGCGTTGGGCAATTCGTAATCTTCACCAAAGCGTTCGCCATCGGGTACAGCACCAATGCCACCGTTTACATACATTTTTTTGCCGCACATGTTGGCCCAAATTTTATCAATGGCATTCAGGTAATCTTTATCTCCGGTTAAAGCAGCAACATCGGCCATGCCGGAATATAAATACATCGCCCTTACGGCATGGCCAACAGCTTCATCCTGGTTGATTACCGCAGTTTGATCCTGCCAGTATGCGCCGTTTTTCCAGGGGTTTTTATCTTTTGCATCGTATTGCTTTTTTCCTCTTTGATCGATAAAAAATTTCGCCAGTTTAAGGTAACTTTCATTGGCTGTAACCTGGTATAATCGCACGAGGGCCATTTCTACAATCTCATGTCCGGGGGCTACACTCCTTTTGCCCGGCCCAAAGGTGGCCACGAGCAGATTAGCGTTTTTTATGGCAATATTTAACAGGTTTTTCTTGCCTGTTGACTGGTAATGCGCCACTGCCGATTTGATTAAATGGCCTGAGTTATACAATTCGTGACTCATATTCCCTTCGTTTACCCAACGCTCTTTTCCGGACCAGGATGGCGGATTTGCAGGATTTATGGTCCTTGCAGTATAGAGATAACCATCCGGTTCCTGTGCATTTGCGATTACCACAATTAATGAATCGATATACCCCTCGAGCTTTGCATCAGGATAAACAGCGAGCGAATAAGAAGCCCCCTCGATGGTTTTGTAAATATCGGTATCATCAAATACATAGGCCGTGCAGAATTTCCCGCTTTTTTTTGCCGCCATTTCGAAGTTTTTTAACCTGCCGGTATTTTCGCAACGGGCAAATGAAGTCGGGATGGTTACTTCTTTATTGGTTTCGACACGGGGCAGCCAAAATTTATCTGTTAGCTTTACTTTATTAAATTCTACAGGACTAATGCGGTAATCCTGCAGGTTTTGGGCAAAGCTTAATTTTGTACAGATCAATAAAAAAAACAGACAGTACTTCATGTTCAATATTTTAACGGTGATAATTTTGGCGTTTTTATTACAGCTACCTAAGGTAAAAATTTATTTATCGGAATCTGCACTTGCATACCGGGTTTTATGCCCTCATTATTTTTTCAGGCTGTTTAGAATCGGGGTAGATATAGCCTCTAACGTAGCTTGCTTATTATCCAGCAATTCTAACACAGTAATGTCGTTTTTACCTGCTTTTAACCATTCTTTTGGCAGGTAAATGGTTTGCTGAGGGCCAATAGACCAATATTTGCCTAAATTATGTCCGTTTACCCAAACCACGCCTTTGCCCCAGGCACGCATATCAAGATAGGTATCGCCGGTTTTGGCAAGGTTAAAAGTTCCTTTTCTGATTACCGGGCCTTCACTGGCGATATTTGCAGGGGCTTTGGCATCAGTGGCTTCAGTATGGTTAAAAGGCAAACTGAACATTGTCCATTTTTTTAATTCAGCGCCATTGAATAAAACACTTTCGGTAATGCCTTTTTTATTGTCTAACAGGTATTTACCAAAATTAATCCGCCCCATATTCTCTACAAAAATATCAAGTTGCAGCCTGCCATTAGGTAAATCCAGCATGATACTATCCTGGTTGAGTCTTCTATCTAATATCCCAACCCGCTTACCATTTATAAAAATCAGGGCATAATCCCTCAGTTTATTAATTTTGAGCATTCCTTTTTTGCCACCTTCAATTGTGGCGCGGTAAAGCATATAACCATAATCCTGATTTAAATCTTCAAAAGTTAGCGGTTTATCGTTCTCCATACCCTTGGGCAAATGATCAAAAACGTTTGATACACTGGTAAGCTTGAAAGGTTTAATGGCAATTGCAGGCTTATCAGCAGGGATAGCTGGCAATTTTGTGCCTTTTGGCAGGTGCTTTTGAATCACGGCACGGAACTGCCTGAACTTTTCGGTTGCGTTACCTGCCTCATTTAAAGGGGCATCGTAATCGTAACTGCTGATTTGCGGTTCGTAAGGCGAAATATCTTTATAATTTGCACCGTTCATAAATGCCCTTGTGCTGCCGCCATGGAACATATACATATTTAAAGAAATACCCGCAGCCAGTACCGAATCAAGTTTGCCTGTATATTTTTCAGCGGGAATGGTGTGGTGTGCCGCTCCCCACCAATCGAACCAGGCGGGATACCATTCTGCAATAAAATATGGTCCTTTGCCATCGTGGTATTTATTGATGGCGCTTCTAACCTTTTCTGGATTATCCTGACCGTTAATGGCCGGCAATAAACCTTTTAAATGCCCACCAATAATATCACTTTCAGGATCGCAGGTATAAAGTAATCCATCAAAGCCTGCGTCGATAAACATTTTCCGGTTGATATCCAGGTATTCTTTATCAGCGGCGTAAGAACCATATTCGTTTTCTACCTGCACCATCAGGATGTTTCCTGCGTGGTTGATTTGTAATGGTGCCAGTTGTTTGCCCACAGCGTTGATGTATTTGCGGTATTCGTTCAGGTATTCTTCCTGTTTGCTACGCACAACCAGGCCTTTTTCGTTCTGCAACCAATATGGGTAACCGCCAAATTCCCATTCGGCACAAACATATGGACTAGGCCTCAGGATTACCCACAAGCCTTCTTCTTTAGCAATTTTAACAAAGCTTGCAATATCGTTATTGCCCGAGAAATCGAATTTACCTTTCTGGGGTTCGTGCAGGTTCCAGAATACATAGGTGCCTATGGTATTTAAGCCCATAGCTTTCGCCATTTTCATGCGGTCGCGCCAGGCTTCTTTCGGTACCCTTGGATAATGTATCTCTCCTGAAATGATCTGAAAAGGTTTGTTATCTAAAAGGAAATCACTTTCACCGAGTTTAAAAGTATGGTTGCCCTGCTGTGCAAATGCTGCTCCGGCATACCATAAAGCACTAATCAGGAGCAGGTATTTTTTTAATTTTAATGTATTCATAGGTAGAATTTTAGGATAAAAAACATCCATTATCCCGCTTTTCAGCGCAAGTTGTTTTTTAATTTTAATGTATTTTAGTTTATTTGAAGATGCTCAGGTCCCATTTATCGAGCCAGCTGATTTTGATGTCTCCTTTATCAAATTTGATCGGTAACCATAAATAACGGCCATCAATTGCATTTTTAGGTTCCCATTTATCGGCCATAAAAATAAATTCGCCTTTTTTACCCGGGGCAGGCAGCACATGGGTACTCTGACCTCCAAAAGTAATATTTGATTTTTCGCCTTCGCAGGGATTACCCATAAACTCCCACGGACCGAAAATCGATTTTGATTTAAACCACCTGGCCGGGTTGGGTGCCCATCCGGTACAGCCTGAGCCTACCATATAATAAATCCCATCTTTTTTGAACAGTGCAGGCGCCTCGGTTTGATGCCCCACGTATATCCTGATAAATTTTCCGGTATGGCTTAAATAATCTGGTGTTAATTCTGCAAGGTGCAGGGTAAAGTTTTCTTCGGAAGAGAAAATGTGGTAAGCTTTGCCATCATCATCAACAAAAACCGTCATGTCTCTCGCCATTTGGCCTCCGGGTAAATCGCGGCAGAAAAAGCCATCGCTTTTATTGGCTGGTTGATCACAGTGTACCTGCTCAGTTAAAGGAGTGCCACTCGCATAAAATGGCATTTTACCTGCATTTGGCCGGTAACTTTTAATAAAAGTGTAAGGTCCTGTTGCTTTATCGGCAACGGCCACACCAGCACGGGCAGCTTCGTAACCCTTGCCCAAAAGCTCTAAATGGAACCACATCACAAATTTCCTGGTTTTTTTGTTGTACACCACTTTTGGGCGCTCCAAAATACATCCTTTGGCAATATCGCTTTTCAAATCATCAGAAACAGCAAGGGCAATGCCTTCATCTTTCCAGTTGTATAAATCTTTTGATGAATAACAGTGTACACCCACCTGCGCGGTATTGCCTTTTTCGCCTTCAATTTTATGTTCGCCATACCAATAATAAGTGCCTTTGTATTCTACAATGCCGCCGCCATGTGCATTGATATGCACACCATTATTGTCTTTCCATATTTTACCGGGGAAAAAAGCATTGAGCTTTTTTTGTGCGAATAAGTTATTCGAAAATGAAATAAAGAATAAAATCAGTGCAAGGGGTAATCTGGTTTTAAGCATAATCAGGTTTTGTTTGAAAAGTTTGATGCGGTAATATAATCAATGTTTTATTATCGGGCCATCAGTAAATGATGACCCGGATAATTAATTAGTAACCCGGATTTTGGGTAATAACGGCATCTTTATTTAATTGTATTTCGCCCAACGGGATCGGTAACAATAAATTTTTGGCAGTTAAACCGGTAATTGGTTTAGAAGCATCATTTGAGTTTAAACGAAGTGCTCTTTCTACCAGGGTACCCGTTCTCATTAAAGTCATCCTTCTGTTTTCCTCTCCGATCAGCTCACGTGCACGTTCATCCAAAATGAAATCCATTGTCATTTGTGATGCCGAAACCTGATCTGCACCTGCACGCGTCCTCAATACATTAATGGTGTTTGCAGCTTCATTGGTTTTGCCCTGTTTTACCTGCGCTTCAGCCAGTAATAAATAAGTTTCGCCCAGGCGCATCAGGATAAAATCTTTGATCATCGCATAACCAAAAGTATCATTGGGATCAAAAGCACCCCATTTTGTTGTACTTGGGCAAATATTGATCAGGGTATCTGGTCCGGTGAAAGGCACCTGTTTACCGTATCTTGCTGCATAAGTAGGGTTCGGGTCGTTGTAATAGTATCTTCTACGGATATTGTATTGAGAGTTTCTGATATCTTTTCCTTTATACAGGCCATATAAAACCCAGTTACTTAAACGTAAACGGCCAATAGAGCGGCCTCCTAACGAATCGGCCAATGCCATACCGGCAATATTATAATAGGCTGCACCCCACACCCTGCGTTGTTGCGGATTATCGGTAATACCGCCTACCACACTGGTTGGATTTTCTTGCTCCAACACCCATATGGCTTCTGTATTGCCCTGCGAGCGCCTTTGGTTGCCATACTGGAACATGTCAGAATAATAATCGCCTGGCAAACTGCTTTTTACACCATAACGGTTTTTAATTAAACTGAATTTTCCGCTGGCAATAATGGCCTGTGCCTGCTGCTCGGCCAAATCTGGTTTATTCATTCTAAGGTACACTTCAGCAAGAAGCTGCATGGCCATAAAACGGTTGGCCCTGCCATACATTTTGCCTTTTGTATTTGTTTTTACCGCTTCGATATCTGGTAAATTTGCCGCAGCATAAATGAGATCGCTAACAATAAAATTGTTTACATCATCTAGCGGTGCGCGTACAAAATCGGTTTTTGGACCGCTCAAGGCATGAACAATTAAAGGTACGCCCCCATAGCAGGTAGCCAGGTTATTATAGGCATAAGCCCTGAAAAATTTAGCT
Organism: Pedobacter sp. 22226; assembly: GCF_052045455.1. NCBI lineage: Bacteria > Pseudomonadati > Bacteroidota > Sphingobacteriia > Sphingobacteriales > Sphingobacteriaceae > Pedobacter > Pedobacter sp. 22226. The sequence goes on along the minus strand of NZ_JBQEPB010000010.1, from coordinate 104,413 downwards.
TCGGCACTTACCAGGCTTTTTCCTTTGGCACTTAAGGAGGTAACAGAAGGATTTTCGATCCCATCAACAATAATGTTGGTTAGGTTGATCATAATGTAATTTCTGTTCCAGGTACGGGCAGAACCATTATCCGTAGGGGTTAAAGTGGCATAGTTATAATAAGGGATTTCTACGCCCTGCTGGTTATTGGTTGCATTGGCAACATCGGTACCTACCTGCCAAACACTTGGCCAGCCCTGTTGGTCCGACCACGAAAAGATGGTACTGGTATGGTTGTATAAACCGATTAACGAGGCCTCAAAGCCCAGTGAATCGGTAAGCGTTAACGGGGTGTATGCAGAAAAGGGTTTTTCATCCAGAAATGCTTTTTTACATGATGAAAATGCAAAAAATAATACCGCTAATGCTGTTATGATGGTGATATTCTTTTTCATAATAATAAAATTTAACGTAATGAAACATTTAAACCGAATACAAAAGTCCTGGTGATGGGATAGTTGTTGGTCCAGTCGCCAGAGCCACGGGAAGAATAATTGTTTTCAGGATCCCAGCCTACCCATTTTGTAAAAGTGTGCAGGTTACGGCCACTGGCATAAACGGTTAAACTACCCAGGTGCAGTTTATCTAAAACCGACTGACCAAAAACATAACTCAATGTAACATCCTTAATGCGGGTATAACTTGCATCTGAAGCATATCCATAACCTAAGGTATTGTTATAAGAGAGTGCCGGCCTGGTTTGGCTCATGTTTTCAGGCGTCCAGTACCCGATTTCGGCTGGTGTATTTCTACGGCCGGTTTCATCACCATAGGTTAAATCAGGGTTGTTTTTCGTCATTCCTTGTGCAGTTTGAATAAAAATGCTCAGGTTAACATTTTTGTAATGGAAAGTATTGGTAATACCACCGGTCCATTTTGGCGCAATCTGGCCTAAAATAGTCCTGTCATCTGCAGTGATTTTTCCATCACCATTTAAATCAGCAAATTTTAAGCTTCCCGGTTTGGCCGTTGGATCCTGTTTTGAAACGTCCTCACCGGTTTGCCAAACACCTGTCATTTTGTAATCGTAAACAATGCTAATCGGCTGACCTAAAAACCACCTGTTTCCTAAATCGTCTTTTCCATCGCCATACAATGAAGTAATTTTATTTTTATTGGTAGCGAATACCAGCATGGTTTCCCAACGGAATTTATCACCAACAAAGTTTTGTGTATTCAAAGTTAGCTCCAACCCTCTGTTTTCTGTTTTACCGATATTATCGTAAACATTATTATAACCGGTAATAATTGGCAAGCTTCTTAACAATAATAATCCGCTGGTTTTGTTCTGGTAAGCCTCAATGCTACCGTTGATCCTGTTTTTAAGGATTCCAAAATCGACACCAATATTGGCTGTTTTTGTGGTTTCCCACTGCAATGAAGTATTACCCAGATTGCCTGCCTGCACGCCAATGGTACTGATGCCGTTAAATGGCGAGCGGGATGTTCCATCAGTGGTAATGGTTCTGTAAACCGGAATGGCTTCATTACCTGTTTTACCATAAGAAAGCCTTAATTTCAGGTTATTGATTAACGAAACATTTTTCATGAAGCTTTCGTTAGAAATGTTCCAGCCGATTGCCGCTGAAGGGAAAACGCCATATTTAGTGGTATTGGCGCCAAATACTGAAGAACCATCTCTACGGGCAGTTAAGGTTAATAAATAACGGCTGTCATACGAATAGAACAAACGTCCCATTTGCGAATTAAGGCCATATCTATCGCGGTATGAGCCACTGGTTTGCGTTGCACCGGCACCGATATTATCTAAACCCAGTTCGTCGTTTATAAAACCTACACCACCAGCTGTAGTTTCGTTGTATTTACGTTCCTGGGCACTATAAAGCGCCGTAAAATCGAAATGGTGTTTTTTAATATCTTTCGAATAGGTTAAGATATTTTCTACCGTGTAACTGTTTGTAGAGGCATTGAAACTTCTGGCCGTACCCAGCATATCGTTAGCTAAACGACCAATGTAACTGCCCTCCCTTTTTGGAAAATAGGTATAACCCGCATTTAACCTGTATTTTAAACCCTGTAACACGCCAGGAAATTTAATTTCGGCATAACCGTTTCCATTGATATTGGTAGTCCTGCTGATCTGTGTAGTGTTTAGTCCTAAAAGCGGATTGGTGTACAACTGCTCCGGATTCATGGGGTAAATGGCATAAGTTCCATTTGCATTATACTCTTGCCCGTAAGGGCTCATCGCCGTAGCAAACAATAAGTTAGCCCTTCCGCCATCGTAATTGTTGCTGGTAAGAAACAATGAAGTACCAACGGTTAAGAAACTGGTTACATTTACATCCAGGTTAGAACGTAAGGCAACGCGGTTAAACTGGTAGCCTTTTACTACACCTTTTTGTTTAAGGTAATCGCCGGAAATAAAATATTTTACATCAGGAGAGCCGCCCGAAATACTCAGGCTATGGTCTTGCATCTGCCCCTGTTGTGTTGCTTCTTTTACCCAATCGGTTGTGGTACCGGCATTGTAGGCCGGAAGTTCGCCGATATTTGGTACCGGACGTTGTTGTACCTGATTGGTCTGTTTTAAATAATCGGCATATTTTTGAAGATACTCCTCACCACTGCGTGGTTCTAAAATATGCGCCAGGTTTTCTAATCCCACATAACCGCTATAACGGATTACCGGCTTGCCCGAGGTTCCTCTTTTTGTGGTGATCAGAATTACACCGTTTGAACCATTTGTACCATAAATTGCAGTTGCACTGGCATCTTTCAGAATTTCCATCGAAGCAATATCATTCGGATTAATATCATTCAGCGAACCGCCGGTTTTTGTTAACGGCACACCATCTACCACCACATAAGGGCCTGAATTGGCGTTTATCGAATTTTGTCCACGTACAAGCGTTGCAGGTTGACTGCCAGGTACGGATGAAGTAGTTGTAACATTAACACCTGCAACCGCGCCTTCTAAAGCCTGCATTACATTGGTTACAGGTAATTGTGATAGCCTTGCTTTAGGTACCGATACTACTGAACCGGTTACATCAGATCTTTTCTGCGTACCGTAACCCACAACTACTACATCGTTTAATGTTTTGTCGCCGGCTTCCTGGAGTTTTATATTTATTACCGCCTGGCTGGCCACAACCTGTGTGATGGTGTTATAACCGATAAAACTGAAAGATAAACTTTCGCCCCTGGCAGCGGCTATCTTATACCTTCCGTTGCCATCTGATACGACTACTTTTGAAGAGGTTAGGTTTTTTACCGTAACACTCGGAATTGGTGCACCCTTTATATCCTGTATGGTCCCGCTTATCTCTGCCGGAACAGTTTGGGCGAACAAATGGCCTGCACCCGCAATAACGAATATTGCCAGCAGTGCCATATACTTTAATAGTGATAGTAATTTTTTTTGCATAATGTTATTTGGTTAGTTGTTAGGGATGAAATCAATTACTGAATAATTGACGTTTTTCTTTCCGCGGTCAATCAGAGACTTTCCTGATGACGGGTAATGGGGATTTAGTTACATGTTGGGATAGTTTTATATTTGGTTTAAGCAAATAAAGCACAAATATTACCTCCGCAGTGAGGGGTAATACGGTAATTAATAGGGGTTAAATTCTGATTTTTTGTTAAAAAAAGGCCGTTCCAGGCATTTTTATAGATTTTGAATGATTTTTAAACGTTTAAAAAACGTTTATTTTAAAAAATATAGGATTGTCTTATCTAACTGCAAATGAAAAGAATGCACACAGATATCAATCCGTGTTTATCTGTGTGCGTTTGTGGTTAAAAATTCTAAACTTAACAGCAGTACGCTTAAGTTGATAGGTTACCTTAAATCGGCACTATGGTCGTTCGGGAAATCTTCTCCGGCCCAGATGCGCTGCGCACTCCATTTGGCAGGTGGGTTAGTCCAAAAGGGATCGCTGGCAGGCAAACCCAAAGGAAGAAAAATATTGGTACAGATGTAAGGACTGCCCTGGTTATTGTAAAAATCGCCAAGATCGGGTTGCGAACCGTACAAACCTATGGTTAACCAACCGTTTTTATAAGTGGTGGGGCTTTCTAATGTTTTTTTAATTACTGCGGTAAGGGCACAACGTACCTGCTCAGGACTGAGCTGCTTAGGCAAGGCTTTTCTATAGGCCATATCAGCCAGGTGGTGAAAGGCACCTCCACGGTACACAATTGATCGGCCGGTAGCAGGATAAGTTCCATCGGTATTAATCAGGCGCTCCTGAATAATGGCATAACGTTCATTTCTTTTCCTGATTTTTTCGAACATGCCGTTATAGTCTCTTACCTTACTTCCAATAATATCGGCTATTTTGGCGAGATATGGATGAATCACATAACTGTTATAATAATCGAAAGCATAAGTGCTGCCATCTTTATACATGCCATCGCCCACATACCATTGTTCCATTTGCTGTAAGGCATAATCTACCCGCATGGGATCCCAGCTGTAACCGAATTTAGCCAAAAAGGCCTCGTTCATGGCCGAAAACAACAGCCAGTTCGAAAATACAGGTTTAAATTTACGGGTGGTGATGATCGATTTCACCATCAGCGCCTGATTTTTCGCATCCAGGTGTTCCCAGATCCACGGTGCCCTGATGATGGCCAGTGCCACATAGGAAGCATCTACCAGTTGCTGTCCGCCTATATCATAGTTCATAAAATCCCTGGCGTTCGAATCAAGGGAGTTTTTTAATCCCTGGATTACCCATTCGCGGTATTGTTTACGAAGCGCAATTTCCTTGGCATCGCCATCTTCCAGTTGCAGCCATGGCGCTATTCCGCTTAAAACGCGGCCTAACACCTCTACATATTGTACTTTTATCCGGTGATCTTTATTATCAATATGGATGGAGGTAACCTGCGGCATGGCAATACGCAGACTATCTTTAGCCAGGTTGTACAAAACCGGCCTTACCATTTTATCCATCTGTTGCAGCCAAAATTGCCTGTCGCTTAAGTTTTCTTCACTTTTTTTCTTTTTTTGTGCCGATACCGGCAAGGTTAAAGCAGCAATTGCAATTACCAGTAAGCTTTTGTATAATGTTTTCATGCTATTTTTTTAAAAATCTGTAATATTCACATCCTGCCAACAGGAAAGCACCCACGCCAAAATTGGAAGTTGAGTTTTGATCGACAACCTGTCCCGGAATAGCTTTCTCTCCTATGGGTTGTACGAAACCAATTTTCCCGTTTTCCTGTAAAGCCGTTTTGCTAAGGTATTTCCAGCCTTTTATGGCTGCTGGCAGGTAGGTTTTTTCTTTGAGGTAACCGTTATTAATTCCCCAGAGTAAACCATAGGTAAAAAAGGCCGTTCCACTGGTTTCGGGACCCGGTGCATGTGCGGCATCCAGCATACTCCTCGTCCAATAGCCTTCTGCCTGCTGACTTTCGATAATGGCATTGGCCATTCGTTTATATTTGCTGATGTATTCTTTTCGGTGCTGATCATTTTTAGGCAAATCTTTAAGCACTTTTGCCAAACCGGCGAAAACCCATCCATCGCCCCGTGCCCAGAAATCTTTTTTCCCGTTTACACTTTTGTGTTTGGGATACACATATTTGGCATCGCGGTAATAAAGCCCCGTTTCCTGATCGTACATAATGCTGTTGGCATATGAAAAGTATTCGTGCAATTTTTCGAGGTATTGTTTGTTACCTGTGGTTTTGTAAAGTTTAGTCATTACCGGCATTACCATGTACAAACCGTCGGCCCACCACCAATAATCGCTTGCCGGACTGGACATCTCATATTCCATTACTTCTTTGGCCCTGGCTATTTTATGTTCCTGCGGATCTAAATGATAGAGATCGATATAGGTTTGAAAGCAGATTTGCCAGTCGCCAAAAAGCACATAATCGTCGGTTTCGCCGTATTTATATTTCCACTGGCTTTTATCGGTTGATTTTGCACCCATCCATTGGTTATATGCGGCCCAGGTTTCAGAATATTTACGATAGTTTTCATCTTTTGTTAAGGCAAATACCTCCATATTCCCGGTATGGTAAGCTGCATTATCCCAAAAAGCACGTACTTCGGCTTTGTTGTTACTTTGCCAGTAGTGGTTTACTTTATTAATGATCCGGAGTACTTCCGGCTTCGTGTTTTGTGCCTTTACAATAACCGAAAACAGTATTGCAAGTATAAATGTGTTGTATATTTTCTTCATTAGTTGACTGGATTTATACCTTTTTTGGTTGGAATGACTTTTTTGATGGTACCATCGGCATTAAATTCCATTTTATCAATGCAAACTTCACGATTGTAACCGGCTGCCCTGCCCATATTTATCCCTTTTGGAAGGGTAAAACGGTGATATACCATATACCATTCATCCTTACCGGGAATTTGGATGACGCTATTGTGCCCGGTGCCATAAATCCCCTCCTCGGGTACCTTGGCTAAAATGAGGTTATTTTCGGGGATAGTGATTGTGCCGGTTGGACTATCAGAATAGCCATAACTTACCCTGTAATTTTCGCTGCGGGTATCATCTTCTGACCACAGGAAATAATATTTTCCATTGCGGAAAAACACCTCTGTACCCTCTCTGAAACTTTTGGTCGGTGTGATTATTTTTACGGTACTGCTGTCAATAGAAACCATATCATCATTCAATTGAGCACAGGCCATGTAACCATTTCCCCAATAAAGGTAACTTTTGCCCGTTTTGGGATCTGTAAATACATCCGGATCAATTTCCTGCCCGTTTTTTATGCCTTTTGGCTTTTGATCAATCAATGCCCTGCCACTGTCTTTAAATGGTCCGTTCGGATGATCGGAAACCGCCACACCTATTTTTTGGGCGGCAGTATAATAGTAGAAATACTTAAATTCAGTCCCGATTTTCTTTTCAGCGATGGTTGGCGCCCATGCATTTCTTTTCCCCCAGCTTACATCCCGGTTCAGGTCCAGAATGATGCCTTCATCTTTCCAGTTCACCAGATCGGCAGAAGAAAAGGTTTTAAAATAAGTACCGCTCCAGCCGGTAAAACCATCGCTGGTTGGATATAGATAATATTTCGAGGTTTTATGAGAATAAATAATCTCTGGATCGGCAAAATAACCGGGCAATACCGGATTATTGTTGATTTCAGCCGATGCTTTAAAGGTTTGCGCTGTTTTACCTGCCAGTTTAATTTTGATATTTACCGCACCTCTACTGAAATCGACAGGTCCGGACGGAGAAATTTCAATACCCGGAAAAGAAATAAACTTTGGATTAACCGCTTTTAAATTTGCGCCATACTTAAGCGGAAAAAACACGGTATTTTTAGTAAAATCGACCACAATGTTATTGGTTTTGATAACAGGAGCAGTTGCCGATTCGAAAATTGCCTGTGGCGAATACCATTCAGACACCAGTCGTGCCGCTTCTGCGGAGGTAATGGGCAAAACGGTACCATGGCGGGGGTGGAAGTTCATATTTACGGCTTCATCAACCACTTTAAAGTTTTTTAGATCAGTACTTCTGGTAAACTGGTAGCGGCCTTTCATGTACACATCGTACATCAGAATATAGCCGCTGTTATTGTTGAGCTTAAATACCCCGGCACCCTCTACCGCCTCTTTAGTTTGCTGTAAATAACGATCTTCCTGCACATAACCCCTAGTCAGTTCGCTTGAAACGGCTTTTTTAATGCCATTTCCTTCACCTTCTGTTTTGAAAAAAAGATTGTATTTTCCATCGTGGTAAATGATATCGCCATCGATACAAGAGCCATTTGCAGGACTAAAAAACAGTTGTTTGGGTTCTGTTTCCAGATCGCTAAAATCTGCATTGGCGTAAGCGTAATAGATAATATCGGACTGGTTTCCGTGTTTCATAGACCAGTACACCATATATTTTTTAGCTTTCGCATCATAAATGGTCTGCGGCGCCCATACGCGTTTTAAACTGTCGTTACCCTTAAACCTCTTTTGAATATTGACTACTTTGGAACTCCAGTGAATTAAATCTGTTGATTTTAGCAACACCATCGCCCGGTTGGAATCCCAACTTTTTACCGATTCCATATCGGTGGCCACCATGTAAAAGGTTTTGCCATCCGCACCACGCAAAATATGCGGATCACGAACGCCTCCACTTGAGCTGATGTTTGCTGAAGATAAAACAGGCTGATCGTTATTGAGTGCCCGGTAGGTAAATCCATCGTTACTGATGGCAAAATGTATGGCCTCTTCCGATTTATTGTTTCCGGTGAAATACACAAACAGGTAAGCCGACATTTTTTCATCTGCAGCGGTTTTCTTCTGTGCTGCTAATTGAAAGGGGATTAAAAAAACCAGCAGCCATAAGCGCGAAATCAATTTCATATATAGTTTAATCTTTGTGTGTTTAAGTTTATCTATTGTTTTTTGGCGGCCACTCCAGCACCTGCACAGCTGTTGGCTTTGTAGCTGCTTTGCCTTCCCCATCGATCTGCGTTACATTCTGGATGTAAATATTCAGGATGCCGCGATCTTTCCAGAGTTCGGTATCGTAACTCGGTTCCCAATCGCCCACACTGGTTTGGGTTAAGTCTTCCACTTTCCAGTTGCTGGTATAAATATTTTGATTTAATGCAATCGAGGCTTTATTGCCTCGTTCGGCATCCCTGAACAAAATTCCGGCAGCATAACTTTTCTGGTAAAGCCAGGCTATAATCTGCGGACGGGAAATGGGAATTTTCTTTGTGCCGCCGCCACTTAAACTGAAAGGTGTATTTCTGAAAGCCAGTTTATTCACTTTCCAGCCGCTCCCATCGTTAAAAACAATATGGTATTGTGGAATGGAATCTGGTTTATCTATCCAGTATCCTGCGATAAAAACCCTTCCGTTTTCATCTGCAAACATTGATGTCTGGTTTATTAATTCACTTTTTTGAGGTATTTTAAGTGCATACTCCGCATTTGATTCCGTGATGGGCAATTTATATTTTTCACCTGTACTTTTAACCCAGGTAATGCCACCATCTGTTGATTTCGCGTAGGCCAGATCATGATTGCTGGCCACATCCGGACTTTCGCGCCAAACCCACGAAATATGCAATCCACCGGCTTTATCAGTTGCCACCTGCCAATAAGCATTTCGCTTGCCTTCTCCATCAATCAGGCCATCTTGCACGCGGCTCCATTGTTTATTGCGGAGCGAATAACGGTTAATCATCAGATTTCCATTGCCCGAGCCCCCATCGCGATAGAAAAAAAGCAAATCTCCATCGCTGAGTTTGTAAAACTCCGGATAACTTACTTTTTCTTCCTTTTTTCCAAGCATCGGTTTTTTTTCACCAAGCATTAGCGAGCCGGGAGAAACTGCTTTAGCATAATTTAGCTGGTTGTTGTGCTGCCCCCAAGCCATATGCAGGTACCCAGCCCCGTCGACTGCAATGCTGATGGATTTGTGCGCATCGGTTGCATCGCCCTGATATTGCGTTTTACTGCAGATCCATGATTTGGCTTTACTTTGTCTTTTAGCCAGAACTACAAACTGATCGGCATTATAAAAAGCCGCATATTGGGTATTTTTATAAGTTACAATGGAGTTTTTACGAAAAATAACGGCATTTACTGAGTTATTGGCCCATCCGTTACCGGCTACTGAGCTAATTTTTATGTGTTGTGCCTCACAATGGTTAAAAGACAAAAACAACACACCAAAAACTGTTAAACAAAATAAAAAACAGGCTTTTTGGCTTATCATTTTAGCCAGGCTGGTAGAGAGCAAAGAACAGGGATTAAATTTATACAATATCATAACAGTTTAGGGATAGCCATTGGTAAAAGCATGTTAAATTTACAATGGTGATTCCTGTTTATATTTGGTTAGGCTAAATAGCAACTTTTTACGCTTAGTAACAGGGGGGTAAATCATACTTTACAGGGGGTGATTTAGGAAAAATACATTTATATGGCCTGATTAAGTTAACCGAGCGAGTTTAGGTTATAATATTTATGAAAAGTTTTACGGTGTTTTTTTACAAACTCTGAGGGGGTTAAGTTGAATAATTTCTGGAAATGCTCCCTAAAATATTTAATATCATTAATGCCTACCCTAAAAGCAGCCTCGTTAATGTTAAGGTTGGTATTGATCAGTAATTCTGCTGCTTTTCTTAAACGGATAAACCTTACAAAACTACTTACCGATTGCCCGGAAGTTGCCCTGATGCGTTTATAGAGGTTAGAATGGCTCATTCCCAATGCAGAAGCCAGGATTTTTACGCTAAAGTTTTCTTCGGTAAGGTTATCTTCAATAATGTTAATACAGTTTTGCAAAAAGCCCCTGTCTTCCTGAGAAACCTTATGGGCATCTGATTTAAGCGTAATCTCATTATAAAAATACGATTGCAGGTTTTGCCTGTTTTTAATGATGCCATTAATTTTGGCCGAAAAAAGTTCCTTGTCGAAAGGTTTACTGATGAAATCGTAGGCGCCCACTTCTATACCACTTAAACGCACCTCGGCGCTCGGATCGGCCGTAAGCAGGATTACCGGAATGTGGCTCAGTTCTGAATCCTCTTTAACGGCCCGGCAAAGCTCAATACCGTTAAGGCCATCCATGTTAACATCCGAAATGATAATATCGGGCAAAACATCTTTGCATATTTTTAGCCCGTCGATACCATTGGTAGCATTATAAATTTTAAACTTATCCTGAAAAATCTGTTTAATGTAGCCGATAATTTCTGTATTGTCATCCACAACGAGGATGCTATGCAAATCAGAAATCAGCAGTTCAAGGTTTCCCTTACTTTCCTGTTCTGCATAATCAGGGCTTTCCTCTTCCTGTGTAATCAGTTCGTTTACATAAAGCAACTGATCGCCATCTGCACAATCTACCGGTTCGGCTGGAGATTCTCCCAAAGGCATCTCTATCGAAAATGTGGTACCTTCTCCTTTAACCGACGAAAAATAAATTTTGCCCTTATGGAGTTCTACAAAACTTTTTACCAGGTATAAACCGATTCCAAATCCCATTTTTAACGATTCTTTACCGGCAGCTTTATAAAATTTATCGAAGAGTTTTTCTGAAACCTCATTAGAAATGCCCGGACCATTATCGCTCACTTCAATTTTAACTCCGTTTTGATGCGTAACGATGCTTAATTTCACCATCCCGCTCATTGGGGTAAATTTTAAAGCATTAGATAAAAGATTAAACAGAATGATCTCCAGCTTATCCCTGTCCGCATAAATCTCGATGCTTTCATCTTCGCATTCGAAAATGTAATTGATGTTATTGTTTTTTGCGGTATAACCGAAGCATAAGAATATTTCTTTGGCAAATTTGTAGAGGTTTATTTTTACGATGTTCAAGGCATCATTTTCACTCTCCATTTTTCTGAAAAGGAGCAACTGATCTACCAGGCTTAACAAGCGCCTCGAATTGCGGTACACAACGTTCAGGTCGTTTTTTTCTTGTCCGGCTTCCTTACTGCTCAAAATATCTTTAATCGGGTTAACAATCAGGGTAAGTGGTGTCCGTAATTCATGCGAAATGTTGGTAAAGAAATCAAGTTTTTTCTCGTTCAGGTCTTTTTCACGTTCCATTTTGAGGTTAGTGATTTCGATCTCGTGTTTTAAATTGCGCTGCCTGTTTCGGTAAGTCTGAAAAACATAAACTGCAGCAGAAAGCGAAACAATATAAGCTGCAAAAGCCCACCAGGTACGGTACCAGGGCGGCAGAATCCTGATGGCGATAATTTTTTCGTTATTGCTCCAGTTACCTTCGGTATCCGTACTTTTAATGTGCAATTTATATTCGCCTTCATCCAGCCTCGAATAATAGGCTGTAGAAAGTTTGTTTACATAGTTCCAGTCCCTGTCCCAGCCTTCTAAATAATAGGCATAGGAAATCTGATCCTGGAAGGAAAATTCAATGGCAGCATAATCAACAGAAATTACCGCAGCATTATAAGGGATTGAAATTTTTTGCAGGTTTACTACGGTTGTATTTTTATAGGCAGAATCCTGATTGAGCGGAATATTGTTGATCCTGAAATCGGTGAGCACAATTTTTGGCACCCTACGGTTCTGCTTTATTTTTGATGGATAGAACAGGTTAAAACCTGCTGTGCCCCCGAAGAGAAAAGCCCCGTCTTTTAATTTTATTGCCGCATTATAATTAAACTGATTACTCTGCAATCCATCGGAAGCATAATAACTTTTAAATTTTCCTGTTGCAGGATTGTATTGCGATAAACCATTGTAAGTGCTGCACCAAAAACTGCCGTTTTTATCGGGTAAAATATTTAATACGGAATTACTGGGCAATCCGTCCTTTTCAAAATAGCGTTTAAATTTTCTGGTACGGGGATTAAAGCACAAAAGTCCCCCGCCTTCGGTGCCTATCCATAACATATGTTTGGCATCTTCGTTTATGGCCCTTATAGCGGTATTGACGGTAAAATAGACATGTTTTTTAGATTTTCTGTCTACCTTAATCAGCTGTGCATAATTACCCGCCCAAAGATTGCCTTCCGTATCTTCGAATAGCGTATGGATATCTTTAAGCCTGTTATCAAAAAGCTCAAATTTATCTGAATTTTTATTATACAGGTACAATGCACCGCCACGCGTGGTACCCGCCCAGATGTTTTTGCTTTTATCCAAAAAGAGTTTCCAGATATTAATATCATCAAAACCCCTTGTGCTATTGAAGCACCTGTAATGGATAAATTTACCTGATCGCCTGTCAAAGCGGTCGATGCCGCCACTAAAGCTCCCTACCCAAACATTATTTTCGTCATCACTCAATATACTGGTGATAAAATTGCTTTTTAAGCCCCCGTTTTCTCCATTTTTCGAATAATTGGCAAATCTATTGGTCTTTCTGTTCCAAACACTTAAACCGCCGCCATCAGTACCAATCCATATGTTTTGCGTGCTATCTTCGCAAAAAGAAAGCACAAAATTATTAATCAGCGAATTTTTGTTCAGAGGGTCATTTTTGATCGTCTGGAACTGCGCATTTTCCTGATCGATGATGTTAACCCCTCCCCGCAGCGTAGCAATCCATTTTCTTTTCTCGCCATCTTCAATCACCTGCCCGATGGAATTACTCGATATAAAACCCTTATTGCGCCCGGTGGGTAAACTGTTTAAACTTTTAAGCTTCGTATCATACACCCTAAGTCCGTTGCCATCGGTTGATACCCATAACTTTCCCCCGCCATCAAGCATCAGCCCCATAATGTTATCTGCAACCGGGTAATGGTCTACCTGTTTAAGGCTGTTGGCGGCTTTATCAAAAATGTATAAACCATGCTCGGTACCTATCCAGAGCGTTCCGTTTTTACCATTAACAATGGCGGTTACATTTCTTATTTTCGAATTGTTTAACTGGGTTTTCCCGTTTTGGATATGATACCTGCATAAGCCGTAATCTTTGGCATAAAACCACAGATCTCGCTTTTCATCAACACACAAACCTTTCACGGCATGCATTTTACCTCCATTTAAACCTACAAACCCAGCATGTGGCGCATTCTTTTTTAATAGAAACAACCCATGCTCATCTGTAGCAATAAAAACATTCGAACCCTGATCTGCAGCAATCGAATTAACCGAAAAAGACAGGTTGTTCAACTTACCTTTTTCAAGGTATTTAAGGCTGTGGAATTCACCGTCTGAGTAGCTATAATAAGAGATCCCTTTTTGGGTACCGATCCAGATTTTATCGTCACTGCCATTGAGCGCTGTGATGTGATTGTTTACCAGCGAATTTTCAATGCCCCAGTTATTTCTGAAAACTTTAAATCCATAACCATCGTAACGGTTTAGTCCATCGTAGGTGCCCATCCAGATAAAACCAAAATGATCCAGGTACAGGGAGTTTACAATATTATTAGACAGGCCTTTTTCTACACCGATGTACTTTACCGAGAACAGATTATTTTGGGCAAGGACCAAATCAACATGGATTACAGAAAAAACTATAAGAATCAGAAAAATCTTAAGATTTTTAAACATATATTTTTTAGAAACGGTGTGTTATTTGGTTAAAACGAAGATACAAAATAAATTAAGGCAGGATTAATTTTGGCACAAATAAACGTAACATTAACATTTAAAACCCCGGACGGAATTAAAAAATACTTTTCAGCAAAAAAAAGCCCCTCATTTTCATGAGAGGCAATAAATACTGTTATGAACAGAAACTATTTTGCTGTTTTACCAATCTGATGACGCGCCCCCACCTGAAAACCCACCGCTTGAAGAAGAACTGCCACCGCCGGAAGAGGAGCTACCACCACCTGAAGAGGAGTTGCTGCTGCCAGAGCTTCCCCTGGATGATCCCCAATTTCCAAAAATACTTGTATTGCCTGCACTTTGGGAATCTTCATTATGCAGGTTATGATTTTCCTGATCCATGCGATATTGCTGGTTGTTATTTCTGCGCCTGCCTAATAATTCATTTAAGAAAAAACCAGTTGCCGCACCTGAAGCAAATGAACCAAAATTACTTCTGCCACTATTGTTATAGCCTCCCTGATATCCGTTATATCTTCTTGCTCCAGACCGGAAAGCCATAAAAAAGGAGAAAAGAACGATTCCTACAAGCACTCCTAAAATAATATTTAATGACGGGCCTGAATCAGCTGTTTTTTGAGCTGGTGCTTTAACATTCGTTTCATTAACAGCCGCTAATGGCTGAACGGCCTGCGCTGCATTACCATAACCGGCACTATCGAGTTTAAATGCGATAGTTGAAACTAACGCCGCTATGCCTTTTCCATAATGCTTTAAACGAAAATGTGCTTTGGTTTTTGTTAACACATCCTGACTGTTTTCGGGAGTAAAAATGGGTTCAAGATTACGGGCTACTTCAAGTCGTTGTTTACGCTGGTTAACAGCAGCTACGTACACTAAACCATCTTCTTTATTCCCAACTTTCCATCTGCGTGCAATAAGCAACGAATATTCTTCAATATCATATTCTTTTGGAATCTCATTTACAATTACAATAGCAAGCTGTACGCCGGAATTTTTCTCGATCAGATTAATGGAATCGTTTAAATTTTTAATTTGCGATTTCGACAGAACCTTGGCAAAATCATTTACATAGGTATCTTTTATAGGTTTAGGGATTTGCGCAAATGTAGTAAGCGCTACAAAAAGTAGCAAGAGCGATAAAGTATATTTCATGATTTAAATTATACAGCCAAATTAATATTATTTTTTTTAAAACTAAATATTGAAGAGGCAGGTCATTTGATTTTAATGAAGTGCAAAACACTAACCATCCAAAACAAGGATCCGGGCTTGGAAGGAAACTCCGGATAAACCTGAAATGAGTGTACATGGCAGGGCTCTGGTTCCTATTTTTAGCAAAAAAGTTTTCCACATCTGTGAAGTCCAAAACCTGATTTTGTCTATAATCATACTTTAAACAGTTTAAACCTATTTTTTGATGAATCCTCACAAAAAGTGCTTAAATTTTGATTGCAGGCACATTTTACTAAATTTGAAATATACCAAAACCAAGTTTATGTATCAATTAACAGTACCTGCAGATCGCGTTAACGAATCGTTAAGAAAGCACATTCTGGCCGATGGTTTCGACCTCACCTACGATATGGAAAAGAGTCATGGTGCCTACATTTATGATTCGAAATACAACAGAACTCTGCTCGATTTTTTTACCTGTTTTGCATCTGTTCCCTTGGGCTATAATCACCCTAAAATGATCAATGATGAGGGATTTAAGAAAAGCCTCTTTCAGGCTGCTTTGGCCAATCCTTCAAATTCGGATGTTTACACCCAGCAATATGCACAGTTTGTAGAAACATTTTCGCAAGTTGGGATTCCAGATTATTTGCCTCATGCTTTTTTTATTGCGGGCGGCGGCTTAGCAGTAGAAAATGCAATAAAAGTAGCCATGGACTGGAAGGTTCAAAAAAACTTTAGCAAAGGATATACGGAAGAAAAAGGTTTTAAGGTTTTACACTTCGAAAGGGCTTTTCACGGCCGTACCGGCTATACTTTAAGTTTAACCAATACCCTGCCCGATAAAACCAAATGGTTTGCCAAATTCGACTGGCCGAGGGTTGCCGTTCCGGAAGTTAAATTCCCACTCTCTGGCAATCATTTAAACCATGCCATCGAAACCGAAGAAGCTTCGCTGGCGCAGATCAAAAGGGCATTTGCTGAAAATAAAGATGAAATTTGCGCCATTATTATTGAACCGATACAATCAGAAGGCGGCGATAACCACTTACGGGAAGAGTTTTTGATCCGGCTTAAAACATTAGCGGATGAAAATGAAGCTTTTTTAATTTATGATGAAGTACAAACAGGTGTTGGTTTAACCGGCAAATTCTGGTGTCACCAGCATTTTAGCGAAAAAGCCCGACCAGATATTATTGCTTTCGGTAAAAAAATGCAGGTTTGCGGTATCCTGGTTGGCAATAAGGTAGATGAAATTGAAACCAATGTATTTAAAGTTCCCAGCCGCATCAATTCTACCTGGGGAGGTAATTTAGTAGATATGGTACGCTCTACGCAGATTTTACAGATTATAGAAGAAGACCAGTTGTGTGAAAATGCAGCAAAAGTAGGTGCTTATTTAAAAGAAAACTTAGAAAAGTTATCACATCAGTTCGATCAAATGAGCAATGTACGTGGAAAAGGCCTGTTATGTTCTTTCGATTTCCCTACCAAAGAAATGCGGAATGCTTTTATCAGTAAAGGATTGGAAAACAACGTAATGTTTTTGGGCTGTGGCGAGAAAACCATACGTTTCCGTCCCGCGCTTTGCATCGAACAAAAGCATATTGACGAAGGCTTGACGGTTATGGAAAAAATATTGCCTTTATTGTAGGCATGAAGAAAAAATCCCTCTCCTACCTGATTGTTGCTGTTGTTCTGGTTTTAACTTTCTTTATTGTGAAAGATACCTTTAACCAGCCAGGCATTGAAGATATGAAAGCTGGTTTCAAAGAAATTGTAAAGTATAGAAACGCCAATAATACCGGACCTGTGCAACGGATTTACGTGGTAACGGTTAAAGATTCGGTATGGAAAGAGATGGAAGATTACGGTAATTTAATGCCGCATACCAAATACGGAAATACAAAAGTGTACTTCTTCATGCAAAACGGAAATGTTCCAAAAACCTTACAGCCTGGAGAAGTAAACTTTGATCCTGCTTTTAATAAAGCCTGTATTGCCTTATATGAAAAAAGTGCGATGAGCCAGGTGGCATTTAATAAAAATCCTTATTAATAAAATTTCGTCTGGTTCCCCGGTCTGTGTCCTTACAGAAAGGAATAAATAATAGGCTAATTTCCGTAAATTTTGATTTTTTATTGATTTGGAAACGAAGGGTTTTGTGTACCTGGCATTTTCAGTCCCGCTTTTGTTCCTGCCGATTGGAAAAAAATCGGCATCCACGCCAATCGGGTTTAGTTACAAAGCTGGTACCCGAGAAACCAAATCCCCGGTCTGTGTCCGCACAGAACGGAAAAAATATCATCGCGGTAAAACAAGAATAATGGTCTGTGAGGACACAGACCATGGAAGTTTGTCTTTATGAACCAACCATTGTTTAATAAACCTGACAGCAGCGAAAATCCTTTTTGCTTGCACTAACTTTTAATATGCTGTCATGCTGAGGCACGAAGCATCTGCAAACCATGAAACACTGCTTTAAACCCCGGACTTCAAAACCCGCAAAAAGATTGCAGAGAATGGCAGGACTACAGCACCTATGAAATACTTACATTCATTTCTAAACCATAAAAATCCTGCTATTTATCAAACTCATCAGTATTCGACTACGCTCAGACCGACAAGCACTGCCTCCCCGATATATGTCTTCACAGAACAGAATAACATTATTGAGAGATAACCGAAAATGGTATATGAGGACACAGACCACGGAAGTTTGTCTTTATGAACCAACCATTGTTTAATAAACCTGACAGCAGCGAAAATCCTTTTTGCTTGCACTAACTTTTAATATGCTGTCATGCTGAGTTACGAAGCATCTGCAAACCATGAAACACTGCTTTAAACCCCGGCATTTCAAAACCCGCAAAAAGATTGCAGCGAATGGCAGGACTACAGCCCCTATGAAATACTTACATTCATTTCCAAACCATAAAAATCCTGCTATTTATCAAACTCATCAGTATTCGACTACGCTCAGACCGACAAGCACCGCCTCCCCGATATGTGTCTTCACAGAACAGAATAACATTATTGAGCGATAACCGAAAATGGTCTGTGAGGACACAGACCATGGAAGTTTGTCTTTATGAACCAACCATTGTTTAATAAACCTGACAGCAGCGAAAATCCTTTTTGCTTGCACTAACTTTTAATATGCTGTCATGCTGAGGTACGAAGCATCTGCAAACCATGAAACACTGCTTTAAACCCCGGCACTTCAAAACCCGCAAAAAGATTGCAGAGAATGGCAGGACTACAGCACCTATGAAATACTTACTTTCCCTTTCCAATTCCTCAAAATCCTGCTATTTATCAAACTCATCAGTATTCGACTACGCTCAGACCGACAAGCACCGCCTCCCCGATATGTGTCTTCACAGAACAGAATAACATTATTGAGAGATAACCGAAAATGGTATATGAGGACACAGACCACGAAAGTTTGTCTTTATGAACCAACCATTGTTTAATAAACCTGACAGCAGCGAAAATCCTTTTTGCTTGCACTAACTTTTAATATGCTGTCATGCTGAGGTACGAAGCATCTGCAAACCATGAAACACTGCTTTAAACCCCGGCACTTCAAAACCCGCAAAAAGATTGCAGCGAATGGCAGGACTACAGCACCTATGAAATACTCACATTTCATTTCCAAACCATAAAAATCCTGCTATTTATCAAACTCATCAGTATTCGACTACGCTCAGACCGACAAGCACCGCCTCCCCGATATGTGTCTTCACAGAACAGAATAACATTATTGAGAGATAACCGAAAATGGTCTATCAGGACACAGACCACGGAAGTTTGTCTTTATGAACCAACCATTGTTTAATAAACCTGACAGCAGCGAAAATCCTTTTTGCTTGCAAGATCCTTTAATATGCTGTCATGCTGAGGAACGAAGCATCTGCAACCATGAAACACTGCTTTAAACCCCGGCACTTCAAAACCCGCAAAAAAGATTGCAGAGAATGGCAGGACTACAGCACCTATGAAATACTCACATCCATTTCTAAACCATAAAAATCCTGCTATTTATCAAACTCATCAGTATTCGACTACGTTCAGACCGACAAGCACCGCCTCCCCGATATGTGTCTTCCCAGAACAGAATAACATTATTGAGAGATAACCGAAAATGGTCTGTGAGCACACAGACCACGGAAGTTTGTCTTTATGAACCAACCATTGTTTAATAAACCTGACAGCAGCGAAAATCCTTTTTGCTTGCACTAACTTTTAATATGCTGTCATGCTGAGGCACGAAGCATCTCCAGACCATGAAACACTGCTTTAAACCCCGGCACTTCAAAACCCGCAAAAAGATTGCAGCGAATGGCAGGGCTACAGCAGCTATGAAATACTCACATCCGTTTCTGAACCATAAAAAGCTAAATTTTGATTATTGATGCTCTTTTAAATTTAACTAAAAGTCTTCGAATACGCTACCATTGACAGATTTAGAAAGGTAGTCAATTGCGAGGAGGAACGACGAAGCAATCTTTCCTGCTAGCGATCATTGTTAGAAAGATTGCTTCGTCGGCTGAAAAAGCCTTCTCGCAATGACGAACTTAGCGGCTTATCATTGCGCGAAGATTCTTCTGTCATTCATATTGATTTTTATAAAATTAATTATCCCTCACACTGACAAACATCTCATATAATTAAACTCATGAAGTAATGCCTATACTTTTGCCTTGTAAAACTTTATTAGTTCCCCTACACAAAAGCGGAGAACCCGGTTATCGCCCGGCCTACAATTAGCGTATTAATTTCTTTTGTACCCTCATACGAATAAATAGCCTCGGCATCGGCCACAAAACGGGCTACATTATATTCGAGCAAAATGCCGTTGCCTCCCATTACTTCACGGGCTTTACTTACCACATCGCGTGTTCTTAACGAACAGAATACTTTAGCTAATGAAGCATGCTCATCTTTCAACAAACCCTGATCCTGCAATTGAGATAGCCTGAAACACAATGTTTGCATAGCTGTTAAATTCGATAGCATTTCTACCAGATGGTTCTGGATCAATTGAAAAGAGGCAATGGGTTTACCAAATTGTTTCCTGGTGCGGGTATATTCTAACGCATTCTCGTAGGCTCCCCTGGCGCAACCTACCGCTTGCCAGGCCACACCTGCCCTGGTCATCTGCAGCACTTTGGCCGTATCCTTAAATGAATTTGCATTCTGGAGGCGATCAGCTTCTTCTACCTCACAATTGGTTAAGGTAATAATTCCATTTTGCACAATGCGAAGGGCCATCTTATCCTGCATTTTTTCTACAGCAAAACCCGGATTATCTTTTTTTACAATAAAACCTTTAACCTCGCCGCTTTCCTCATCGCGGGCCCAAATAATCAGGATATCAGCAAAAGTTGCGTTACCAATCCACTTTTTCTGCCCGTTTAACACCCATTTGCCATCAACTTTTTTACAGGTGGTGGTTAAGCCTCCCGCTGCTGCAGACCCCACTTCGGGCTCAGTTAAGCCAAAGGCACCGATAATTTTAAATTGCTGCATCAGCGGCAGCCATTGCTGTTTTTGTTCTTCCGATCCGCACAAATAAATCGATCCCATGGCCAAACCGCTCTGCACCCCAAAAAAAGTAGAAATTGAGGTATCAATCCGCGCCATTTCCATAGCTAAAATACCTTCCATTAAATTTGATTTACCCGGACAGCCATAACCTTTATAGGTTAAGCCACAGATATTGAGTTCGGCCAGTTTTGGTATAATTTCGAAAGGAAACTCAGCTTTGTTCCAATAATGATTTACAATGGGTTTTACTTCTTTCTCTAAAAAAGCACGAACTTTTAGTTGTAATTCGCGGTCTTCATCTTTTAACGCTTCATCACCTAAATGATAGAAATCGCCTTCAATCGGGGGTAATTCTCTCTTTTTATGCGATCCTCCCATCATTTTCATCATGTCCTGGATCTGTTTATCATCCAGGTTTGATATCGTTTCGACCATTTTGGGTAAATCGACTTTTTTCGATAAAGCTTCTAGCTTATCGAAATCTACATGTTTAAAAAGATTGTACGCATTTTTGAGAGATGAGAATATATTCGCCATTATTATTCGTTTTGAGAATAACAAATGAAGGGTGTTTTTGTTGTTTTGTGATAAAAATTTTGACATTAACAGGCCAACGCTAAAAATGTAAAAACTATACCTGATTCGGATTGTTAACCTGAAAAATTTAACTAACCATGAGTATAGAAAATCAAAATCAGGGCCAAGAAGAGAGCTTCTTCGATAAAGCAAAAAACAAACTTAACGAATTAAAAGATAAAGCAGAAGATGCCTGGGAAGACGTTAAGGACAAGGCAGAGGATACATGGGAAAATGTAAAAGACAAAGCCGAAGAGTTAAAAGACAAAGCTGAAGACAAGTACGATGAGTTAAAAACAAAAGGCGCATTTGCTGCAGGCGAAGCCAAGGGAAATGCAGAAGCTACGGGCGAAAACCTGAAAGATAAAGCAAGTGATTTGGCAGATAAAGCTGCAGATAAGGTTGATGACCTTAAAACTCAGGCTGCTTTCAAAGCTGGTGAAATTAAAGGTAATCTTGATGCCAATAAATAACCATCTGTTTTAAACGAAAAAGGCAAACCGTTCAGGCTTGCCTTTTTTATTTTTCCCATTACCATAAAATTAATTGATTAAAACGGGAGAAAAAGACGGATAGGTAACTGGCTACCTCAAATCAAATAAATTATCTACACCTAACAATTTCCTCGAAGTAAAACCTTCGCCAAAAGTAGCACCGATGCTTTTACCAAATTCCCTCGCACGGCCAATCATACTTTCAAAAAATTCCGGCGAAGAAATATAAGTTTGTAATCCTTCTACATCAGGATTGTAGAATTGTGTTTTAAAAGCCTTAATGGACTCTATTTTCTTATCGATATGTTCGGTGATGTCCACAATAATATCAGGCTTTAAATACCTATCCTGTATGTACTGCAACAGCAACCTCGGGCGGTGTGCTTCCTGATTTACACCATCCACCGAAGTTTCGATTTTTGGCAAACCCGATAAAAATACCGAATCGTAAACCAGGTCGCCTGCCCTGCCATGATCCGGGTGACGGTCTTCCAACGCATTGCTTAAAATAATCTCTGGCTGGTATTTCCTGATCACTTTTATCACCTCCAAACGGTGAAACTCATCATTCTGAAAAAAACCATCACGCATACCCAGATTTTCGCGGGCATGTAAGCCTAAAATTTTCGCCGAATCTGCTGCTTCTTCATCCCTGGTCTCTGCAGTACCACGTGTACCCAGTTCGCCACGCGTTAAATCTACAATTCCAACTTTTTTACCGAGGGCAATATGTTTTAAAATCGTACCTGAACAGCAAAGCTCTGCATCATCAGGGTGCACGGCTATAACTAAAATATCTAATTTCATCTGTATTCTATTGGGCATTTTGGTTCAGCAACTGCTGAATTTTCTTTTTAATTTTCGAACTCAGTGGCTTGGTGAAGGGTAAAAAATAATCTACCAGTTCGCCATTTTTGTTCACAATATATTTATGGAAGTTCCAACGGGGCTTGGAACTTAATTTTGAATTTTGCTTTTTATCGCTCAAAAACTGATAAAGCGGATGAGCATGTGCACCACGCACCATAATCTTATCAAAAACAGGGAATTTTACGCCATGGTTAATCTCACAAAAAGAAGCAATATCCGAACCGTTTAAAGGCTCCTGCTTCCCGAAATCGTTGGTGGGAAAACCGAGAATTTCAAAATCAGGATGATTAATCTCATCTTTAAGTTGCTGTAATTCTTTTAACTGAGGGGTAAAGCCACATTCGGAAGCTGTATTTACAATTAAAACAACTTTGTTGCGGTAGGCTGATAATGGCTGTTCTTCGCCATTAATTTTCTTAACCTTAAATGAATAAATATTCGGAATGCGTTCCTGCATTATATGTTATTGATAAAATCCTGAGGTGCGGATAATCGATTCGATATCCCTGTCCTCATTAGGATCGTAAGTGCTTTTTAAATTATGTCCAACCACACGCGCAACAATCTGATAAGAAAATGCTGCAAAACCACCTTTGGTCTGTTTTACAATTTCATAAGTTGTGCGCCCCACTTCACGGTCGATCAGTTTCGTTAAAATCTGCCCCTGAGTAATTGTTAATTCTTTTATTTCGCGGTTAAACATGTCTTTAATTTCTTTATCACATTGCTTAACCAGCTGTTTCTGCTCTTTTTTCTCCGGTGTTCTGGCCAAATCCTGTTCTAATTGCTCATACCGGCGCTTGGCAAACAGCGCATAAGGCATAACCTTTAACACATTGTATCTTAATCGGTTATAGGCAGCCTGCTCCGCCGGCGATTTCCAGATCCTTGCTGCATAAATGCTTACCTCATTAAGCTGCATCCACGGAATCATTACACCATTATCATTTGTTGAGGCCACTCTTATCGTATCACTTTTGCCCATTTTTGGAAACACCGGGGCAGCAGGCTCCTGTGCCCATAGCGAAATGCTACAAATCATTACAATACAAAGAAAAAAGAGCCCTTTAAATTTCATAAATTTATACTTTTACAAAGTTAGGTGTTATTTCATATATTAGTTGTTTCACAAAACTAATATAAGTTTTATTCAGAAATAAGACGCAATTTTTACGCAAAAAATACAAATGAAAACAGAGTTAGTGATTGATTTAGAGGCGGAAAAGCAGGAAATTCTAAAAAGATATAGGGCATTACTACGGGCAAGCAAGTCTACTTTACAAAAGGGCGACAAAAAAGAAATCAGGAAAGCTTTCGATATGGCGCTCGAAAGCCATAAAGATATGCGCCGTAAATCCGGCGAACCATATATCTATCACCCAATTGCCGTGGCACAGATTGCGGCAGAAGAAATTGGCCTCGGAACAACCTCAATTGTATGTGCCCTGTTGCATGATGTAGTAGAAGATACCGACATCACTTTAGAAGATATTGAACGCGAATTTGGCAAGAAAACTGCTAAAATTATAGATGGTTTAACCAAAATTTCGGGCGTTTTTGACACCAACAGCTCTTTACAGGCAGAAAATTTTCGTAAAATGCTGCTTACCCTTGCCGATGATGTTAGGGTAATTTTGATTAAACTGGCTGATCGTTTGCACAATATGCGTACGATGGATTTTATGCCGCGCCATAAGCAGCTTAAAATCGCTTCCGAAACCATTTATTTATACGCCCCACTCGCCCATCGTTTGGGTTTATATGCGATAAAATCGGAACTGGAAGATCTTTCCATGAAATATCTTGATCCCGATACCTATAAATTTATCGCCAAAAAATTAAATGAGAAAAAAGCAGAACGTGCACTTTTCATTAAAAAATTCGTCGAGCCGATTGATGAAATCGTACATGAGCAGGGTTTGGTTGCCGATGTTTACGGCCGGCCAAAATCAATCCATTCCATCTGGAACAAAATGAAAAAGAAAAATATTCCTTTTGAAGAGGTATATGATCTTTTCGCCATCCGGATTATCCTGGATTCGGCTCCCGAAAATGAAAAAGCTGATTGCTGGAAAGCTTATTCGATTGTAACCGATTTATACCGTCCCAATCCGGACCGTTTACGCGACTGGGTTTCTTCTCCAAAAGGAAATGGTTACGAAAGTTTGCACACCACGGTAATGGGTCCACGCGGACAATGGGTTGAGGTACAGATCCGTACGCAACGCATGAACGAAATTGCAGAAAAAGGTTTCGCAGCACACTGGAAGTATAAAGAGTCGAGCAATGATAACGGTCTGGATCAGTGGATTCAGAAAGTACGCGAAATGCTGAGTAATCCCGAAGCCAATGCTTTAGATTTCCTTGATGATTTTAAAATGAACCTTTTCTCTGATGAGATTTTCATTTTTACACCAAAAGGTGCATTGATCCAGTTGCCATTGGGTGCTACAGCTTTAGATTTTGCTTTCGAGATCCATACCGATGTGGGCGCAACCTGTATCGGCGCTAAAGTGAACCATAAACTGGTTCCGATTTCTTATAAATTGCAAAATGGCGATCAGGTAGAGATTATTACCTCGAGCAAGCAGGCACCAAAAGAAGATTGGCTGAATGTGGTGGTTACAGCAAAGGCAAAATCGAAGATTAAATCATCTCTAAAAGAAGAAAAACGCAAAATTGCCGAAAATGGCAAGGAAATTTTAGAAAGAAAACTAAAATCGTTAAAAATAACCTACAATACCGATAACATTCAAAAACTGAGTTATTTCTTTAAACTCCCTTCTACACAAGAGCTTTTTGTAAATGTAGCCCTCGGAAAAATCGAGCTGAAAGATATCAGAGAATACCTGACGAGCGAAAAAGAAGTAGAAAACCGTGGACCGGAACGCCCTGAAAATCTTTCTGTAGACGGGATTAAGAATAAAATTAAAGGCGGAGAATCTGACATTTTACTCATTGGTGAAGACATGCAGCGCATTGATTATACACTTGCGGCCTGTTGTAACCCGATCCCGGGCGATGATGTTTTTGGCTTTATTACGGTAAGTGAAGGCATTAAAATACACCGTACAAACTGTCCGAATGCTGCGCAATTGATGGCCAATTACGGTTATCGCGTAGTAAAAGCAAAATGGAATAAACAACAGGAACTCACTTTCTTAACCGGCCTGCGCATTGTAGGTATTGATGATGTAGGCTTGATTAACAACATTACCAGGGTAATTTCGACAGATTTTAAGGTGAATATGCGTTCCATTACGGTCGACACCAACGAAGGAATATTTGATGGCTCGATTATGATTTTTGTAAATGATACCGAACATCTCGAAAACCTGATTAAAAATTTATTAAAGGTTAGAGGAGTTACCGGGGTGACCAGGTTTGATGCCTAGTTAGTCTGAAAGTCAGAAGTCCGGAGTATGAAGTCATTATTTTAAAAATAAATCGCAAGCTATTTGTGATTTAAACTCCGGACCTCTGACTTCCTGACCTCCGACTTATTACAACATTTCAACAATCTAACGCTCGAACAATCAAACAATTTACCTACCTTTGAATGGAGTTTAAATACTATGTCTGAACAAAAAACAAATGAGCTCGTTCGCAAGATTTTTGAAGCTTATTTAGAAAACAAAAATCTACGTAAAACACCAGAGCGTTTCGCGATATTGGAAGAAATATATTCAAGAAACGATCACTTTGATGTAGAAACCCTTTATATCCATATGAAAAACCAGAAGTACCGCGTAAGCCGTGCTACAGTTTATAATACGTTGGAATTACTGGTTTCATGCGATTTAGTTACCAAACACCAGTTTGGTAAAAATATGGCACAATTCGAAAAATCTTACGGTTACCGCCAGCACGATCACGTAATCTGTATCGAATGTGGTAAAGTGGTAGAATTCTGCGATCCCCGAATCCACCAGATCCAAACCATGGTTGGTGATCTTTTAAAATTTGATGTTAAACACCATTCGTTAAATCTTTATGGCTTCTGCTCTGATTGCAGTATGGCCAGAAAAGTTAACGAAAGTGCAGCAACTGCTGCAAAAATTGAAGCAAATTAAATCAAAATTCAAATAAAACCAGCTTAATTTATTAATAATGACGCAAGTAGATGTACTTCTCGGCCTGCAATGGGGCGATGAAGGAAAGGGAAAAATCGTTGATGTACTAAGTCCAAAATATGATCTTATTGCCCGTTTTCAGGGTGGCCCAAATGCCGGACATACTTTAGAGTTTGATGGCAAAAAATTCGTTTTAAACACCATCCCTTCAGGAATTTTTAACGAAAAAACCATGAACCTTATCGGTAATGGCGTAGTAATCGACCCTATTATCCTAAAAAGAGAGTTAGATAATTTAAAAAAAGCTGGTCATGATCCTGTTGCCGATGGTAAACTGGTAATTGCCCGTAAAGCACACTTAATTTTACCCACCCACCAATTACTGGATGCTGCTAACGAAGCGCGCATGGGTAAAAATAAAATCGGATCCACTTTAAAAGGTATAGGTCCAACTTATATGGATAAAACCGGCCGTAATGGTTTACGCGTTGGTGATACGACCCTACCTGATTTTAAAGAGCGTTATGCTAAATTAGTTGAAAAACATACCGAAATTCTTTCTCATTACGAAGGTTTTGAATATGAACTGGCTGAAAAAGAAGCATCTTTCTTTGAAGCGATCGAATTCTTAAAAACCATTCCGCATGTTGATAGCGAACATTATGTTAATGGCTTCTTAAAAGAAGGAAAAGCCGTTTTAGCTGAAGGTGCACAGGGAACATTACTGGATGTAGATTTTGGTTCATATCCTTTTGTAACCTCTAGTAACACTACCACTGCTGGTGCCTGTACTGGTTTGGGTATTGCGCCTAATAAAGTTGGTGCGGTTTATGGTATCTTTAAAGCTTATTGCACACGTGTTGGTGGTGGTCCTTTCCCTACCGAGTTAGATAACGAAGTTGGCGAAAATTTACGTTCACTAGGTCACGAATTTGGTGCAACTACAGGTCGTGCACGTCGTTGTGGCTGGATTGATCTTCCTGCATTAAAATATGCCATCATGTTAAACGGTGTAACCGAATTGATTATGATGAAAGCCGATGTCCTGGATACTTTCGATACCATTTATGCTTGTACACACTACGAATATAATGGCGAAACGATCGATTATATGCCTTACGACATTATTTCTATTGAACCAAAACCAGTATTAAAAGCAATTGACGGCTGGGCTACTGATGTAACCAAAATCACCTCTGTTGATGAAATTCCAGCTAAATTAACTGAATACATCGCGTTCTTGGAAAAAGAACTGGAAGTGCCAATTAAATTCCTTTCAGTTGGACCAGACAGGGCACAAACTTTAGAATTACATTAAAAAATCAGCATCGTCATCTCTACTGCATCGCAGCGAAATGGAGATGTCTATAACAAAAAAGCAATCTATAACGGGTTGCTTTTTTTGTTTGAAGCGTCATTCGCTATTTACTATCAAGTCGTCATCTCGACTGTAGCACAGCGAAATGGAGAGATCTATCTAGAAGTATCTCTAGTTAGATCTCTCGGCTGCGTTGCACTCCGCTCGAAATGACGTTACTCCTTTAAAACCGCTTTTCATACTAATTCCCGTTATTAATCGCAATTATAAACGCTTGTTTTTCAATATCAATTTGATTATTTTTGAATATAAAACTTTATTATGGCAACCATCTTAGAAAGCGAAATGCTAAATTATTTTACCCAGCTAGACGATGCCGAAAAAACTTCTGTAGTAAAAATGCTTAAAGCGTTTATAAACGGAAAAAAAGAAAATCAGAACACAACTATTGAGGAATATAACAATGAGCTTTTAGCTGCTGAAAGTGAGTTTAAAAGTGGTAATTATATCTCTCACAATGAATTATTAAATGAGATCAAAAATTGGTAACCAATAATATTGAAATTGTTTGGACTAAACAGGCAAAAAACCAATTAAGAGAAATCTATATATACATCAGCAAGGAATCTATCCAAAACGCAACAAAGGTTATTAATGATTTAACCCAAGCCGTAAGTAATATAGTTCTACAACCTGGAAAACATAAGATTGACCAATACAAAAATAATAATGATGGGACATATCGTGCTTTCGAAAAACATCATTTTAGAGTATCCTATCGAAATGAGAATGAAGTTATAAGAATACTTAGGATTAGACATACAAAAATGAATCCTAAAAAACACTAATTTTAAGTGATTGTCTTCATTTACAATAAAGATGCTTGAGACTCACATTTGCAATTTATATAGATAGAATTAAGCGATAAAATAGCTTCTCTTACCAATCCTCGTTGCAAACGAGGATTATAGTTATCAAAAGATAAAAATTAATTTCTTACAATTATCATCTCTATTTTTACCTTTGCGGCAGCTTGAAAACCCTGCAAAACATACCCGATTTTAAACAAAAAACTTTACACTGGGCCAATCAGTTCGAGGTTTGCTGTTTCTTAGACTCTAATAATTATAAAGATGACTATTCTGCCTATGATTTTATCATTGCAGCCGGTGTTAAACATGAATTAAAATGTGAAACAGGAAAGGCTTTCGAACACCTGAAAAGCTTTTACAATACGCATAAACAGTGGATTTTCGGCTTTTTCAGTTATGATTTAAAAAACGAAACAGAAGATCTTCAATCTAATAATCCTGACGGCTTAAATTTTCCGGATTTATACTTTTTTGTACCGAATTTCTTAATTGCTTTTAAAGAAGGAAAAGCTGAAATATTGCTCGGAGAGGAAACGGTTTTAGAAGAAATTGAATCGTTTCAACCGCAAAAACATAAAGAATCGGAAACTTTACAGATTTCGCAAAAATTATCAAAAGATCAATACATTGATAAAGTAGAAGCGTTAAGAGATCATATTTTAAGAGGCAATATCTATGAAGTTAATTTCTGCCAGGAGTTTTTTGCTGAAAATGCGGAGATAGATCCTGTCCAAACTTTCGAACTGCTCAATACCGTTTCTCCTACCCCATTTGCTGGCTATTTTAAAATCTATAATCAATATATCTTATCGGCAACGCCTGAAAGATTCTTATGCAAACGCGGTTCAAAACTGATTTCTCAACCCATAAAAGGCACAGCAAAAAGAAGTTCCGATTCGGCAGAAGATGAAGCGATAAAATTGCGGTTGAGAAACGATATTAAAGAACAGGCAGAAAACGTCATGATAGTGGATTTAGTGCGCCACGACCTTACAAAATCAGCTGTTAAAGGTTCGGTTAAGGTTGATGAGTTATTTGGCATCTACAGCTTCCCTCAGGTTCATCAGATGATTTCTACTATTAGTTGCGAATTAAACCCTGAAATCCATTTTATCGATGCCATAAAAAATGCA
Source organism: Pedobacter sp. 22226 (assembly GCF_052045455.1). Taxonomy (NCBI): domain Bacteria; kingdom Pseudomonadati; phylum Bacteroidota; class Sphingobacteriia; order Sphingobacteriales; family Sphingobacteriaceae; genus Pedobacter; species Pedobacter sp. 22226. Next base: position 74,340 of record NZ_JBQEPB010000010.1, on the reverse strand, counting down.
TTCCCAATGGGTTCAATGACGGGCGCACCGAAAGTTAAAGCCATGAAATTGATTGAGCAATACGAAGTAACCAAAAGAGGCATTTATTCGGGTTCTTTCGGTTGTATCAGTCCTAATGGAGATTTCGATTTCAACGTGGTTATCCGCAGTATTTTATATAACGCTGAATCAAAATATCTGTCTTTTCAGGTCGGAGGAGCGATTACTTACCAAAGTGATGCGGCTTCAGAATATGAGGAGTGTTTGCTGAAAGCCAGTGCTATTTTGAAGGTTTTGGGAGATTAGTTCAATAGTCATTAGTTGACTCGTTCATTAGTCATTGGTCAGTAGTTCATTAGTTTATTACATAGTTTGTCATTCTGAACGCAGTGAAGAATCTTTCCATTTATGTTATCTCTTTTTCGTCGTAGCGTCTCGCTCTGATCAAAATAACAATTTTAGCTATAACTAAATGAACAGTCTTAGGGAGAGATCTATCCAGTATATCCTGCTTATTAGATTTCTCGACTGCGCTGCACTCCGCTCGAAATGACGGTAACTTGGAAAAACGATAAAAAAAGGTGGAATATTCTGCACTTTGCAAAACCTTCCACCTTTATACCTTTAATCTTCAAGCTTCCACTTATTTCTTATAATACTGTTGTGCTTCGGGCAAATATTTTTGAATCTGTGCAATACGGGTAGCATCACTTGGGTGTGTACTTAAAAATTCAGCAGGTTTTTGTGCTCCGGCAGAAGCAGCCGACATCCTGTTCCAGAAAGCAGTGGCACTTTGTGGATTATATCCGGCCATGGCCATAAAAATCAATCCCAAACGATCGGCTTCCAGCTCCTGGTTACGACTGAATTTCAACATCGCCACCGGGGTACCAACGCCATATAAAGTATTAAAAATAGATTGTGTTTTTGGATTTTTAGACAAAGCAACACCTGCAGCTGCACCAACACCCTGAGCAACCATTTCCTGCGACATACGTTCAGCTGAGTGACCAGCAATAGCGTGTGCAATCTCATGGCCCATCACCGTTGCTAAGCCAGCATCATCCTGTGTTACCGGCAAAATACCCGTGTAAACAACAATTTTACCACCTGGCATACACCATGCATTTTTTTCATTGTTTTGTACTACGTTAACTTCCCACTGGTAATCGGCAATTAAATTACCGTAGTTATTGCTGTTCATATAAGATTTTACAGCAGTAATTAACCTGCTGCCGATGGTTTTAACCTTTAATGCCTGTGCATTTGAAGCGGGCAAAACGGTTGATTTATTTTCTGTCAGGAAAGTACTGTAAGCTTGAAATGCCATTGGCAAAACCTGATCGTTACTAACTAAATCAAATCGACTACGGCCTGTTAAAGGAACTGTAGAACATGAGTTAAATAATAAAATACCAGCAACACTTGCTGTTAAAAATAACTTTTTCATAAATGCGATTTTAAATGATTAGTAATACCTGTAAGCAAAACCGAAGATTAAACAGCAAGCCTGTAAATAAGTTTTAATCAAATGTGTTTTGTTTAATTAATTAGTCTTCTTTCTAAACAAGTACACTTTGGATTCTTTGCCTTTCAGCAATCTTTCGAGGTTCTTTTGGTGGGTTACCAGGATTAAAATACAAACCACCATGCCATAAAGCACTTCAGATTTGATGGAAACCTGAAACAAAAAGACCACACTTAGCGGAAATGTAAAGCCTGCACAGATGGAACTTAATGAAACATATTTGGTTAATAACAACACCACCACGAAAACCAGAACGCAAAGCATAGATGCTTCAAAGTTTACTGCCAAAACCATTCCAAAAAGTGTAGCCACTCCTTTTCCTCCCCTAAAGCCGGCAAAAACAGGGAATAAATGCCCCATTACCGCGGTTACACCCAGGGCGAGCTGATAGTTAACAAAAACAACTGAATTTTGTGGTCCGGTTACCGACATGCCGATTAAATAGGCCAGATTGGTTGCGGTATAACCTTTTGCAATATCAATAATCATTACGGCAATTCCGGCTTTCTTGCCCAACACCCTGAATGTATTGGTTGCACCAGCATTGCCACTTCCATACTCCCTTACATCAACCCCATAAAAGGCCTGACCAAGCCATACAGCTGTTGGTATAGATCCAAAAAGGTAAGCAATTAATAGCGCGCTGAGAGAATAAACCGTAACCATAGCCTACAATGATACAAAAAATAAGCTTTTAATTTTATAGCAAATCACTTTAGTATGCTTTTAAACTCATATCCAGGCTTTTCACGGAGTGTGTTAGTGCACCCATTGAGATAAAATCGACGCCACAAGCTGCATATTCTGCAACATTCTCTTCGGTTATCCCTCCGGAAGCTTCTGTGATAAATTTACCGTCGATTAAGGCAACTGCTGCCCTCAGGTTTTCAAAGCTAAAATTATCAAGCATAATGCGGTCTACACCACCAATGGTTAAAACCTGTTTCAGCTCTTCTAAATTCCTCACTTCGACTTCTATCTGCAGGTTTTTATTTTTATCGGCAAGATATTTTTGCGCAGCTGTAATGGCATTCGCAATTCCTCCGGCATAATCTACATGATTATCTTTAATCAGGATCATATCATATAAACCGATGCGGTGGTTTACGCCGCCACCAATTCGCACGGCCCATTTTTCTAAATAACGAAGTCCGGGTGTGGTTTTGCGGGTATCTAAAATTTTGGTTTTAGTTGATTCCAGCAGCGAAACAATGCGATGGGTTTTTGTTGCAATACCGCTCATGCGTTGCATGCAGTTTAAAACCAAACGCTCTGCAATTAAAATAGAATGTGTGCTTCCCGAAACGGTTAAAGCAATATCGCCAACTTTTACTGCGGCGCCATCCTTCAATAGTACATCAACTTTCAGATCAGCATCAACTTCCTTAAAAATCTCAATAGCCAATTCGATTCCGGCCAAAATACCCTCTTCTTTGATAATGAGTTTTGCTTTTCCCTGTGTACCGGAAGGAATGGTTGAAAGTGAAGTATGATCGCCATCACCAACATCCTCGGTAAGGGCATTTTTTATAAATTGATGTATAAGTTGAATATCCAAAACGTAGGCTTTATGCCGCAAAAATAAGAATTATTTGGCAAAACTTTTCCGAATTCCGATTTAGCTTAATCCTTAACGGGTTCAATTCTTAATTCGGTGATCGAAAAACTGGTGTTAAATTTTTTCATCGTAATGGAAACCCTAAAAGTTTCTTTAGCGGTGCTAAGGATAATTACGCCGAAACGATAATTTGGATTGGTATTAATTTTATGAAAAATACTGGTTTTAACCGGGGGGTGTTTCACAAAAAAATCTCTCAAAATTTGTTCACCTTGTGCTTTTGAGTAGACATCTTCTTCATCAACTATGATCAGTTCGATCGTAGACGCAAAACTTTTGGCAATCTCTTTAGCGTTGCCAGCTTTAAAATACGAGGATAAATCATCAATAATATCAGCCTGGAAGGCTGTAGAACTGTATAACGATGACAAACTAATAATGAATAAAAATAAGCTCCGGATCATTTCTGTATTTTATACAGAACCCTACAGCTAAAATTATGCCATTAGCATATCAAAAAAAGGATTTCTTAATTTGTATAAGCATCAATAAAGTTATATTTGCCATATAAACAAAACACTAAAACATGTTATGCATGAAAATGTTTTAACAGGTATCAATAAATTTTACAATAAAGATGGTAAACGATAAAAAACTCGCGCTGATAATCCTTGATGGTTGGGGCTACGGAAAACAAGACAATTCTGATGCTGCTTATGCTGCCAACACTCCTTTTTTCGATTCGTTATTACAAAAATACCCAAATTCTAAACTCGAAGCATCTGGTGAGGCAGTAGGTTTGCCAGCAGGACAAATGGGAAACTCAGAAGTTGGACATATGAACTTAGGTGCCGGCCGTGTGGTTTACCAGGAACTTGGCAGAATTAACAAATCGATTACCGACAGAGAATTGCACCACAACCCCATTTTACTGGGCGCATTCGATTATGCTAAACAAAACAATAAAGCTGTCCATTTTATAGGGCTGGTTTCAAACGGTGGTGTGCATGCCCACATTGAACATTTAAAAGCTTTATGCGATGCAGCTAACGAAGCAAATGTACCCAATACTTATGTGCACGCATTTTTAGATGGCCGCGATACCGATCCAAATTCGGGATTAGGCTTTATTACCGATCTTCAAAATCATATTCAAAATACCAGTGCTAAATTAGCGACCATGGTTGGCCGTTACTATGCAATGGACCGCGATAACCGTTGGGAGCGCGTAAAGCAAGCTTATGATGTGATGGTAAATGGTGTTGGCGAAAAAACCCAGGATGCTTTGGCTGCGATCAAAAAATCGTATGCTGAAGGTATAACTGATGAATTTTTAAAACCGGTTGTATTAACACAGGATAATGGCGCTCCCGTTGCTACCATCCAGAATGATGACGTGGTAATCTGTTTCAATTTCCGTACGGATAGAGGCCGTGAAATTACCACTGCCCTAACACAGAAAGATTTCCCTGAGCAGCAAATGCACAAACTGCCTTTGTACTACGTTACCATGACTACCTATGACGAGAGTTTTGAAAAGGTAAATGTAATCTTCACCAAAGATGATTTAACCCAAACCATTGGTGAAGTATTGGCCAACAACAACAAAAATCAGATCCGCATTGCCGAAACTGAAAAATATCCACATGTAACCTTCTTTTTCTCTGGCGGTAGGGAAACCGAATTTGCTAACGAAAAACGTCTTTTAATCCCTTCGCCAAAAGTAGCTACTTACGATCTTCAGCCTGAAATGAGTGCTGCTGGCATTACCGAAGCCATTACCAAAGAAATGGAAACCGGCTGGGCCGATTTTATCTGTTTAAACTTTGCCAATCCGGATATGGTTGGCCATACCGGTGTTTTTGAAGCGGTAATTAAAGCTGTTGAAACTGCTGATAAATGCGCTGAAGAAGTGGTAAAAAAAGGTTTAGAACACGGTTATTCGTTTATTCTTCTGGCCGATCACGGAAACTCAGAGTTTATGGTAAATGGTGATGGTTCTGCCAATACTGCGCACACCACTAACCTGGTTCCTTGTATTTTAATTGATAACGATTACAAAACCATTGCTGATGGTAAATTGGGCGACATTGCTCCTACTATTTTAAAAATATTAGGTGTTGCCATTCCAACAGAAATGACAGGAAACGTTTTAGTATAATGACTAAAAAACTGTATATCCTGGTATTTGCTTTAGCCTTGTTTTCCTGTAATCAGCGAAAAAAAGCTGAAGCAAATACTGATCTGACATATTTCGATGTAAAAGGCTATTTCGGGAAAGAAATTTCGCGCATGCAGCAGTTAAACCCTGATGTGGACAAAACTGTAAGCATAAACGGAACTTCAGAAAACAAAAAATCAAAGATTAACGACTGGACTAAAGAATTGGCCATTTTTGTTAATGCCGATATCAATAAAACTTCATGGAAGGGAAGTTTTAAAACGGTTAAACAGAACGGAACTGATGTTTACACCTCTGACAGTAAAAAAATTCCGATTAAGAAAATTTCTGTAACAGAGAAAAATCAGCAAGTGGAAAAGGTGGAGATTATTATTGATAATAAAAACATCCTTTATCAATCGCAGGATACTTTAACATATTATCCTGATAGTTTGTATGCCATCAAAAAACAGCAGAAAATAAGGTTTTTAAATGAAAAGAAATATTCAATTATTGGAAAATTGAAATAAAAAAAGGGATTTGAATATGTTCAGATCCCTTTTTCTTTTGTTGGCCGGTTATTATTTCAAGCTCGCAATCTGCGCTTTATCATAAGTAACCCAATCAATAATATCTTTTCTTAACGGCTGCAAAGTCAATACTTTTTGGAAATCGGCAATTGAATTATTGAATAATGCCACGCAAGCTGTTTTCTCTTCTTTTTTCTTGGCTTTAAACGATTTAAAAATTGCATAATCCTTATAGGCTAAGCCACGGTTCTGAAACATCTGTGCATCTTCATCGCCATTAATCTCTATGGCTTTTGTAAAATCTTTGAGAGATGCCAGATAAAAGTTTTCGCGCATGGTATTTAACGATTCTTTAGGATCGTTGGCAATTTTTAACCGGGCAATTCCGCGATAATAATAAGCCGAAACCTCTGTTGGTTTAACGGTTAACAAACGGCTGTAAGTGGCAATACATTTCTCATATTCGCGGTTCTGAAAATATGAATATCCAAGCATCTGTAAAACCTGTGCATTATCAGGAGTTTTAAGATCGGCTTTTTCCAGTTGCGCAGCAGCGGTTTTATAGTCCCCTTTCATCATTGCCTGCATACTCCTTTCGTAATTGCTCTGTGCAAAACTAGCGGTAGATGAAAAAATAATAAGTCCTAAAATCGCCTTTTTAAAATAGTTCATGTATGAGTAATAAGTTTAACAAATCAAACGCCTATTAAATTATAGGAGAATTTTTTCGCAATATAATTCTATTCTGATAATTTAAAAGTTTTAATTTTCTTTCATTCAAAACCAAATGCGCCAAACATTAGCTTTAACGCTAAAATCGGCTTTATATGATATTGATGGAAATATTTATGTTACTCTGCCTTTTTAACATAAGATTAATACTATTTTCACTTTGGCACAAGAGTTGAATTTATTAACTTAATACAAAAATTAAACAAAGTGAATACGATTAAACTGCCAGTTTGTCGTTAGCGGAAAATGTGATAATGAGTAAACAAGATATATTTGATTTCCAGTCAGCAATGCCAATCATCAACGAAGATACCGAGTTTTTCCCTTTAATGTCTCAGCAGGACGAAGAGGAAATGAACAATGAGGAAACCCCTGATACATTGGCCATATTGCCTTTGCGAAACACCGTTTTATTTCCGGGTGTAGTGATTCCCATTACGGTTGGCCGGGATAAATCAATTAAATTAATTAAGGAAGCCTATAAGGGAAATAAAATTATCGGAGTGGTATCTCAAAAGGATGTTTCGATAGAAGACCCTACCTTTGAGCAACTTAACACCGTTGGTACCGTTGCAAACATCATTAAACTGTTGCAGATGCCTGACGGAAATACCACTGTAATTATACAGGGTAAACAACGTTTCAGCCTGATAGAAGAAGTACAGAACGAGCCTTATATTAAAGCCGTTGTTAAAAAGTTTGAAGAGCAGAAACATAAAGCAGATAAAGAGTTCAAAACATTGATCGCCTCTATCCGCGAGATGTCTGCACAGATTATCCAGCTTTCTCCGAATATCCCGAGCGAGGCCAGCATCGCGCTTAAAAATATAGAGAGCAATTCATTTTTGATCAATTTTATTTCGTCAAACATGAATGCCGAAATGGCCGATAAGCAAAAAATCCTCGAAATGGATAAATTGCAGGAAAGGGCACAAAAGGTAATGGAGCTTTTAATGGTAGAACTGCAGATGCTGGAACTGAGAAACCAGATCCAGTCTAAAGTGCGTACCGATCTGGACAAGCAACAACGTGATTATTTCTTAAATCAGCAGTTAAAAACCATTCAGGAAGAATTGGGTGGCAATTCTGCTGATTTAGAGTTTGATGCTTTACAGGAAAAAGCCAAAAAGAAAAAATGGGCACAGACCGTTGCCGACCATTTTGATAAGGAATTAGATAAATTAGGCAGGATGAATCCTGCTGCTCCCGATTATTCGGTACAGTTAAATTACCTTGAACTGCTGCTAGATTTACCCTGGAGTGAGTTTACAAAGGATAATTTCGACCTGAAAAGAGCACAGCGCATCTTAGATAAGGATCACTTTGGTTTAGAAAAAGTAAAGCAGCGTATTATCGAGTACCTGGCCGTTCTGAAACTAAAGCGTAATATGAAAGCGCCGATTTTATGCCTGGTTGGCCCTCCGGGAGTGGGTAAAACATCTTTGGGTAAATCAATTGCCAAAGCTTTAGGCCGTAAATATGTGCGGATGGCTTTGGGTGGTATCCGCGATGAAGCCGAAATCCGTGGTCACCGTAAAACCTATATTGGTGCAATGCCTGGCCGTATTATTTCTTCCATCAAAAAAGCTGGCGCAGATAACCCTGTTTTCGTTTTAGATGAGATTGATAAAGTAGGTACCGATCATCGTGGCGATCCGTCATCAGCTTTGCTGGAGGTTTTGGATCCTGAACAGAATAATGCTTTTTACGATCATTATGTAGAGGTGGATTACGATTTATCGAATATCCTGTTTATAGCCACCGCAAATTCTTTAAGTACCATACAACCTGCTTTGTTAGATCGTATGGAAATTATTGAAGTAAACGGATATACCATTGAAGAAAAAATAGAGATTGCCAAAAAATACCTGTTGCCAAAACAGAAAGAAAATCATGGTTTGCAGACGAAGGATATCAGCCTTAAACCTGCGTTGATTGAGAAAGTGATCGAAGATTACACAAGAGAATCGGGTGTTCGTGGTTTAGAGAAAAAAATAGGTTCGCTTGTGCGTGGTGTAGCCACAAAAATTGCCATGGAAGAAACCTATGAAGCTAACTTAACCAATGATGATGTTGAGCGTATTTTAGGTGCACCGATTTTCGATAAAGATTTGTACGAAGGCAATGAAGTTGCCGGCGTGGTAACCGGTTTAGCCTGGACAAGCGTGGGTGGCGATATTTTATTCATCGAGTCGAGCTTAAGTCCTGGAAAAGGAAAACTGACCTTAACTGGTAACCTGGGTGATGTAATGAAAGAATCAGCAGTAATTGCTCTGGCTTATTTACGCGCCCATGCTGCAGAATTTGGCATCGATTATACTTTATTTGATAACTGGGATGTTCACGTTCACGTTCCGGCAGGTGCTACGCCAAAAGATGGCCCATCGGCAGGTGTAACCATGCTAACGGCTTTAACTTCGGCATTTACACAGCGTAAAGTAAAGCAACATTTAGCCATGACAGGTGAGATTACACTGCGTGGAAAAGTACTTCCGGTTGGTGGGATAAAAGAAAAAATACTTGCTGCAAAAAGGGCAAATATCAAAGAAATTATCCTTTGCAAAAGCAACCGTAAAGATATTTTAGAGATCAAAGAAAGTTACATTAAAGATTTAACATTCCACTATGTAACCGAAATGAGCGAGGTAATTGAACTGGCATTAACTAAAAACAAGGTTAAAAAACCTTTGGATTTGAGCATTAAAATTGCACCGATTGTAAACTAATTGGTAAATCTTTTTGATTAACAGTCAAAAATCCAATTACAATAAATACTTTTATAGTCCCGGTAATCATCGGGACTTTTTTTATGAAATCAATTTTATCCGCCATAGTTTTTTGTCTGGTTGTTTCAACCGGTTTTGCTCAATCTTTTAAAAACGAATTTGGTTTTAAAACTGAAAACGATGCTTATCTGGCTACTTTAAACGACCGTTACTACACCAATGGCTTATTTATTTATTATCGCAGGGCACTAAATACCGAAAAGCTTTCTGATAAAATAGAAAAAAAGACTTTCGAAATTTCTGCCGGACAGAAAATGTACACCCCGTATTGGGGGCAGGTACCCAACAAAGAAGACCAGGACAGGCCTTTTGCGGGATATTTGTATGCTGGCGGCGCCTATTCTGTTTTCTATAAAAATGAAAGTGTGTTAAAAACCAGTGTAGAGGTGGGTACGGTTGGCCCTAACTCGCTTGCCCAGGATGCGCAACGTTTTCTACATAAAACCGTTGGTTTCTACACTCCGGCAGGCTGGGACTATCAGATTAAAAACGAACTGGCTGTAAATTTCGCAGCAAATTATAGCAAATTACTTTTTAGGCCCGAAGATCCTGTTTTTGATATCAGCGGACAGGGTTATGCCAATTTAGGCACCACTTTTTCTGGTTTGGGTGCGGCTGCACTTGTTAGGATTGGCAAATTAAATCAATTGTTTAACAGTGCTTACCATAATGCAGTAATCGGGAATTCGAAAACTAAAAGCCTGAACAATTCGGAATTTTTCTTTTATGTAAAACCACAGCTTAATTTTGTAGCTTATGATGCTACGATACAGGGAAGTTTGTTTAACAACAATAGTCCGGTTACGTTTGGGGTAAAACCGATTGTTTTTGAGCAACAATTTGGTGTAAATTATAGTTCGAGAAGATTTACTGCTGATTTTAACGTGATTTTTAAAACAAAAGAGGTAAAAAGTGTTGCCAAAGCACAGAATTACGGTGGATTGAGCTTGTATTACAGGTTTGGGAAGAGTTAATTGGTTAACTGGTTGAACCGGTTAATCGGTTAATTGAGGAATAACTCGTAACTGAAAACTGCGAACTGTGAACTGGTAAAGGTTAATTGCTTAACTGTTTAAATCGGTTAATTGGAGTGATCACTGGCAACTGAAAACTGGCAGCTGTTAACTGGTAAAGGTCTAATGAAATGAAAAAATAAATTTACTGTATGAAAAAAGTAATTGTTTTTGCCATTTTACTCGTTATTGCTGCTGCAGCTATTTACAATCTGTATCCTGAAAAAAAACTTCCTGGTAATATCGAAATTGATTATATCGTTGTCAAAAAATCCAACCGGAGGTTGCTGGCTTATTCAAAGCAAAAACTAATCAAAACGTATGAGATTTCTTTAGGCAACCATCCTACCGGACATAAAGTATTTGAAGGCGACGAAAAAACGCCTGAAGGTATTTATACCATTAATGCTAAAAATCCGAACAGTGACTATCATAAAAACCTGGGGGTATCTTATCCGAATGCAAAAGATATAGCCACGGCCAAATTACTTGGCAAGGATCCGGGTGGCGACATTAAAGTACATGGAATCAGAAACCATATAGGTTTTATTGGTAAATTTCAAAGGCTTTTCGACTGGACCAACGGCTGTATGGCTTTAACCAATACAGAAATAGATGAATTGTTTACTGCTGTAAAAATTGGAACCAAAATTGAGATCAGGCCTTAAATTCTATTTTGAATTTGAGAAGTAGAAATTATAAAAAGGGCGATTAAATCGCCCTTTTATTTTTACTAATTTTTAAGTTTTACTGTTTTGGACGCATAATACTGATCGAGGTAAGCTTTCACTTCAGCTTTTTTAACTGCATCATCAATAAAGTTATATAGCGGAATCAAACCATCATCGGTAGCGCCTATAAAAGTCGCTTTATCTTCAGTTGTGGAAGCTACCCAATTGTTAATGTTCAAAATTAACCTGCTATTTATCGTTTCGGTTTTTAGTTTACTGATATCGCCACCGGTTGAACTATAATAAATCTGAGCTGAACTATTATCATTTAAATCGCGGAGGTTAGGATCGTCCAGATAGCCGGTAGGCAAACCAAATGTTCTTTTTAGTGTATAACGCAATCCTTCCATAATAATATTCCCCCTTCTTCCATTCTGAGGCGCTTCTGCCTGATAAACAACATCGAATTTAGAGCCTATTTTTATTTCCGCCAGCACATGTGTTCCATATTTATTAATAAGTTCCTGCGTGCTTAATAAAGTAATATCCCTTTTAAAATCAGCTGTTAAATAATTATTCACACGCAATTGTTCATCAAAATTATATCTCTTCCATATCATATAGTAAGAATAATACCCGTAGACATATTTTTTATCCGTAATATCAGTGCCAGGAAATTTATCGATCGTGTTTCCAAAAAGCTTTAAGCCCTTGGTTGCATCGTATGAATTAGAAAGTTTTGTTGCCAGATCTACTGCACTTTCACTCTGAATGGTGGTCCACGAACTTTCTGTTCCCCCCGCTAGGTTAACCCTGTATTTACCGCTGACATCATAAGCAGGAATGTCGACTACACCAGCTCTTACAGAAACAGCATCATTGAATTTATCCGTAACATCATATCCATTGCCTAAAAAACTATATTTTACGGATGGCCGGTACAAAGGCTGTGTTTCTTGTGTTGCTCCTTTAACAGTAAAAGCAATATCAGGCGATAATTTTTCTTCAGGAACCTGATTTGGAATTTCTTCTGAGTTTTTCTTGCAGGCAGCAAGTGTGGCCATGAGGGCCAGCGCTAAAATAGTTTTTTTCATTTGGTTTAATTATTTGTGTGTGTGCCAGCACCGTCAATTTTTATGCCATTGACACGCACAAATTTTAAACTTTGATAAGCTTTCTCAAAACACAAATGAGAATAACTAAATAAATAGTAGAAAATTAAATTTAAGCCATTAAAAACCAGTCATTTTCCTGTTTTTCTTCTTTTCGGAGGTAGAGGCTTTATTTTTTAATCTTTTTTCGATAACCGCTTTGGGAATTTTAGTCGGTTTTCTCTTTTTTTGTACAATAAGCGATCGTTTTAACAAATCGATCAGTTTTACAATGGTTTTCTCTTTGTTAAGCAGCTGACTTCTATCTTCCTGCGACACGATGTGCAAAAGTCCTTCAGCATCCAAACGACGCTGAAGTTTTTCTTTCAAAAGTGCTTTTTCTTCCTCACTAAAATATTCAAAAGCATCAATACTGAAAATAAGCTCTACCTTACTCGAAACTTTATTTACATTTTGCCCACCTTTACCCCCACTTCTGGAAGTTTTGAAAGTAACAGACCGTAAAATTTCTTCTTTTGCAGGCAACATGCTGCAAAAGTAAGAATTTGCGAATAAAAATAGCTTATTCTCCTTCTTTGGTTTCGCTTACCTTAGTGCGTAAACCCACAATATCTTTATCCAACTGGTAAATTCCACCCCTATCACTGCCCACCAACTGCAATTTTTCTAACATGGTTTTTGCCATTTTTTCTTCTTCCAGTTGTTCATCTAAATACCATTGCAAAAATTTAAAAGTGAGGTAATCTTTTTCATTCAGTGATAGTTCTACCAAATCGTTAATACTTTTCGATACCAGCAATTCGTTATCAAGAAAATCCTGGAAAACCTCTATAACCTGTCCGAATGTATTTTTTGGCATATCCAGGGCGGTTATAATGGCATGTCCGTCGCGGTCGTTAATGTAGTGGATCAACTTTAACATGTGGTGACGTTCTTCGTCGCTTTGGCGGTAGAAAAACTCGGTATATCCTTCCAGGCCTGGTTGAGTTTCTAACCACGAGGCAATCCCCAAATATACTTGCGATGATTCGGCTTCCAGCTTAACCTGGTTATTCAGGGCCGCCAGCATTTTTTCAGATAACAACATAATAGTGTATTTAATTTTACTATAAACACAATCAGCAAATCAATGTTTTAGCATGAGCTTGTTTAGAATCTATCTTTATATCCTCAAAAAATTCAGCATTCTCTTTCTATTTTTTACCTTTGCGCTACGATGAAGAAAAACCTGGTAATAGCAATAGATGGCTATTCATCTTGCGGAAAAAGTACGTTAGCAAAAGCGCTGGCTAAAAAATTAGGTTTCATTTATGTAGATAGCGGAGCGATGTACCGTGCCGTTACGTTATATTTTTTAAGGAATAATATTGATGTAGCTGATGATGCTAAAGTTGTTGACGCGCTACAGCATATCGAACTGAATTTCCACTCCCGCGATTACGAATCGCACATAACCCTTAATGGCGAAGAAGTTTCTGACGAGATCCGTTTGATGCCCGTTTCTGAAAATGTAAGCGAAGTTTCGGCGCATAAAATTGTGCGGCATGAAATGGTGAAACAGCAGCAACGCATGGGTAAATCGAAAAACATCGTAATGGATGGCCGCGATATTGGCACCACCGTTTTTCCTGATGCACCGGTAAAATTCTTTATGACGGCTGATCCAAAAATCAGGGCCGAACGCAGGTTTAAGGAACTGGAAAGTAAAGGTAACAACGAAACGACACTGGAAGAGGTTTTCGAAAATCTGGCACACCGTGATTATGCCGATACTACCCGTAAAGAAAGTCCGCTGGTGAGGGCCGATGATGCCATTATTTTAGACAATACCGACCTGACACAAGAAGAACAACTGGCCTTTGCGTTGGAGAAGGTAAATCCTTTTTTGGTTCACTAGCGGATGTTTCATTAGTTCACTTGTCATTAGTCATTCATTTATTGGTCATTCGTTTATTGGTCATTGGTTTATTGGGTTAACTGGTTAATTGTTTAAACTGGTGAACTGAAACCTGAGCTATGGGCCACCAGACTTAACTACCAACCCTTCGACTCCGCTCAGGGTGACATGCAGAGGGAAGAATCAGTTGTTTATTTTAGTTAGGATCGCCCCGGCTATCAACCATAAACTATCCACCTATTGAATCATTGACTTCAGAAAAAATTTCATATTTTTAGCACCTAACCCAAATGTTGCTATGAAATTAAAATCAATTTACCTTACCGTATTATTTCTATCCCTCATTATCTTAAATGCCAATGCCCAAAAAGGCTGGATCAATCTGTTTAACGGGAAAGATTTAAAAGATTGGAACATCAAAATTGCCAAACACGATTATAAAGAAAATTATGCCAATACTTTCCGTGTAGAAAACGGGGTAATGAAAGTAAGTTATGATGGTTACCAGGAATTTGACCAGCAATACGGACATATTTTCTATAAAAAACCTTTTTCAGCCTATCTTTTAAAAGTAACCTATCGTTTTGTTGGTGAGCAGGCTAAAGGTGGCGAAGGCTGGGCAACCCGGAACAGCGGCGCCATGTTGCACTGCCAGGATCCGGCAACGATGTTAAAAAACCAGGATTTTCCCATCTCTATTGAAGGACAAATTTTGGGTGGCGATGGCGAACACGAGCGCCATACCAGTAATGTTTGTACCCCGGGAACCTTAATTAATTATAATGGTAAATTATTTACCCCACACTGCCTGGATTCTAAATCTAAAACCTATGCTGGCGACCAATGGGTAACAGCAGAGTTTTTAGTGCTGGGCGATTCGGTTGTAAAACACATCATTGAAGGCGAGGTTGTTCTCGAATATACCAAACCTCAAATTGGTGGCGGCAACGTTTCCAACTTTGATCCGAAAGTTAAAATAGACGGCAAACCGCTAAAATCTGGTTATATTTCTTTGCAAAGCGAAAGTCACCCGATAGAATTTAAAACGGTGCAATTGTATGATTTAGAAGCTTATATGAAAGACAAAGCAAAACTGGATAAAGTACTGGCCAAAATATTAAAAGAGTAAACCATATCGGCACTCATTTGTTAAATGATGATGTAAAAGCCTTACACTTAAATTTATAGAATGCTCCACATCCCGCTGTTTAAACGCTTTGCTTTATTATTTTTTCTATTTATTGCCAATATTGCATTTGCACAAAAAGCCTATCAGGTAAAAGATATCCCTGATCCGAAAAACAATGGCGGAGGTTATGTTAGTGATCCTGATGGCATTTTAGGAATCGACGCGGTTTCGCACCTTAACAGTACCATTGCAAATTTCGAAAGAAAAACCAATGTGCAGGTGGCAGTGGTGGTGGTTAACGATTTCGACCATGACAAGGAAGATTTCGATTTTGCTTATGAATTGTTTAACACCTGGGGAATAGGTTCTAAAACCAGTAATAATGGTCTGCTATTATTTATTTCGAAGGAGCGCCGCAAATACCGCTTTATTACAGGTACAGGCGCTGAAGGTGTTTTACCCGATGTAAAGCTAAAGCACATTGCCGAACAACAGCTTTTACCGGCTTTCAGAGAAAATGATTTTGCAACTGGTATTACCAATGCCATAAATGCCATTGGAGAGGTGATTTTAAAACCCGGGAATAAATCAGAGCTCAACCAGTTTTTCACCCAGCACGATAGCAGTAATCATTTAGAAAATTTCTGGCTGCCAACCGGGGTAATCTGCCTGCTTTTCTGGGGAGTATTTAAAATTGTAAACCGGCAAGCTAAAAACACGATCAAAACATCAAAAGCAGATAATAGTAAATACGATAAAATTGGTAAAGGTTGTGCATTGGCGATGATGATCACCTTTGTAACATGCTTTATCTTCTTCTTTTTTGGTGGCTTCCAGTTAATTGAAAAAATAAGCTTAAAACATGTACCGGTTATTTTATATGTTGTGTTGGCGCTTGCACTTTTTGGCAGGTACCTTTTTCACATTTCGGCATTGCGAAAAATGTACAATGACGATAAAAACTTCTTTAATTCCGTAAGTAATTTTAACAAAAAGAATTTTTGGCTGATCATCTTTTCTCCGCTGGTTCTAATCACCATCATAATCTATTTATTTAAAAAAGTTAAAAACATTAGCCGCTTTAAGCCAGTGCTGGATAGTAAAGGAAAAGAAATGGTGCGTGTAGACAGGGACATCAATATTGAGGGCGAACCTTTTTTAACCAGGGGCCAGCGTAAAGAAGAAATAGTTAAGGCTTATAATTACGACATCTGGGAGAGTACCGATCATAAAGAGCACCTGATTAAGCCTTGGCCAGCCGAAGCCTACAACAGTTATACCGAATGCCCTGCATGCTATTTCAGAACATATAAACTGAATAAACGTGTTACCACACGCGAGGCTACTTATAGCCACGATGGGCAAGCGAAGCTGATAAATGAATGTAGTTTTTGCAAAAAAACAGAATTTATAAAGTGGATTACGCTGGCCATGCTGGTCGAATCCGGTTCATCATCCTCTTCTTCGGGCAGTAGCAGCAGCTCTTCATCTTCATCAGGCAGTAGCTGGGGTGGTGGCAGCAGCAGCGGAGGTGGTACGGGCGGAAGCTGGTAGTATTAACTAAAATTAAATGACCAGAAAAAATATTTTGATTACAATAGCCATACTCCTTGTTCTGCTCGTTATCTACCTGGCGAAGTTTACGGCTATTCATATAGCACTGTCTAATCTATCATTCCCAAGCCGGCTTAAACATTACCCCTATTTAAATGAGGGCGCCCAATCAGAAAATTTTGAGGTGGATTATCTTTTCTACGATCCGGCAAATATAGATTACGACACCAAAACAAATGGTTTTATTGTTACCACAGCACATGTAAACCAGGCTTTTGAAGTGTACCATAAACTCGATGCAAAGGGAAATTCGACAGATTCACTGGTTAATGATACCAGCGCCATCCACACTTTTCACAATGAAGGTGTTATTTTTGGCGAAGATTATTTTATCGATTGGTGTACATCAGGCAATAAAAACAAACAACCTTTTGTTGATTTTTTGAACCATGATTTTAAAATGGACGAAAAGGCCTGGGCGGAAATTTTTGAAACCCATTACAAAAATGCATCGGCAGTAACTTATAAACCATCAAAAGACTGGCATTCTTTAACTTTTTATTTTAAAACGGAGAAAGGCTGGATGGCCATGAATAGCCTTAAAAATGATGAGCGGATTTTTCAGGATGTGGGTTCGGAAAATGAGCTTGATTTTAAGGGGTATCCGCTTAAGGGAAACAGATTTATTGCTTTAAAAAGCAGTATTACCGGAAAATATCCATTGCTGAGTTATAAAAACCGTAGCGATATCGAAAACCAGCCTTATAACTGGAAAGATTCTAAAAACCCCGTCAACTTAATGTATTTCAAAAAGGAAAACCTGCAGGGCCGGGCGCCATATTCCGGACTGCCTCAAACCTGGGGTGGCGACGCTTATTTAACATTGAAACATAAAAATCAACTGATCAGGTTTAAAGAAATTGCGGTTAAAGATGTTGGATTTGCTGAGCCACAAATTAACCTCGATTTATACCAGGTACCAAAAGCATTTGAAAATAAATCGGATGTTGCTTTTATTATCCTTTCTTACGGAACAAACATTGGCGACCGTGGCGGAAACGGACTTTATGTGATTAAAAGGAAATAATAATCAGTCCTTTTTTAGTACCTGATCTGGTATCGGATAAAATTTGTGAAGAAATCTTTTCCAATCTTCTGGAACCATTACTAAAAGAATTTCTATTTTTGGCATAATAATGGCTCGTTATGCATCTTAATTTGATGCCTTTTATGCAGTTAACGCTCTGTTAAAGCATCTACCAAAAATAACAACATGACTAGAATCTTATTCCTCTTTTTTGCCTTCATTATCTTTTCTACCAGCGTAAATGCGCAAGATATGTACCGTGTTACCGCCGATAAATTACGTGTTAGGGAAGCCAAAAATGCCAATAGTAAAATCGTAGGATT
This sequence comes from Pedobacter sp. 22226, assembly GCF_052045455.1. Classification (NCBI taxonomy): domain Bacteria; kingdom Pseudomonadati; phylum Bacteroidota; class Sphingobacteriia; order Sphingobacteriales; family Sphingobacteriaceae; genus Pedobacter; species Pedobacter sp. 22226. Next base: position 56,280 of record NZ_JBQEPB010000010.1, on the reverse strand, counting down.
TATCCCGAAAAATGAAAATGTAGCTGTATTAGATGCTAGTGATGCTAAATTTTATAAAGTAAAATTAAAAAACGGCGAAGGTTGGGCCAGTAAAGATTTCCTGGAAAAAATTGCTTCGGCAACTAAACCAGCCACTACACAACCAAACACGGCACAGCCAACCACAACGCCGGCAGCTACAAGCAATGATATGTACCGTACCACAACCGACGATTTAAGGGTGAGGGAAAAAGCAGATCCGAATAGCAAAATAGTTGGACACCTGCCTAAAAATGAAAATGTTGCTGTTATCGATTCATCAAATACAAGCTTCTATAAAATAAAAGTAACCAATGGCGAAGGTTGGGTAAGTAAAGAGTTTTTAGTCAGAATTTCTCCAGTAAATAAACCTGTAGATAAAGCAACAGTTGCTGCATCGGTGCCTTTAGAAACCAGGAGTTATACCAACATTATCTTTTTTGCCGTTGTTGCCTTAATACTGATTACCATATTATATTTTTCGATCAAATATGCGAGTGGAAATAAATTTTTAATCGGTTTTGCGGTTATTGTAATCCTCGTGATTGGTTATTTCTGTTACATTACCTTTATACAGGAAAAAATAGTTTCGGGCACTTTTGCAAGCACTGAAGACATACAATACAAAACCTTCAATTTTAAATCGAAAGATTCGGTAACGGTTGCCGATGCCTATAAAGATTCGATTTTTACCTCTAAGTATGTAATTGATGGCGATATGATTAAATTGTATGATCAGCAAAATACCATTATGTTGCTGATCAGAGATGACCATACCTTAATTGGCGAAGGCTTTACGAGGGGAACGTTTACGAAAAAATAATCCAAGAATCACAAAACGTTCCTATGGAACGAAAAAAAAATTGTCATTTTTTTCTACCCGTGATCCGTCCCGATGGGACGAATGATAAACGAATGCAGTGAATTTTAAATCTAGCCTTCCATTCAAACAAATTATAAACAATTGTGATAAACTTCAACCTAGCACGTCCCATCGGGACGCCTCCTGGGTAGCAAATAACATTTTGTTATTTGCGTAACGTTCCGTAGGAACGTTTGGTGTTTTTTTACACTATCCTTTGTTTATAAACCCGATAGAGCGGAATAGCCCGCATCCCGATTTTTTCATCGGGAGAGGACTATAAGCGATAGCGGGGCTGCTGTTTAAGAAGAAATACTGCACGCTCATTTTCAAATCATTAGATTAAAAATCATTATATTATGCTTTCACATTCTAAAAGCATAACAGGCAAAATCAAATAACCACCCCGCCTTTCAGGCACTCTCAGAAGGAATCGGAGCAGGCCCTCCATGGGAGGGGAATTATAAAACGCTAAAAATCAGCAACATTTATTAAAAAAATCTTTTCTATTAATTAAAATATTTTTACCTTTGCAGTCCCTAAATAGGGGAAAAAGGAGATAATTAATTAATGGCTAAAAAACAAGTAGCAGAAAAAGAATTAGCAGCAAAAACAGCTGAACTTCAGGGAGAAGGCGGACGCCTTACTGAAAAAGAAACAATTGAATCAGAAGCTGATTCAGTTTCGATCGAATCGATCAAATCATCATTAGCAACACCAACCGAAGATTTCGACTGGGATGCAGATGAAAAAGTTTTCGGTAATTACAATGATGCAGACCGTAAAAAGTTTGAAGATATGTATGCCGGAACATTCAACCAGATCACTAAAGGTGAGATCATCAGCGGTATTGTTGTTTCAATCAACAACAAAGATGTAGTATTAAACGTAGGTTTCAAATCAGACGGTTTAGTTTCTACTTCAGAATTCCGTGATACACCGGATCTAAAAATCGGCGATTCAGTTGACGTTTTCGTTGAAGCACCAGAAGATGCTAACGGTCAATTGATCCTTTCCCGCAAAAGAGCAAAAACCCAAAGATCATGGGAAGCGATTAACGAGGCTCTTGAAAATGATAGAATCATCAACGGTTTCGTTAAGAGCCGTACTAAAGGTGGTTTAATTGTTGATATCATGGGCGTTGAGGCTTTCTTACCAGGATCTCAAATTGATATTAAACCTATCCGCGATTACGATGTGTACGTGGGTAAAACAATGGAATTTAAAGTTGTTAAAATTAACCATGAGTTTAAAAACGTTGTAGTTTCTCATAAAGTGTTAATTGAAGACGATTTAGAAAGCCAAAAAGTAGAGATCGTTTCTAAATTAGAAAAAGGTCAGGTACTTGAAGGTACTGTTAAAAACATTACTGATTTCGGTGTGTTCATCGATTTAGGTGGTGTTGACGGTTTACTTCACATTACTGATATTTCATGGGGCCGCATAGAGCATCCGAAAGAAGTATTATCATTAGATGAAAAAATCAACGTGGTTGTTTTAGATTTCGATGATGAGAAAAAACGTATCGCTTTAGGCTTAAAACAATTAACTCCACACCCTTGGGAGAACTTAAGCACCGACATTCAGGTTGGTTCTAAAGTAAAAGGAAAAATCGTAACTGTTGCAGATTACGGTGCTTTCTTAGAAATCATCCCGGGAGTTGAAGGTTTAATCCACGTTTCTGAAATGAGCTGGTCACAAAACTTAAGAAATCCACAGGAATTCTTAAAAGTTGGTGATGAGATCGAAGCTGAAGTTTTAACTTTAGACAGAGACGAGCGCAAAATGAGCTTAGGTATTAAACAATTATCTAACGATCCATGGCAAGAAGTTGCTGCTAAATTCCCTGTTGGAAGCAAGCACAAAGCAACTGTTAAAAACATGACTAACTTCGGCGTTTTCGTTGAAATCGAAGAAGGTATCGATGGATTAATCCACATCTCTGACTTATCTTGGTCTAAAAAAGTTAACCACCCTAACGAATTCACTAAAGTTGGTGATGTATTAGACGTTGTTGTTTTAGAACTTGATGTTGATAACCGTAAATTAAGCTTAGGTCACAAACAATTGGAAGAAAACCCTTGGGATACTTTCGAAACGATCTTCACTTTAGATTCGGTTCACCAGGGTACAGTTGTTAAAGTAACTGATAAAGGTGCTGTTATTGCTTTACCATATGGTGTAGAAGGTTTCGTACCAACTAAACACATGGTTAAAGAAGATGGTACTTCGGTTAAAGCTGAAGAAACCAATGACTTCAAAATCATTGAATTTAACAAAGAAGCAAAACGTATCGTAGTATCTCACGCCCGTATCTGGGAAGAGGTTAAAGCTGAAGCTGTAGCAGAAGAAAGAAATGCTAAGAAAAAAGAAGCTAAAGCTGCTGTAACTGCGGTTAAAAAAGTTAAAGATTCTGTAGAGAAATCTACTTTAGGAGATTTAGACGTATTGGCTCAATTGAAATCGCAATTAGAAGGCGAAGAAAGCAAAGCTAAAAAAGGCTAGTTCTTTTTAACTGAATAATTTAATCCCGATAGCGAAAGTTATCGGGATTTTTTTTGCTTTTTTTTGCCACGGAAACATGGATTTCTTTGATGGATCGTCAATTGTGGGCAGGCTTTCTCAGCCGACAGCCTGCCCCGATTTTTGGGGAAGCAATCTCGTTTTCATTCACCATATAGGAAATGTAAGAACATTGAAGAAATTTGCAACATGAGCTTATATTTTCTTAAATGTCTTATATGGTTCCATATTTGAAAACGAACGCAATCCTATATCGGTAACTCCTGCCCCGCTGTCCGCTTTACTCCGTTACACTTCTTGCCCGCTCCCATCGGGTTTATGTAACAAAATAATTCGCCCTGCCAAACCTTTTCCTTTCAACCGTATAGAATGACTACTTTTGAAAAGCGTAACCAAGCCTTTTCAGCATGAGAAAAATTATCCTTTTGTTTTTAACGATTACTTCCTTAAAGCTTTCGGCACAGGAAATTAATATTATACCGCAGCCAGTAAGTATTAAAACAGGAAAAAACACGGAAAAATTTATCATTGATAAAAACACAGAAATTATTTCAAATGATTCTTTATCAAATTCAGCTTTATTTCTACAAAATTATATTCAACAATATTATAATATAAAACTTCGAATCAACCCTAATTCAACGGCCAAAAAAAATATAATCAAATTAGAAATAGTTAGTCGGTTATTAAAAAGTCTAAACGAATACGAACTTATAAGCAATAACAATCAGACAATGGTTTATGCCTGCTCAGAAAACGGACTGTTTTATGGCATCCAAACATTAATTCAGTTAATACCAGAAACAAAATCTCAATTATTACAAATTCCTGCGGTCGAAATTACTGATTACCCCCGTTTCGATTACCGTGGCATGCACCTCGATGTGAGCCGCCATTTTTTTGATGTGGCCTTCGTAAAACAGTACATCGATTATTTAGCATTACATAAAATGAATTATTTCCACTGGCACTTAACCGACGATCATGGCTGGAGGATCGAAATCAAAAAATACCCAAAACTGACTGAAATCGGTGCATGGCGCAACGGAAGCATTATCGGCTTATGGCCGGGACAAGGAAATGAAAATATTAAATATCAGGTTTTACCAACAGAAGTAAAAATTACACCAAAAGACGCCGTACTTAAAACTGATGGCATTAAACATGGCGGCTATTATACCCATGAGCAGATTAAGGAGGTAATTGATTATGCGGCCAAACGATACATCACCATTATCCCTGAAATTGAAATGCCTGCACACAGCATGGCCTTATTGGCTGCCTACCCGGAGCTGGGTACCGAACCCAATAAAAAATATGAGGTAGCCCAAACCTGGGGAATGATGAATAAATACAACAACGTTTTACAGGCATCGGATACAACTTTTAAATTCCTGGAAAACGTACTAACTGAGGTAATGGACTTATTTCCTTCGCCATACATCCATATTGGTGGTGATGAAGCTTCGAAAGTTTGGTGGAAGCAATCTGCTGTTTCACAAAATATTATGAAAGCCAATGGTCTAAAAAACGAAAGCGAACTACAAAGCTATTTTATCCGCAGAATGGAAAAATTTGTAAATAGCAAAGGCAAAACCATTATTGGCTGGAACGAAATTTTGCAGGGCGGATTGGCACCAAATGCGGTGGTAATGAGCTGGCAGGGCGAAAAAGGTGGTATTGAAGCCGCTAAACAACAGCACAAAGTAATTATGACACCAGAAATTAAAATGTACTTTAACCATGCACAGTTCGCGAAAGAAGATAGCTCAACGGCCAATAAATTTTCGCCACTAATTGAGGTTTATAACTACGAACCTGTACCTGCCGAATTAACTGCCGAGCAGGCAAAGTACATCTGGGGCGGTCAGGGTTGCCTTTGGAGCGAATACATCACCAATCCGGCTAAAGTACAATACCAGCTTTTCCCCAGACTGGATGCCTTGAGCGAAATTTTATGGAGCCCCAAAGAAAAACGCAATTATCCTGATTTCCGGAAAAGGCTTAAAGCACAATTTAAACGCTATGATTTAATGGGAATTACTTATTCGAAAAGGTATTTAGAAAACTAATGTATGAGCTGTTTCATATAATAAGTGGCATCCGCCTGCCATTAGGACTTTAATTATTACCGTCATGAAGATTCTTCACTAATTAAAAATAAATGCAATCTTTGCGTTTAAAACAAAATCATGCGTAAACTACTTGCCGTACTTTCTACCATCATTACCATATTTGCCATTAAAGAAGCGGTATATGTTTTTATTTCTACCGAGCCAGATATGGTTAAGCAAAAACCTATCCTGATTATAATTGCACTAAGTATTTGTATTCCTTTAATTTTGCTCTCGCTATGGTTATGGTCGCCGCGTAAAAAAAACAACGACCTGCAAAAATAAACTCCTATTTTCTCTTGATCGCCAGAGTAGAATGATAAGCTTAAAGCAGAAAGACCAGAGGTGAAGGCAAAGACTAAAGGCGCATGGGTTATTTTAACCCTGCTATGAATCTTCTATTTGGTCCCTGTTCTTTTTATCTTTCAGTTTTATCCTTTCTGCTCTTCAAAAAATTTATTTTACGCATTACGTTTTGATAAAGAACAATTTAACAATGAAACCTCAAAACAATCTACATTCAACTTTACAACCTTAAAACATTTTTATATATTTGCCCAATCCTTCTTCAATGCAAAAGAAAACACTTCTTGACGGACAAAAAATTCAGATTACAATTAAGAGGCTTTGCCATCAATTAATTGAAAACCACGACGATTTCGCGAATACCGTTTTAATTGGCATCCAGCCGAGGGGTATTTTTTTGGCAGACCGCATACACCAGGAACTTCAGATCATTCTAAAAAACAAGAAAATATTAAAAGGAAATCTTGATATTACTTTCTTTAGAGATGATTTTAGGCGTAAAGATGGTTTGGTTACCGCCAGCAGCAACTCGATCGATTTCATTATCGAAGGCAAAAAAGTAATCTTAATTGATGACGTACTCTGGACCGGCAGAACCATAAGGGCAGCACTTGATGCCCTGCTTGCATATGGCCGACCAGAGAAAGTGGAACTTTTGGTTTTGATAGACCGCAGGTTTAGCAGGCATTTACCTATCGAACCCGATTACATTGGGCATCAGGTAGATAGCTTAAACTCGCAGCAGGTAAAAGTAACCTGGGCAAGTGAAGGAAGTGAAGATAAAGTGATTTTAATATCCGAAAATAATAAATAAAAATGGCAGCAGAAAAACTATCAACCCGACATCTTTTAGGCATTAAAGATATTAACCGGAATGATATCGAATTGATTTTCGAAACTGCAGATAATTTTAAGGAAGTGATTAACCGACCGATTAAAAAGGTCCCCTCGCTCCGCGACATTACCATCGCCAATATTTTCTTCGAAAACTCTACCCGTACCAAACTTTCATTCGAACTGGCTGAAAAAAGGCTTTCGGCAGATGTGGTTAATTTTGCAGCTTCATCTTCGTCGGTAAGCAAGGGCGAAACGCTTATTGATACGGTAAATAACATTTTATCAATGAAAGTTGATATGGTGGTGATGCGTCACCCTTATGCCGGTGCGGGTCAGTTTTTAAGCAAACACGTAAAAGCACAGATAGTAAATGCCGGCGACGGTGCGCACGAACACCCTACCCAGGCTTTGCTCGATGCTTTCTCGATCCGCCAGAAACTGGGCGATGTGGCAGGTAAAAAAGTGGTGATTGTTGGCGATATTTTACACTCCCGCGTGGCCATTTCTAACATCCTTTGCCTGCAACGTTTAGGCGCAGAGGTTATGGTTTGCGGACCAACCACGTTAATCCCGAAACACATTCATCAACTTGGAGTAAAGGTTGAACACAATCTTATTAAAGCCCTGAACTGGTGCGATGTAGCCAACATGCTACGTATCCAGTTGGAGCGTCAAGACATAAAATATTTCCCATCTTTAAGGGAATATGCCATGATGTATGGCTTAAATAAACAGATCTTAGATAACCTCGATAAGGAAATTATCGTGATGCACCCGGGGCCGATTAACCGCGGTGTAGAGATTACCAGCGATGTAGCCGACAGCAAACAATCTATCATTTTAGAACAGGTTGAAAACGGTGTGGCGGTAAGGATGGCAGTGCTATATTTACTGGCAAGCCAAGGGTAGTTAGGTTCAATAGTTCATTTGTCAATGGTTTATTAGTTCATAGTTGATAGCCTAGTCGTGAGTTCCAGTTAAATGATTCATAGTTTAGTTCATTTGTCATTGGTTCATTAGTACAGGATGCATAGATTAGTACAGCCCATTGATAATTGCTTATTGGTGATTGATTATTATTCATTACAATTAACCAAACTCTCCAATTTGGTTTACCAGATATAATCTACCATTGAACTAATGACAACTGAACCAATGAACCTCATCATTTTTCCACATTCGCTCCACCCCTGATACCAAACCAAAAATCCTATCGTTAATTTGTGTTATTAACAGATGTTAATTACTTATGTTGATAAGCTCTGATACTATCTTTAATTTAGTACCAACCATATTTGAAACCAATGCAGAAAAAATACTTACTAATTCCGCTACTTTTAGCTGGAAGTTTTAGCACTTATGCCCAAGTTAGCGCAGTGCAAAACCTCAATAAAAACTATCAAACGGGCTTAGAATTATTAGACAAAGAGAAATACACTGCAGCTGCACAACAGTTTAAACTTGTTGAGCTGCAACGTTATAAACCTTCTACCCAGACAGAAAGCAATGCCGAACTCTCTTTGTTAAAAGAGAACGCAAAATTCTATGCGGCAGTTTGTGCTTTAGAGCTGACCAACAGCGATGCTGAAAGTTTGTTCCAGTCATTTATCCGCGATTATCCGCTAAATCCGAACACCAAACTGGCTTATTTCTATGTTGGAAAAACTTATTTCAACCAGAAAAACTACAAAAAAGCTTTAGAATGGTTCGAAAAAACCGATCCTTCTACCCTTTCGGGTAAACAAAGGAATGAGTACCAGTTTAAACAGGGTTATGCCTATTTTGAATTAAAAGATTACGAAAAAGCAGAACCTTTATTCGAAAAAGTTAAAAAAGAAGAAGGCGATTTTCAGGAAAGTGCTACTTATTATTTTGCCTATATCAACTACTTAAACAAGGAGTATAAAACGGCATTGGCCAATTTCGAAAAGCTAAAAGGTTCTCCTACTTACGAGGCAAGTTATCCGTATTACATCACTTCGATGTACTATTTAGATGAGCGTTATGATGATGTAATCAGCTATGCTTTGCCTGCCATGCAAAAAACCAAACAACAGTTCGAACCCGAAATGTTGAGCCTGGTGGCGGCATCTTACTTCGCAAAATCTGAATTTAAAAACGCCGAAAAGTATTTCGCCGAGTATTATGCAAAAGATAAGAGCGAAGCCAAAAACAACCTCTTCATTTACCAATATGGCTACTCTTTATTTCAGAATAAAAAGTACAAAGAATCTGTTGCTGTTTTAGAAAAATTGAACAACGACGATATTTACCTGCAAAATGGTATGCTTACCCTGGGTAAAGACTTTATCCAGCTGGGCAATAAACAAAAAGCCCAGAGCGCATTTTTCAGGGCTTCGCGTTTAAGTTTTGATAAAGTGATTCAGGAAGAAGCCTGGTTAAATTATGCCAAATTAAGCTACGAACTCGAGTTTCACCAGCAGGCTTTGGAGGCTACGCAGGGTTTCTTAAAAACTTTCCCTAAATCGCGCAAAATAAACGAAGCGAAAACTTTATTGGGCGAGGTTTTATTAACCACCAAAAACTACCAGGCCGCTGTAGATATTTTAGAGCCTATTCCTGATAAAACACTGGAAGCTAAAGAAGCTTATCAGAAAGTAACTTATTTCCGCGGACTGGAATTCTACAACGAAAGGGCGTTTCCTAATGCTTTATCAATGTTCTTACGTTCCGAAAAGTTCCCTGAAGATAATGAGATCAACGCTTTAAATACTTACTGGAAGGCAGAATCGATGTACGAACTGCGTAAATACGGAGAAGCAGTTAGCACTTTTGAGAAATTCCTGAAAATGCCCGATGCCGACAAAACCGGTGTTTACAATTTCGCAAATTATGCTTTGGCTTACGCGGCTTTCGAAGATGAAAAATACAGCAAAGCAGCTACTTATTTCGAAAAATTCCTGGCTGGTAACGATAAAGATCAGAAAACAATTGATGATGCTACCATACGTTTAGCCGACTCCTATTTCGTAAATAAGAATTATGGTGATGCCATGGCAAATTATAATAAGATCATCAACAGGCATACTACTTCTGAGGATTATGCAACTTTCCAGAAAGGGATGATCCAGGGTTTAGAGAACCAGTACGATGCAAAGATTTCGACCATGCAAAGCTTGTTAAAGGCTTTCCCTAATTCGAATTATGCAGATGATGCCGGTTTCGAAACAGCCTATACTTACTTTAATAAGGGCGATTTTGATAAATCTAAATCAGACCTTGTGGCACTGGTAGCTAAATATCCACGCAGTAGCTATGTTGCTAAAGCATTGGTAACCATTGGCCTGGTACAATACAATCAGGATCAGGATGATGCCGCTTTAGAATCGTTTAAAAAAGTAATCCGCGATTACCCTACTGCCGATGAAGCAAAGCAAGCCATGGAATCGATCAAAAACATCTATGTTGATCGTGGCGATGCAAATGGCTTTATTGCTTATGCTGCTACAACTCCTCTTGGAAATTATTCAGGCTCTGAGCAGGATAACATCGTTTTTGCCGCAGTTAACAATACCTATTTAAAAGGCGATGCAAACGGCGCATTCCAGGCGGTAAATGCTTATTTTGATAAATTCCCGAAAGCGAACCATGAGAAAGAAGCTAAATTTATCAGGGCAGAATCGTTGGTTAAACTCGGTCGTCCGGATGAGGCCATTGCCGATTATGAATTTATTTTAAATGATTGGACCAGCGATTATACCGAGCGCTCATTGGTAAGTATTTCTCAGCTTTTCTTAAACCAGAAGAAATATAACGAGGCCATTGTGTACCTGAAAAGATTGGAAACAACCACCGACTATAAATCGCACTATAGTTTCGCCATCAACAATCTGTTAAAAGCTTATACCGCTTTAAACATGCCTGATGATATGCTTAAATATGCACAGCTGACCAAAGAATCAGAAAAAGCATCAGAGGAAGAGAAAAACAGTTCGAGCTTATATTCGGGTAAAGCTTATCTGTTAAAAGGCGATACCACTACCGCCATTAAAGAATTTAAAAATGTAGTAGCCAAAACAAAAACCATTGCCGCTGCCGAAGCGAAGTACAACCTGGCTTTGTTAGAATACAATAAGCGTGATTTCAAAACTTCATCAAAAACCTGTTTTGATCTGATCAACAACATGGCCGCTTACGATTATTGGGTGGCGAAGGCATTTATCCTTTTATCCGACAATTATGTTGCCCTGAAAGACAATTTACAGGCAAAGAGCACACTTCTAAGTATTATTGATAATTACGACGGCAAGGATGATATCATCCCTACAGCCAAAGAAAAACTAGAAAAACTAAACCAGAAGAAGTAGCATTATGAAATCGATTAAATATATATATAGTTCACTGTTTTTTTTAGCTGCTGGATTAATGACTGCCCAGGCGCAGGATAAAAAGGCCGACGAAAAAGGTGTTGTAAACGAAGAGATTGAAGTAGTACGCCCATACAAACCTATTTTGGCTGAGGCGGTGAAGTTGAGAAGAAGTCCGAACCTGGATGATGTTAAAACCTATAAGGCAAAACTAAATTACAGCATTCTGGATAGAAAATTAGAACTGAACAGTGATATCCAAAAGTTACAGGCGCAGGCCCTTGCTGAAGAAAAAGCAAGCATTTTGGTTAATAATTACGTTAAAGGGGCATTCGGTTCGCTGGCTACGCTTTTAGGCGAAGCTTATTTTAATACCGGAAAAGATGAAGGGTTACAGCTGGGTGGTTATTTTAAACACTTTAGTCAGGAAGGTAAGCTGAACAAACAAAACAGCAGCAACCAGCAGTTAAGCGTTTTTGGTCGTAGCATTTTAGATCAGAATACGGTTAGCGGTAAAATTAGTTTTGAGCGTAATGGCGTTCATTTTTATGGGATTGATGATACCAGACCTTTGTTAAATCCTAATCCAGATAAGCAGGCCTTAACCACTATCGAACTGGAAGGTGAGCTGGTAAAAAACTTTACCGAAGATGAAGATGCATTCAGTTATGCTTTAAAAGCAAATGGTTATATCTGGAACGATAAATTCAGCGCTAAAGAAAATTACCTGAGCTTAAACGGTTATGTAAACAAACGTATTAATTCGTTAAACCTGGGCTTAGCTGCGTCTACCGAATTTGGGAATACTAAAGATGCTTTAACCAGTGTTGGCAATAACCTGCTGCGTTTAAACCCATATATCCGTTTACAGGTGAAAGGTGCTAAAATTACTGCCGGAATTAATTTTGTACAGGAGTTTGGCGCATACAGCAGCTCTAAAATATTCCCTGCAGTTACCGCAGACTTTACCCTGATCCCTGATTATTTACAGGTTTTTGGAGAAGTTAAAGGTGATGTTAACAGAAATTCGTTGAAAGGCTTTACTGATGAAAACCCCTGGTTAAACAGCAATATCGTTGTAAAGAACACCGTAGAAAAATTAAGTTTTAGTGCAGGTATTAAAGGTACCGGAGGTCCTGGATTTGGTTACAAAGCGCGTGTTTATGTAAAACAGTTTGATGATATGCCTTTGTTCGTAAACAACTTTACTGATTTTAACAAGTTCGATGTAATCTACGACTTCGGTAAAACGAAATTAACCGGTTTGGAAGGCGAAATTTCAGTTCAGGTGAGCGATGCCTTAAAATGGACAGGTAAATTAAATCTTGATGACTGGAAGCCAGCCTCCGAAACCTACTCCTGGTTTAAACCTGGTTTAAAAGTAAGTTCTAACTTTGTGTACACCTACAACAAAAAATTAAGTTTTAATGCGGGTGTAGTGATTCAGGATGATGTAAAAGCGAAAGTAAATATTGCTAACCCGGTTCCTGCCTCACAATATGTGATTCCGAACCCGGCTATCGAATCGATTGCTACGGTTAAAGGTTATGTAGATTTAGGTCTTGGTGCAGAATACAGGATTAACAATAAATTCTCTGTTTTTGCTAAAGCAAACAATATCTTGAATAGCAATTACAGCAGGTATTTATATTATCAGGTAAACGGATTTAATATTTTCGGAGGTTTGACTTATTCTTTTTAAGTAGATCTTCATACGAATAAAAAATGCCTCTGATAAAATCAGAGGCATTTTTTGTTTGGTCCCATTTTTCCTATCGGGGTGAGACGCCGACCAATAGAATAATGCCTTAGCAGGCTTTGCATGTTGCATTAAGATTCCCGTCTGCGCGGGAATGACGACAGAGTTTATCTATCGTACGTGTCCTATCTTAAATTATTCTTTTGCATCAGTTATCCCACCAAACTCTTGCCGTTAGCACATCGCCTCCAGCAAGCCTGGCCACTGCATCTTTATAGTTCTGCGGATTGTTCAGGATTTCTGTGGAGAGGTAAATCAGGCGTCTTGGTATGGTGCCATTGGTTACATTGCCCTTGTAATTTATAGGTACAAGTTTAGGATAACCACTTCTTTTCCAGTTTAACCAGGCCTCAATAAAATTAAAATCAGTTCCGGTGGTAACCCAATACTGCGTGTTGATAGCATTCAACGCATTTTCTGTATTTGTCTCATCAAGTGGGTTTTGATTCACAAAGTCAATAATTTTGTTGGCATCAACCGCAGCCAGGGGGTCCAATTGTGCTAGTGACTGGATGGCTCCGGTTAACCCATTTGAATAATGCATTTTTGCAGTTCCACCAACATTCCAGCCCCTTACCTTTGCTTCGGCCAGTAAAAATTCGATTTCGGCATAACTCAGCACAAAAATCGGCCCACCCAGTTTGAGATACATTCCGGTGCGCGGCCTGGAGTATTTGCCAAGTGGTGCAAAATCACTTCCGGTACCTGTGCCGCCAGGATAATCCGGAGAACGGCTGATATCCGTAATTCCGCCCTGCAGGTCATATCCGTTTGGCATTCCCAATTGAACACTGGCATCGCTGTTTCCTGTGAGGTTTTGATCTGCATTTTTTGCCAGCCCATCTTTTGGTACTTCACCGATAATACCCAGCCTCGGATCGTTAGTGTTTCTTAACTGATCAATCAGCGTTTTGCTCCACCGAACTTCCAGGTAATCGGAATAGGTGCGTAAGGCGAGCGATGTTCCGTTCTGACTATTAAAAGAAGAAGCATCGGTTAACAAGATTGCATTGTCATTAATGTTTTGAAAAGTTTTACCGGCAGCTTTTTCTGTCCAGATTCTGGCTTTTTGCGGATCTACTTTGGTTAATCGCATGGCAATTCTCACCATTAAAGAATAGCCAAACTTTTTCCATTTGTTAATGTCACCTTTGTAAAAAAGGTCGGCGGTTGGTAAGGGTTTGTCGGCATCCAGTTGTTGTGTAGCAGCCTCAAGATCATTCAGCATCTGCGTATAAATATCTTCCTGACGGTCGTAAACCGGATATTTAATCCCTTGCATAGCTTTAACCGCCTGGCTGTAGGGCACATCACCGTAAGTATCAGTAATCCTTTGCAAAATCAGCACGAACATGATGTCGCCTATGGCAATCAGGTTTTGATAAGCTACAGGATCTTTTAGCCTGGCCAGGCGCTGCATTTCCCTGATGTAGGAAGCGTCCATATAACCTTCGTCAAAAATACGCCCCTGATAATCGGTAAAACTGCCAACATTGATATACTTATCGCCATTGTTGTAATAATAATAGGTTGAGGCCAGCAATTGCATCATGGTACTCTGGTACAGCAACTGATAATAACCCAAATTGGCATATTTTAACTGCGCCTGCGACAGCAAGCTATTCGGATCATAATTATTTTCGGTGAGTTTTGTAGGATCTGTATTAATCTCATCCAGCCTGGCTTTGGAACAACTGCCTAACAAAAGCAATAAGAATATGCCGGTTATACAAAAATTCTTCATCACCTTCCTATTTGAATTTAAAGTTAAAATTGATCCCAAATGTTCGTGTTGCAGGCAAGGAAGCCCCTTCTATCCCGGCATAACCTAAAGTAGGCGAAAATTCCGATTCGGGATCTATATTTTCACTATATTTAAGCAAAGTAAGCAGATTTCGCGCGACCAGGTCAATCCCTACGCTGCTAAAAGGTGTTTTTTTCAAATAACGCGGATTTATAGTATAACCCAAAGTGGCCTGCCTCAACTTAATAAAACTGCCGTTAAGCACCGATAATGCCGAAATATTGGTCGCCAACTCTGGATAATAGGTATAAGCAGGCACATTAATGGTATTTTTTTGCCCATTCTCCGATACACCATCAGCCACAATCCCGGTTTCCCTGCCAACCAGAGTAGCCTTATTTAAACCCTGCACATAACTATAATAAGCAGTTGCCGATAAAATTTTATTGCCAAAACGGTAATCAATCAAGAAAGATAAACTAAAATGTTTGTAATTAAAACTGTTGGTAACGCCTCCATATAAAGTGGGCATAGTACCGCCCATTGGGATAAAATTACCCCGTTTGGGTATTCCGTCTGATCCGACGATTACATTTCCGGTGGCATCGCGTAAATAATCGTAAGCCATAATCTGGGTAATCGGTTTGCCTACCACTAATGCGGTATTGGCATTTAGAGGCCTGTAAGTACCTGTTAGTGTATAATTACTGTTGCCATCTATTGAAAGCAGGGTATTTTTCACCTTGGTCATGTTCAGGTTTACCTGCCATTTTGCATTTTGGGTGAGGATTGGTGTATAACCTAGCGCCAGTTCTATCCCTGCATTCCGGGTTTCACCGAGGTTAACGTAAGCAGAAGTAAAACCAGTGGTAACCGACTGCTTGGCATTGATAATTTCGTTATGGGTAAGGCGGTTAAAATAGGTAAAATCGATATCCAAACGGCTGTTGAATAACTTAAGATCGAGGCCGGCCTCTATTTCATTCAAGGTAAAAGGCTTTAAATTATAATTGGGCAGGTCGCCTGAAAAACCGCCTATAGGAACACCATTTACCTGATTATCTACCGTATAATAAATCTGTGTGGTGTAAGGAACAATAGGTTCTCCGCTGGTTTTGGCAAAATCGAGCCTTAGTTTACCAAAATCAAGTCCCTTTATCTTTAACAGATCAGAAAATATAAAACTTCCCGATACCCCGGGCACAAATATACCACGGTTGTTTGCAGGCAGGGTTGAATAAATATCGTAACGACCCGTAACCGAGAAATTAAGAAAGCGTTTATAACTGAGATCAGCGGTATAATAAGCCGATTCGGTTACAATTTTAGATACGCCCAGTGTCTTTGTACTGGTGATGAGGTTTTCAGGAACGTACAGGTAAGGAATTTTAAACTGTGAGCCAACAAGTTTTTCATTTGTACCTTTTCTGTTGCGGTAATTTGCCCCCAGAGAAAGTTCGAAGTTCAGGTTATCACTGAGATCATGGGTGGCGCTGAATAAAATATCGCTGTTTAGCTCTGAAGTATGGTTTTGATTGTAGGCATTTATTCCACCCTGCCTGTTAATCGAGAAAGCCGTTCCCGTAGGTAAAATACTTACTACCTCATCTTTGCTTGAATCGTAACCAACCCTACCCTGAAGTGATGCCCATCCGGCCAGCTGATATTTTAATACCGCCGAAGTAATGTAACGGTTCCTGGTGGCATAATCGGCCTGTTTATTCATTAAAAAATACGGATTGGTTTTATATTCATCCGGATTCCAACGGGTTTCGAAACCAGTTTCTGCATCAAAACCTGGTAACAGGATGGATTGATCCAAACTTGTGGCTAAAGCCGAAATCCCGTAATTGGCATTCAGCGGCCCGTCGCTTAAATAACTTTTATTTTTATTCTTTTCGTAAATGTAATTTCCGGTAAGGCTTAGCGATAACTTACTGCTTAAAGCTACTGTACCATAAAAGTTAAAGGTTCTACGGTTTAAAACACTATTGATTAATAGCGAACTGTAATCTAAATTAGAGGCCGAAACCCGGTAATTATTCAGGTTATTGCCGCCAACCAACGAGAGCGTATTGATAAAAGCCGGAGCGGTGCGGTAGAAAGTCTGAATGTTGTTTTTAACCGGTAAATACGGACTTACCGAACCATCAACCTGTGTAACCGGTTTTCCATCCATCACTTCTCCCCAGCTTAATAAACTGGTAGAAACAGCATTATACTGATCGGTGGGCCGTTTATTCTGCGCCCCCTGCCCATAAATATATTGAAAATCGGTGGCATTTACAGGAACATCAAAAGAGAGGTTGGTATTATACTCCAGTTTTGCCCTGGTATTTTCTCCGCCACTTTTCAGGTTAATGAGGATCACGCCATTAGCGGCCCTTGCACCATACAGTGCCGAAGCTGCCGAACCTTTCAATATCGTAATGGTTTCGATATCATCCGGATTGATGTTGCTGATGCCATCGCCATAATCGGCCCCGCCATATTCATTTGCACTGCCCCTGATGCTGTTATCAATGGGTACACCGTTTACAATAAATAAGGGAGAGGCAGCAGTCATGCTCGAAACCCCGCGGATTAATACCCTTGCGGCCGATCCGGGCCCGCCATTTACACCAGTAATGTTAAGCCCCGCTACCCTACCCTGCAAGGCCATAATCATATTGCTTTCCCTGGCCTTTGCAATAGACGAACCTTTTATGGTGGTTAAGGCATAACCTACTTTTTCATTGTCTTTTTCGATGCCCAGCGCCGTAATCACCACTTCTTTTAAAAGATGTACACTGTCAGCAGTTAGTTTGCCTTCAATATTTTTTCTGATTACAATAAGGTTATTGGGCAGTACCGAATAAGTAAAACCGCTGTTGTGGAGCAACTGTTCGATTACCTTCAGGGCTTCTTCATCTTCTACCTTAACCGATACGCGGTGTTTAGGGATTTTAGATTCGCTGTAGACAAAATGATAAACAGTTTGTTGCTGTACACTCTCGATTACCTGTTCGAAACTGGCGCCCTTAAAATTCAGGTTTACTTTGGTTTGCGCATGTACACATAGTGGAAAAATCAATCCAATTAATAATATGGTCCGCTGCACAAAATTCATGGCCACAAATATACATGGCTAAACCGTTGTGTGCTAACGGTAGATGTACACATTTTTACCTTTTACCGAATAATTAAAGTTTTCGATCAGTTTTAACACATTTAAGGCTTCGGTAAGACTTTCTTTCCCGAAATGACCTGTAAACTGTACTGCTTTAAGTTCAGATTCTTTAAAGTTTATTTTTACACCGTACCAGCGCTCGAAAAGTTTGGCTACTTCATCAAAACGATTGTTTTTAAAGATAAGTTCGTGGTTGACCCAGGCGGTTTCAATAATTTTATCTGCCCCGCTTCCGTTAAAAAGGGTCAGCTGGCTTATACTTCCTTTACCATTGGATAAAGTAAATTTATCATTCGGTTTTAAGATAAAAGTTTGATCTGCATTATTTCTAAGCGAAACAGATACCTTTCCCCTGATCAAAGTGGTTTCGGTAAAAGCATCATTCGCGTAGGCTTTAACATCAAATTCGGTACCCAGTACTTTTACCGCCATTTGGCTGGTATGCACAATAAAGGGATGCGCAGGATCTTTTTGTACCTCGAAAAAAGCCTCGCCCGACAGGTACACCTCTCTGGTATCAGCTTTAAACTGCGCGGGGTATTTTAAGCTGCTGCCCGAATTTATTTTAACGGTGGAGCCATCAGCAAGTACAATGGTTTTAACTTCAGCAGCTTTGGTTTGTACGTTTAATACATCAGCTTTTGGAGAGAAAATCGTTCCGCGGTTATAAATCAGTACCGCAGCCAATGCAATCGCCAGAACAACGGCAATTTTTAACCAGGTACCATAAGATTTATGTCTACTAACCCTTAAAACTGGTTGCTCAGGAACTTTAATCTGCGCTTTGATCCGTTCGAAAACAGGATCAGTATTTTCATCTTCAACAGGTTCTGATTCGAAATAGTTAACCAGCACATCATGTTCTTTTTTCAGCACGGGGTGATCGGCCAAAATAGATTTCAGCTCAACAGATTCATCCGGCGAAATTTCTCCGGCCAATTGTTTTCCAAGCAATTCTGTAAATCTTTGATCTGTCATTTTGTTTTCCGTCCTTTATGATATGTTCCTTTTTATGAGAAAATTGCCTACAAAAAATATAAAAAAGATAAAGTACCTACTAAGATAACCAGAGAGATGATTTTTCCAATCATTTTTTCATCACTGCCCTTATCTTTTATATGTAAAGGCTGCAGCACCACACGGAGTTTGGCAATAGCCCTGAACAATTGAGTTTGCACCGTGCGTGGCGAAATATCCAGCAGTTCGGCCACTTCCTTGTATTTCATTCCGCTTTCTTTAATCAGCCTGAAAACTGTGGCGGCCTGCGGTGCCAAACCTGCTATGGCTTTATCAAGCTGGCGGTGAAGTTCTTTATTTTCAATCAGGTATTCTGGGGTATGCATATTTACCGAAACATCATCTCCGGCATCAGCTAAATCGATAAACGTAACAGAGGAATTTTTTTTAAGGTATTTAAGCGATTGATTTTTTACGGCGATAAAGAAATAACTCTCGGGGTTGAGCACATGGGTACTTTCCTTCCGGTTTTCCCAGCATTTAACAAATACTTCGGTAACAATATCTTCGGCAACCTGTTTATCAGTGACATAATAAACGGAGAATTTAAGCAGTCTGCCATATAGAAAGCGATAAAGCTGCTCAAAAGATGTAATATCATCACTGAGGCAAATTTTCTTCCATAAAACGACTAGATCTAGCTTAGCTGCTTTCAACTTGGTTAGTTTTTGAATCAAATGTAAGGTAATAAAAAATATTTCATAAAAAAATCTTGCCGTTGTAGGCAATTTAACAAAAAAAAGGATTCTTCTTTTAGTGCCAGGTTATGGCACTGGCCATTTATAGATCTATTGAAGCTGAAACGATGAATAAAATCAATTATGTACTGGGCATTGATATTGGCGGTTCGCACATTACCGCGGCCGTAATCGATATGCAGCAGCGCAATATCCTTAAAAACTCCTATACCCGCGATCGTGTAAACTCACATGGCACAACCGAACAGATTATAAAAACCTGGTGTACCAACATTAAAGCTGCCTATAAAAAAGTCGATATTCAGATTGGCCGTTTAGGTATTGCCATGCCCGGGCCTTTTGACTATGAAAATGGCATTTCTTACATCGCCGGGAACGATAAGTACGCCGCATTTTATGGCCTTAATGTAAAAGATATGCTGGCCAGTGAACTGCAGATTAGCAGCGACCAGATTTTAATGAGTAATGACGCCTCTTGTTTTTTAGCAGGAGAAGTTTTTGCAGGCGAAGCACGTAATTATAATAACCTGATTGGCATTACATTAGGCACGGGTTTAGGAAGCGCAATTTGCGCTGAAGGAAAAATTTCAGACGCGAATTTATGGTGTTCGCCATTTTTGGATGGCATTGCCGAAGATTACCTTTCTACACGCTGGTTTTTGAAACGTTATTACGAACTTTCGGGAATAAATATCCTGAATGTACGCGAACTTGCCCTACTTTATGATGAAAGTGCTACGGCGCGAAAAATATTTACCGAATTTGGTCATAATCTTGGTCTTTTCCTCAAAGATTTTCAACAGGCTCATGGGGCCGAAGCCATTGTAATCGGTGGTAACATTGCCAATGCCTCCAGCCGTTTTGTACCAGGTGTAATTAAATACCTTCAATCGCAGGGCATCAATTGTCCGATACATATTTCCAAGCTGAATGAAGATGCTGCTTTGGTTGGTGCTGCAGGTTGCTGGGCGGTGCAGGAGAAAGAAAGTGTAGGAAAGGTGTAATTTCCTGACGCGATCCTTCTTGCGGTCCCGGAGTTTTGGGATCAGCATCTTTCTTGCTAGGTGGACCCTGAAATAAATTCAGGGTAACGAATTGAATTAGTTAAGGCGTTTCTAAAATATTATTTCAATAAATAATTATCGAATTCATGTTGATGGTTTATTTTTATATGGAAATGAGGAGGCAGCGGTTCTTACCTACTGTCAGGCTTATAACGAATGGCCTGTCCCTAGCCAGGGTTACAGGCGTATAACCATTGTTTTTAAACCCGATTAAAGTGGAAGTCCGCAGCGCAGCGAAGACCTGGAACGGAAAGCGGGACGGAAAACCTCCAAAAGAACAGAACTGTTCATTTCCAAAAAGCCTATTCTTAAAATCGAAAACCAGATTAATCTTTGCATCAGATGATAATATCTAACACTAGGCATCCCTCCTGCTCTCTACCGTATATATAAAACTATCGGCAAGATAATAGCCTAAATTATATTCTATGGGCCTGTCCCCCTGATCGAAAACATAACGTTTTCTAAAGAGCAACGGACTTCCAGCCTCTACATCCAGTTTTGAAGCAATAAATTTATCAGCAGCTTTGGCACTTATTTCTTCTTTAGATAAGTTGGCAATAACGGAATGGTCTTTCTCCAAAATCTCGTATAGCGGACGTTTAAAATCCTCATCTCCGGTGAGCCCGATCCGCGGATGAAAATAAGAGATAAAATAAACAAAAGCCCCTTCAGCTTTTCCTCTTAAACGTTCTAACTTTAGCACTTTTTTATCGGTAGCAATATCAAAAAAGTGAGCCAGTTTTTCATCAGGGAATACCCAGCTGATGTGAAGTTCGAAATTTTTGACCGGAATGCCACGTGCCTGCATTTCTTGCGAAAAACTTAACCAGTTGGTTGCTTTAGAACTCACCGAAACTTCTGCAACTTTAGTCCCGATACCTTTTTTGCGGATCAGTAAGCCCTCATAAACCAGTTTATTTAATGCCTGCCTAAGCGTGGTTCTCGATATCGCCAGCTGTTTAGCCATATCTACTTCATTCGGTAAAAATTTGGTCGCATATTCAGGATCTTTAATCAGGTTACGCAATAATTCTTCGGCCTGAATGTGTAAAGGAACAGGACTTTTGTGATCAATTGAAAATCTCATTTTTTTATCATGCATCTCTTTAGGCAACAAGAAATGCGAAATGCATCTTAGCAAAGATAAAAAAAGCACTTACAAACAGAAACATAATGTAGGTATATAGTTATTTAGCTGAGGTTATATTTCACGATTACACCTACAGAAAATAATTGTCTCAATTAAAAATACCGTTATTTCAATCCCCAAAAAGAATTATTTTAAAAAATTAGGATATATGTACATACATATATACATTTGTTATTAAACAATGATTTGCCCGATTTATGGAAGTAAAAAATAACGTTCAGGAATCACCGTCCATTGATAAGTGGAGAAAAAGCGGTGAAAGAGTTTTACCGGAAAACATTGATCACTTCGATCAACCAAAAAATGGTTATAATCTGTATCCTGTACACGCTTTAGGCAATAACAAAATATTTAATGGCTATCCATCATTAGCCTCATGGATTATTGAAAAAAAAACGGTGATTATTGATGGTTATATTGGCGTATTCTGGCAACAAACTGAATCTTTTTTACAAGAGGAATTTACAAAAAGGAATGTAAAAATTAACTGGATCCGATCTTCAGAATACCTGAAAAGCACTGATGAGCTATCACAATTGGTTAACCCGTTTTTGGGAGAAAATAAAAGTGTTTGGGGAAAAAAAACGACCCTTAAACTCGAAGATTTTTTTGATGACAGCTTTTTTACCATCCCGACTGATGATCAATATGATATAAACATTGTAATCGGAATGGGTGCTGCATTAATTAACCAAGATGCCCCCACTATTTACCTTGATATTCCTAAAAACGAGATCCAGTACCGTATGCGTGCCAATGCGGTTGCCAACCTTGGCGCAGATAAACCAACAAGTGCCGCTGAAATGTACAAAAGATTTTATTTTGTAGATTGGGTAGTACTGAATGCACATAAAGCTCAAATTTTAGATCGAATCAGTGTGGTAGCCGATGTGCAGCGTCAATCGTCTATTAACTGGGTTTCAGCAAAGGACCTTAAAAAAGGCTTAAAACAGATCAGTCAATCTTTGTTCCGCGTGAGGCCATGGTTTGAAGCCGGTGCATGGGGTGGACACTGGCTCCAGGAAAATATTGAGGGACTCAATAAAAATGAGGTGAATTATGCCTGGTCTTTTGAGCTGATTGTACCAGAAAATGGCATTGTTTTCGAAAGTGACGGCTACCTGCTCGAAGTTGCATTTGATTTTTTAATGTTGACCGAAAATGAATCGGTACTGGGTAAACATGCTCCAATTTTTGGGACTGAATTTCCGATCAGGTTTGATTTTCTGGATACCATGGATGGTGGAAATCTTTCGGTTCAATGCCACCCGTCGTTAAAATACATCAGGGAGGAATTTGGCGAAAACATTACCCAGGATGAAACCTATTATATTTTGGAATGTAAAGAGGATGCTAAAGTGTACCTGGGTTTTCAGGAAGATATCGAACCCGCCGATTTTAATAAAGCTTTAACCGACAGTCAGCAGTTAAGCCGGGAAATAGACATTGAAAAATATGTGCAAGTGCACAATGCAAAAAAACACGACCTTTTTTTAATTCCAAATAGCACCGTACACAGTGCCGGAGCCAATAACTTAGTACTCGAGATCAGTGCAACACCCTACATCTTTACCTTTAAAATGTACGATTGGCTCCGTTTGGGATTAGATGGCCAGCCTAGGCCCATTAATATTGAGCATGCTTTTAAAAACTTAAATTTCGACAGAAAAGGGAATGTTGTTACCCAAGAATTAATTTCCAAACCATCGGTAATTGAAAAAGGATCAGATTGGGAACTAATTCATCTTCCAACCCATCAGGAACATTTTTATGATGTTCACCGACTGGACTTTGATACAGAAATTACGGTAAAAACAAACGATGTTTGTCATATATTAATGCTCGTAGAAGGTACGGCCATTAAAGTAAAAAACAGCGATGGTCAGCTTACTGATTTTCATTATGCCGAAACTTTTGTGATACCCGCCGCAGCGGGAAGTTATACATTAATTAATACCGGTGCCGGCAGGGCTAAAGTAATTAAGGCATTTGTAAAAGATGAAGTGAATTTTGATGCGCCAATAATCCACACAGAAAAATAAAATCTGTGTTTATCTGTGTACATCCGTGGTTAAAACGTACAATTAACCACAGATAAAAAGGATGAACACAGATAGGGCGTATTAAATCCCTGATTATCGGTACATCCGTGGTTAAAACGTACAATTAACCACAGATAAAAAGGATGAACACAGATAAGGCGTATTCTATCCGTGTTTATTGGTGCATCCGTGGCTAAAACGTACAATTAACCACAGATAAAAAGGATGAACACAGATAGGGCGTATTCTATCCGTGTTTATCGGTGCATCCGTGGCTAAAACGTACAATTAACCACAGATAAAAAGGATGAACACAGATAGGGCGTATTAAATCCGTGTTTATCGGTGCATCCGTGGCTAAAGCGTACAATTAACCACAGATAAAAAGGATTAATACAGATAGGGCGTATTCTATCCGTGTTTATCGGTGCATCCGTGGCTAAAGCGTACAATTAACCACAGATAAAAAGGATTAATACAGATAGGGCGTATTCTATCCGTGTTTATCGGTGCATCCGTGGCTAAAGCGTACAATTAACCACAGATAAAAAGGATGAACACAGATAGGGCGTATTCTATCCGCGTTTATCGGTGCATCCGTGGCTAAAACGTACAATTAACCACAGATAAAAAGGATGAACACAGATAGGGCGTATTCTATCCGTGTTTATCGGTGCATCCGTGGCTAAAACTTACAATTAACCACAGATAAAAAAGATTAACACAGATAGAGCGTATTAATCCGTGTTTATTGGTGCATCCGTGGCTAAACATAATAATTAAGCAAAGAAAAACAGTTTATCTGTATATATCTGTGGCTAAACACAAATAATAGATATTTAACCAATTTATAAATTATGAGTAAGCAAAAGAAAACCAGTGTGCTCTTGATAACCCTTGTAGCATCTTTGGGTGGCTTTTTATTTGGCTTCGATATGGCCGTGATATCCGGGGTTTTACCCCTGGTACAAAAGCAGTTTGCCTTAAGTGCATCGCAGGAAGGATGGTTTGTATCCTCAGCACTGGTGGGCTGTATTATCGGTGTAGCCCTTTCAGGAGAACTGAGCGACAGGTTCGGCCGGAAAAAACCATTGATCTTAACCGCCGTTCTTTTTGTGGCATCCGCTATGGGCTGTGCTTTAATACCTAACCTCTCTGGCGTAATTGCTTTTCGGGTTTTAGGTGGTATCGGTATTGGTATCGCTTCAAATGTGGTACCGCTTTACATCTCAGAAATAGCACCGGCAAACATCAGGGGCAGGTTAGTTACTTACTATCAATTTGCACTTACGCTGGGCATTTTAGTCGCGTATCTGAGCAATGCGGCGCTCTTAAACGGAGTTTCTACTCAACATACGGCTACCACTTTAAGCAGCATATTCAACCAGGAAGTTTGGCGCGGGATGCTGGGTATGGGCGTACTGCCTTCAGTTTTGTTTTTATTTGGCCTGTTGCTCATTCCCGAAAGCCCAAGGTGGCTGATACAAAAAGGCCGGACAGCAGAAGGCGCTTTAATCATCAGCAGCATTACCGGACAAACATTACCCGAAATTCAACAAGAACAGCTTAAAACAGAAAACAACAGTGCTAAAAGCTCTTATAAGGAATTATTTGCACCGGCTATGCGTAAGGCCTTATTAATCGGCATTTTATTACCCTTATTTTCACAATTTAGTGGTATTAATGCCATTATATATTATGGACCAAGAATACTCGGCAACGCAGGCATATCATTAAGCAATTCGCTGATCAGCCAGATCATTTTTGGTTTGGCAAATATGATTTTCACGCTGTTTGCCATCTGGAAAGTAGATAGCTGGGGCAGGCGACCACTTTACCTCTATGGCACTGCGGGAGCGGCAATTTCATTGATCCTCACCGGTATCTGTTTCTATTTCAATGCCACTTCAAGCATTTGGCTTTTAGTGTGCGTTTTGGCGTTTTTGGCCTGTTTTGCCTGCTCAATCGGTCCCTTAAAATTCGTAGTGGCATCAGAGATATTTCCCGGGGCAATACGCGGAAGAGCCCTGGCCATCAGCATTATGGTGATGTGGGTAGCCGATACCATTGTAGGTCAGATTACCCCTGTTTTGCTCAATCAAATTGGCAGCGCAGGTACCTTTTGGTTTTTCGCCTTTTTCTGTGTTGTCGCATTTATTGTAGTTTATAAACTGTTACCCGAAACCAAAGGAAAATCACTCGAACAAATAGAAAGCGACTGGAAAGAGGATACTGATAAACCAGTATTTTTTCATTAACGAAATGGATTATGAACATGACATTGAACATTCGAATCACCGTTTTATTACTGGCCATGCTTTTTGGCAGCCAGGTAAAAGCACAATCTGACCGCGATTTACTGGCTTATGCAGCTCCACGCATTGGCACAGCGCACAGCAGGTGGTTTTATTTTACGCCGGGAGCGGTACCCTTCGGAATGGCTAAACCTGCACCATCAACCAATGGATCATACGGCAATAAAAGTGGCTGGGAAGCGGTAGGTTACGATCAAAGACATACTTCTATCGAAGGTTTCGCCAATTTTCACGAATTTCAGATCGGAGGAGTGGTTTTTGCCCCATCTGTAGGGAAACTGCAAACATTAGCGGGAAGTTTAGAACACCCGGAAACAGGTTACCGTTCTACTTTTGACCGCAAAGATGAAATCGCCATGCCAGGCTATTATTCGGTATTATTAAAAGATTATAAAGTTAAAGCCGAACTCACTTCGACCAAAAGGGTGGCTTTTCACCGTTATACCTTCCCGAAAACAAACCAGGCGAATATTATTTTTGATATCGGGCATCAACAAGGTGAGAGTGGCGTGGTAACCGATGCAAAAGTGTATCTTACCGCAGATGGTAGAATTGAGGGCTATGTAATTACACAACCGGTTTACGTACAAAAATATCAGCCCGGGGCCGATGTGAAAATGTATTTCTCAGCTGAAGTCAATAAAAAACCCATTGCTTTTGGCACTTTTAACGGAGAAAGTATTTCAACAGGAACAAAAAGTACCAGTGGTAAAGGCGCAGGTTTGTACCTCACTTTTTCAACTCAGGAAAATGAAAACATCAGCTTAAAAGCAGGCCTCTCCTACACCTGCATTGAAAATGCCAGGCTAAACTTAAAACAAGAAGCCGCTCAGCTTTCATTCGATCAGGCAAAAGAGCAGGCGCTCAATACCTGGGCAAGCTATTTAGGAAGAATCAGGGTGACTTCAGATAATAAAAATGACCTCACCAAATTTTATACCGGCTTGTACCATGCATTATCTGGCCGTGGTTTAGCGAGCGATGTAAATGGTGCCTACCCAAAAAACGATGGTAGCATTGGACATATCCCACTTGATAAAAACAACGCCCAGCTCCATAACCACTATAATACCGATGCCATTTGGGGTGCCTTCTGGAATTTAACGCAACTTTGGGCCATCGCCTATCCCGAATATTATTCTGATTGGGTTAAAAGTCAGTTATTGGTGTACAAAGATTCAGGCTGGCTGGCTGATGGCATAGCCAATAGCCGTTATGTATCAGGCGTGGGTACAAATTTTGTGAGTTTGGCCATTGCATCGGCTTACAATTCTGGCATTCGTGATTTTGATGTGAAAACAGGTTACGAAGCAGCACTTAAAAACGAACTGGAATTTAAAAACCGGCCTTTTGGAGCCGGAAAGCCTGATTTGGAAAGGTTTTTAAAATATGGCTATGTAAATCATTTAGATCAGGGTAATGGAGCAGATGAAAACTGGAAATTTTCGGCTTCGCACACACTCGAATATGCTTTTAGCTGCTATGCCGTAAGCCAATGGGCAAAACTGTTGAACAAAACGGACGATTATAACCGGTTAACAACACTTTCAGACGCATGGAAAACCATTTTTGATCCGGGCTCCAAATTCATCAGGCCTAAGGATAAGCAGGGAGAATTTATTGCCAATTTTAATCCCAAAGCCGCATGGAGAGGTTTTCAGGAAGGAAATGCATGGCAATACACTTTTTATGTTCCGCAAAACCCGATGGGCTTAATATCGGCCATTGGTAAAGATGATTTTAACAAAAGGCTCGACAGTATTTTCACCGTATCCGAAAAAAATAAATTTGGCGGAGGTACTACAATAGATGCCTTTTCCGGATTGGAAAGTCTGTATAATCATGGCAATCAACCCAATTTACACATTTCTTGGCTGTTCAATTACGCGGGTAAACCATCGCTTACCCAAAAATGGGTGAGAAAAATTTTGGATGATTTTTACGGTACCGAAGGCATACACGGTTATGGCTACGGGCAGGATGAAGATCAGGGTCAGCTTGGTGCCTGGTATGTAATGGCTTCGATGGGGCTTTTTGATGTAAAGGGTTTTAGCGATGCTTCGCCGGAAATCGGGTTATCGGCGCCAGTGTTTAACACCATCAGGATTAAAGGCAATAAAAAATATTTCAGCGGAAAGGATTTCGAAATTGAAACCGAAAATAATAGCAAAGGAAATAGATATGTAGCCTCATTTTCACTTAATGGCCATCCGTTAAAAACGCCATTTATGAAACTTAAAGATATTCAAAATGGCGGAAAATTGTTGATCAGGATGGATAAAACGCCGAAAGATGTGTATTGATGAGTAAAGTAACCGGAGTATCAGATCATTCATTAATTCTGTTATTTTCAAAGATAAGTCGTCATTCCCAATCGAGTTGAGAATGACGATCTTGCGAAGTATTTTTCAATAGTTTATCAATAAAAAAGGGCAATAAACCTATCGTTTATTACCCCATCTCATTGTATGTGTGTTGAATGATTATTTTAATATCAAATTTCTCCCCTATTCTATTTCTTTTTCTCTAACTCCGTAATGGCCGTCCACAATACGCCGGCTTCCCCTCTAAAACTCGATGAACCTTTTGGTTTATTATCGGGCGTGTACCATTCATAAAAGCCATTGTTACTGATTACCCTGGCCAACATCGGATCCAGCGCTTCTTTTGCTTCTGCCAATAAATTATAACGGATAAGCTGGGTAACCATTCTGCCTCCAAACCAGGTCCAATCGCCTCCATTTTGATAAGAATATGGTCCCATTACCTTATTCTGAAACGTACCAGCAGGATAAACCGGGTAAAGTGTAAGACCGATTGTTGCCGCATTTGCATCTTTTACATTTTGCTGCATTTTTTTGTAAGCTTCTTTTACCTGTTGTTTGGTTAACAAACCGGCCTCAATGGCAACCGCTGTGCCGCCATGGTAATATACTTTCGATTCATCAAAGGATGCCGGAAAAGGTGAACCGTTTAAATAAACATGCGGAATATATTTTTGTGCCTTTTCGTCCCACAGGTATTTGTTGATATTTTGACGTACATTCTTGTAAATCCCTTTCCATTTTTGGGTTTGGCCGGCACTTAAATCTCCAACAGCCATAAAATCTTCAATAGCGATTAAAAACATGGCATTATCATAAATATCAATTGCCCGGTGAGTATTTTCATCTATTACCACTCCCCAGCCCTGCTCTGGCTGTACATCGCCCCAATCGGCAGTGGTTGCGCCCCAGATTAAGCCATATTTTTCATTAAACCGCTCTTTCATCAGAAAATCCATCGCCCTTTCCATCTGCTTTTTAACCGTTAAACCTGCAACTTTATCGTTTAAGATGGTTTTATCTCCCGTAACGCGGATATATTTTGCAATGGCCTGAATCAATGAAGTTTCCTGATCGGTTTCTACAGTATTTTTGTGACCGAGAAATCCGGGAACCAGGTCAGATTTGTAAAATTTACCTTCACTGCCTGCTTTTTCTGAGGGAATGTAACCATCCAAAATAGAACCATCTGGCTGCTGAAACTGAAAAAATGTGATCAGGTGCTTTCTGATCTGCGATTTATCGTTCACTTTACAGCTCAGCTCGATAAAGGTGTTCAAATCCCTTATCCAAACTTCTCCATAACCATCACCGGCAGTAAAACCTTTTCTGATCAGTTCTTCGGCCATGGTTTTTACTTTATTCATCACCTCTGGCTGAACATTTTGCAGCGTTTTTGCCGTAGCCGTTGTTTCTTGCGCTAAGGTAATACCAGGAAGAGCGAGGGTAATCAGTGCTGCCAGTGCAATATTTTTATTCATAAGGATGTTATAATCTATTATTTGGTTCGGATTGAATAAATTGTATATGTACAAACATATAGACATTAATTTAATTTTCAAATATTTCTGTCATAAATATCTAAATGTATTTTATATTCTGCTAAAGATCATTTATCATACTGTATAAAAGCATTTTAATCCATTAAAATTTAAATTTTGATTTTAACGATCAGCACCATATGTTTGTACATACATATCTGTCACTTTTAAAAAGTGCAGATGATCACAAGTCCCTGTTAGACCAATCAACATGAAGAATTATAAAGTTTTATTGAAGTATTTATTAATTATCGTTCCTTTGATTTTTTCCACTTTAAGCTTTGCCCAAAGTCATATTGTGTGGAAAATAGGCGAAAAAGACAATAAAACAGATGGCTTTGCGCTGGCCCCGGGTAATTATCAGCAATTTCTGGCTAACGATTTTGGCTGGGAAGACCGCTACTACCTCATTGGAAAATCCAAACCTGCTACCGATTGGCCTTATGTGTTGCCTGGCACTGCAGATGGTTGGGGCGGTACCGGTCCTACCTCGGGCATCCATTCGCACCAGTTAAATATATTATTTGATCTACAGCCCTTTAAGGCGACAGAAAAATTTCAGTTGATTACTGATGTTTTGGCCTATAACGGGAAAAAACCACCTTTATTTAAAGTAACGGTTAACGGAAAAGACTTTAAATTCCGATTCACCCAAAATGAAAGAACGGACGGAATTAGCGGAGATACTAAAAATTTAAAGGCAACTCCCTATAAAATCGATATTCCGGCTGGTTTGCTCCATCAGGGAGGCAACACGGTTACACTTACGATATTGGAAGGTTCGTGGCTGGTGTTTGACGATATCAGACTGGAAGGAAAGGCAGAAATCCGTGAGCTGGCATCAAAAGATTTTTATATCAGGAATGTTAAAGCCGCAGATTACACCATTACCAAAAATGGTAATAAAGTACAGCCCTTGCTTGTAGATATTGAACATCTGGCCAATCACCCTGTAGTTTCTGTAAAAATTAACGGTAAAAATGCATTAAGTACGCAAATTGATACCGGCCGCTATGTACTGGAAGTGCCAATGCCAATAGTAAAACAAGCTCAAAAAGCAACCTGGCAGGTCATTTCTGCAGGTAAAACCATTGCAGCAGGCACCGTATTAGTTTCAGATCAACCATTAAAAACCAGTGCCGGATATGCTGACACCAAAATTGGCACGGCGCACTCCAGGTGGATGATTGCACCTGGTCCATGGATGCCTTTTAGTATGGTTAAGCTAAGTCCCGACAACCAAAACCCGGGTTGGATGGCGGGTTATGATCCAACTGTAGAAAGTATTGGCACCTTTAGTCACATCCACGAGTGGACCATGGCTGGTTTGGGAATGATGCCTGTAAATGGTGAAATTAAATATCAGATCGGCTCTCAGGAGAATCAAAACGATGGTTACCGGTCAGACATTGATAAGAACAGTGAAGAAGCTCCTATCGGATATTATAAAGTAATGCTTAAAAAGTATGGCATTAAAGCAGAATTAACTTCTACCACCAGGTGCGGCTTTCAACGATATACTTTCCCAAAATCGAGAGATGGCAGGGTAATGATCGATCTTAAGGTACCAGCCGAATACGATTACAAGATTAAGAGTTTCCAGATTACTAAAGTAAATAACCGCCGGATAGAGGGTTATAGCGTACAGCAAACGGCAAATGCATGGTCAGGAGGAGTAGATCAGGATTATACCGTAAACTTTGTGATCGAATTTGATCAGGACATTAAAAAAACCGGCGGATGGATTAATGGTAAACCTGTAACGGGAACCAGCATAACAGGTTCAGCTGTAGATAATGCCGGCATGTATATTGAATTTGATACGAAAAAAAATAATGTGGTGCAGGCCCGTTCGGGAATATCTTTAGTGAGTATCGAAGGTGCGTCACGTAACCTCAGGGAGGAAATAGAACAGCCTTTCGGTTGGAAATTTGATGCCGTACGTGCCGCGCATGTAAACACCTGGAATAAGTTAATGGATAGAGTAGCCGTTTCTTCAGACGATAGCCGTGAAAAAACAAGATTTTACAACAACATGTACCGTGCTTTATGCAGCCGCAACACCTGGAGCGATACCGATGGTTCATGGATTGATGCTACGGAGCAGAAAAGAAAATTAGCCAAGATTAACGACGTGGCTTTAGGCTGTGATGCTTTTTGGAATACCTTCTGGAATTTAAACCAGTTCTGGAACCTGGTTACGCCTGAATGGTCATCCAAATGGGTTAAATCGCAACTGGCCATGTACGATGCAAACGGATACCTGGCAAAAGGGCCGGCTGGCATGGAGTATATCCCCGTGATGGTTGCCGAGCACGAAATTCCACTTATAGTTGGAGCCTACCAGATGGGGATCCGCGATTACGATGCGCAAAAAGCTTTTTCTGCCGTGTACAAAATGCAAACGCAACCCGCAGCAGCAGTTGGTAAAGGAAGGGCCGGCAACGAAGATTTATTGCCTTACCTGGAGCATAAATATGTGCCTTATGATAAAGGAAGATTCAGCAACAGCTTAGAATATAGTTACGACGACTGGACGGTAAGTCAGTTTGCAAAAGCATTGGGTAAAAGCAAAGAATATTCAGAATTTGCAGACCGGGGCAACTGGTGGAAAAATGTAATTGATACTGCTTCGGGTTTTGCACGAATGAAAAAATCCGACGGCACCTGGTTCCCAAACTTTGATCCTTTTAAATCAGGCGCCAACGAACATTATGTAGAAGGGAATGCCTGGCAGCTAACTTTTTTTGTACCGCAGGATATACGCGGACTTGCCAGCATTATTGGAAAGAAAAAATTTACCGACAGACTGGAATGGGGCTTTAATGAAAGTTATAAATGGCGTTTTAATGCGCCGAATGATGCCTATTGGGATTATCCGATTATGCAGGGTAATCAGCAATCAATGCATTTTGCGTTTCTTTTCAACTTTGTAGAAAAGCCCTGGCTTACCCAAAAATGGAGCAGGGCAATTATCGACCGTTATTACGGCTTTGACATTGCCAATGCTTATTTAGGTGACGAAGATCAGGGGCAAATGAGTGCCTGGTTTATGATGGCATCACTGGGACTTTTCCAAACTGATGGCGGTTGCAGCACCAATCCACAATACGAAATCGGGAGCCCGCTATTTAGTAAAGTTGTAATTGATCTCGGAAATCAATATGGCAGGGGGAAATCGTTTACTATTGAAGCTAAAAATACTTCGAGAGTCAATAAATATATTCAGAGTGCCATACTTAACGGTAAAGTGTTGAATAGTTTTTCATTTCCCAGCGATGAATTGTTAAAGGGTGGTAACCTTACCTTAATTATGGGAAGTGAACCAAATTACAAATGGGGTATTAATTAGTAAGGCTTTTTCGAAATGTTGCTTCGTGCCTCGTAATAACAAATTTAGGCGCAAACATCCGCTATGACATTGAATCAGTGTTATTTTAATATTTCTCTCATTTATACTGCTGTTAAATGTAGAATCATTCTTCGTGTTTTCAGTGCTTCAGTGGCTAAAATTATTCCTACTATCTGTTTGTCTATCAGTCAGTAAATCACCTAAAAAAAATATTTAAAAATAATTCAGTTTCCTTGTAGGCAATTTGTGTAAGTAAAATGCTCTTACTATAAACCTGACGGAAGGAAATCCCGAAGGCGGCAAACAATTAACCAAATACTTATTCAAAATTATTCATAATGAATATGAAAAAATCTCTACAGCTCACATGCTTATTGCTTTACGCTTCAGCAGGTCTGTATGCAGCTACTCCAGCAGATCATTTTAACCGGGCAGTTTCATTCCATTCCGTTTATCAGGATGCGATTAAAGGAACTGTAAAAGACGAAACGGGTAACCCGGTTCCAGGTGTTACCATTACGATAAAAGGTGCGCAGGGCGGAACTCAAACCAATACTTCAGGACAATATAGCATTGCGGCTAAAACCGGCGATGTTTTGGTATTCTCTTTTATCGGTTACCAAAGCAAGGAAGTTACAGTAGGCACCCAAAGCACACTTGATGTTACATTAACTCCGGACTCAAAAAACCTGGAAACTGTAGTCGTTACGGCATTGGGTATTAAACGTTCAGAAAAGTCGTTAACCTACACGACTCAACAGGTATCGGGCGAAGAGCTAAATAAAGTTAAAAGTCCCAACCTTGTAAATTCGTTGAATGGTAAAGTTGCCGGGATGACGATTAGTCCAAGTTCTTCGGGAGTTGGTGGTTCGGCCAAAGTAATTTTAAGGGGTAGCCGTTCGGTAAGCGGCAATAACCAGCCTTTATATGTAATTGATGGGGTTCCAATCAGCAATAATGGTAATGCCAATGCACAACAGAACAGTGTTTTTGGCGGTGGCCAGGATGGTGGTGATGGAATATCGAACTTAAACCCTGATGATATTGAAAGCTTAACCGTATTAGAAGGTGCTTCTGCCGCTGCACTATACGGTAGCCAGGCACAGAACGGGGTAATCTTGATCACAACTAAACAAGGTAAAGCCGGTAAAACACAAATCGGTTTTTCATCGAGTTTAACTTTTGATAAAATTGCTTACAAACCCGAATTCCAGAACAGTTATGGTCCTGCATCTGCAACAACCAGAGACAGCTGGGGAGGTGCTATCAGCAACACGACTGATAACCTCGATCAGTTTTTCCAAACCGGAACAAATGCAACCAATTCGATCAATTTTTCAGGCGGATCGGAAATTGCCCAAACTTATTTTTCTTATGCCAATACATATGCAAGCGGCATACAGGAAGGAAATAAGTTAAACAGGCATAACATTAACCTGCGCGAAACAGCCAAGTTTTTAAACAACAAATTAACGGTTGATGGAAATGTAAGTTACATTAACCAGCGGATAAACAATAGTCCATCAATTGGATTGTACAACAACCCTTTGGTCGGATTATATCTTTTTCCAAGGGGAGTTGACATCACACCTTACAAAGACAACTACCTGCTTGCTGGTAATGTGGGTACCGCCCGCCAGAACTGGCTAGGTGGCTCTGCTGATGTTAGTCAGAATCCATGGTTTTTAACCAACCTTAACCCAAATACAGCCATCAGAAACCGCTATTTATTCAGTGGAAATGTGAAATATGAATTTACGCCGTGGTTAAATCTTCAGGTAAGGGGAAATATAGACCGTACGACTGATGATTTTGAAAACAGACGTTATTCGGGTATAAACGGAAATTTTAACTCAAACGGAAGAGGATATCTTTCTCAAAATACCCAAACCTTTATTCAGAAATATGCCGATGCGATTTTAAATGTTACGGTGCCACTGAAAGGATCTGACTTTAAAATTAACGGATTAATTGGTAGTAGCATTAACGATCAGAAAACCACAGGATTATCTTTAGCCGGCGATTTGAGTGCTGTTGATTTATTTACCCCAAACAATACCATTGTGGCAAATGCAGGTACTTATACTTCAGATGTATTGAATACCACTAAAGCAAGTGATGCTTACCACAGCCAATTACAGGCGGTATTTGCAAATGCGAACTTATCCTATAAAGATTGGGCATTTTTAACATTAACAGGTAGAAACGACTGGTCTTCGAACCTGGCATTTACACCGAACATTTCCTATTTCTATCCATCAGTAGGGTTATCATTTATTGTATCGCAAATGGTTAAATTGCCAGAGGCAATTACCTATGCCAAAATTAGAGGTACTTATGCCGAAGTGGGTAACACAGTGCCGGCTTATTTAACTTTTATCCAGAATACTTTAGGTAACGGAGGTGCACTTACCATCAACACCAACAGGGCATTTGCTGAGTTAAAACCAGAAAGAACAAAATCGTTCGAGATTGGTACTGATATGCGTTTTCTGGCCAACCGTTTAAATTTTAGCTTTACCTATTACAAAACGAACACCAAAAACCAATATATTCCGGTTAAACCAGCACCGTCAGGACTTGTGGCAACAGGCTACTTAAATGCAGGTGATGTTCAGAATCAGGGTTTACAGTTTACTTTAGGTGCTGATGTATTAAAAGGCGACGGCCTTAACTGGAACACAGCCATCAACGGATCGATGAACAGAAATAAAATCATTGATGTTGCTGCTTCGCAAGGTTTAAATTCGATCGATTTAACAGGTGGTGGTAACAATGCTTATATTTCGCGTATTGCCACAGGCGGATCATATGGTGATATTTACGGTTATACCTTACAAAGAGATGCAAATGGCCGCATCATTTTAAATGGTGATGGAACAGCTGCAAATCCTTATTTTCCGGTTAAAAGTGCAGATTATAGTTTAATTGCGAATGCAAACCCTAAATTTCAGCTGGGCTGGAACAACAGTTTCAATTATAAAGATTTCAGCTTAAGCTTTTTAGTAGATGGTAAGTTTGGAGGCAAGGTGCTTTCACTTACTGAAGCATTGATGGATCAGGCTGGTGCTTCAAAAGCGTCGGGTGATGCAAGGGCACAGGGTGGTGTTAAAATTGACGGTGTTGATGCCAGCGGAAAAGCAGTTTCGGCTACCATTAACCCACAAAGCTATTATTCTTTCTTAGGAGATAGAAATGGTGTAACCGGCGAATATGTGTATAGTGCTACAGTTGTGCGTTTGCGCGAAGCTTCAATTGGTTATAATTTACCTTTAAAAGGAACATTTAAAAGCATGCGCCTTTCGTTAATTGGTAGAAACCTATTCTATTTCTACAAAAAAGCACCTTACGATCCGGAGGTTACCATGTCTACCGGTAATGGTTTATCTGGTATAGATGTTTTTAACCAGCCGGTTACCAGAAGTTTTGGTTTTAACCTTAATGTTTTATTTTAATACGAACAAACATGAAATCGATATATCATTCATCTCAACATAAAATTAAAGGTTTGTCTTTAGTTTTACTTTTAGCCGCTGCCGGCTTAAACCAGGGCTGTAAAAAGAATTTTGAAAGTTTTAACACCAACGATAATTTACCTACAACCGAGCAGAGTTTAGCTTTATTAAAATCAGCAATCGGCCCAATCCAACAGAATATTTTTTCTAATTATCAAATTGCACAGAATTTAAGTTCTGATGCTTTTAGCGGGTACATGATGTCGCCAAACAATTTTGGTGGCGGTATCAATAATATGAATTATTCGCTTAACAACGGTTGGAACGAAACTGGCTTTAACGATCAGTACACCAATGTAATGGCGCCAATTTCTAAGATTGCCATATCACCTTTAAAAACAACTGCGCCAGAATCGTGGGGTATTTCACTTTTAGTACAGGTGATTGCGATGGATAGGGTAACTGACAAATTTGGTCCGATTCCTTATACGCAGGCAGGTAAATCATTGATTTCGCAAGCTTATGATGACCAAAAAACGGTTTATACCGAATTTTTTAAACAGATTGATACAGCAGCAAATAATCTGCAGACTTTTATGGCAGCAAATCCTGGCAAAAAAGCTTATTTCGATACCGGCGATCTGGTTTATGGAGGAGACGTTGCAAAATGGCTTAAATTAGCCAATTCGTTACGCTTGCGTTTAGCCATGCGCATTGTTAAAGTTGATCCGGCCACAGCTAAACTTCAGGCAGAAAAAGCAATGGCTGCAACAGGAGGCTTAATGACCACACCAGGTGATAATGCGGCAGTTGCACAGTCGGGCAACAGAAACAACGACCTTTGGAATGTAACCGTAAATTATGATGGTGATAACGCTATGGGTGCAGCGCTACAATCTTACCTGGTTGGTTATAAAGATCCGCGTTTATCGATATATTGCACCCCAGCCACTGATCCCTTGTTTGCAGGAAAGTTTGTAGGAATCAGATCGGGAGCTAATACTTCTTTTAATGGTTTAGCCAAAGCAGGTTACAAAACCTATTCGAGTTTAAATTCGTCTATTCCTGACAACTCAAGGTCACCTATCGGACAAAAAGCCCCACAGATCCTGATGACGGCTGCAGAAGTTTGGTTTTTAAAAGCTGAAGCAGCTCTACGTGGCTGGACAGGTGCAGGAGATGCACAGACCAATTACGAAACCGGTATAACTACTTCAATGCAACAATGGAATGCAACAATTGGTAGTTATTTGGCTGATGCAACAAGCAAGCCAACTGCTTATGTCGATCCGAAAAACCCGGCTAACAACGCAGATGCAGTAAGTACCATTACCGTTAAATGGGATGGAGCTGCTTCTAACGAAGTAAAATTAGAGCGCATTATTACCCAGAAATGGTTAGCCATTTTTCCTGACGGAGCTGAGGCATGGGCCGATTTCCGCAGAACAGGTTATCCAAAACTGTTTACTGTAGCCAATAACAATAGTGGTGGCACAATCAATACCCAGTTACAGATCCGCAGATTGCCATATCCAACAGCAGAATACGGCAACGGAAACAAAGATGAGGTACGTAAAGCAGTAACCTTGCTTGGAGGACCAGATAACGGTGGCACCAGATTATGGTGGGACGTAAACAAAGCAAATTTTTAACACACAAATACCTGGGTAGGATGACGAAAGTTATCCTACCTTTTTTATAAAAACCAATTTCTAACCAAAATTTAAAACCTATGAGAAACCTAACCGTTTTCGGTATTCTACCGTTAACAGCTTCCCTCCTTTTTTATTGGTAAATAACTTCAAGATCATTTTACATAAAATCTGTTTGTAGCGATTGCAAGCCTAATACCAATTTCTAACCAATTTAAATCAAAAAATTATGACAACTACCAAATTGTTAACATGCAAAAATGCCGCTTTATCTGTGGCTTTATTTTTAACCGTGGCTATCAGCGGCTGTAAGAAAAAAGACATTGCACAAGATGAAACCTTAACAGGTCCTGCTAAAAAAGAAGCTACTAACTCTCCCTCTGCCATCGGGGTAACTGGTCCAAAGGGTGTATGTTATGTAGAAGTGAACGGTGCTGATATCCGGAACGTGGGGAAGTATAAACTTTCTTCAGGAGAACAATTATTCGACATTGCAATCATTTTCGCCGCCAATATCAATTATAATACTTCAACCCAAAAAGCCGAACTGGGTTTTAACACCAATGTTTCGAACATTCTGAACAACAAAACCACCTACATTAAACCTTTACAAGATAAAGGAATAAAGGTTTTACTTTCCATTTTGGGCAATCACCAGGGTGCTGGTTTCTGTAATTTCACCTCGCAGGCCTCTGCCCAGGCATTTGCACAGCAATTGGCAAATGCGGTTAACACTTATGGCCTTGATGGTATCGATTTCGATGATGAATATGCCGAATATGGTAACAACGGCACCGGACAACCAAATGCCAGCTCATTTGTGTACCTTGTAACGGCATTAAGGCAACTATTACCAAGTAAAATTATTTCGTTTTATTTTTATGGCCCGGCGGCTTCAAGATTATCTTATAATGGCGTAACTGTTGGTTCTAAAGTAAATTATAGCTGGAATGCCATTTATGGTACTTATTCTGTGCCAAATGTTGCAGGCCTGGCCAAAGCAAACCTGGGTCCTGCAGCTGTTGATATACAGGCAACAAGTTCATCTACAGCAGCATCTCTGGCTACACAAACCGTTAACAATGGTTATGGAGTTTACCTGTATTATAATTTACCAAATTCGGATGTACACACTTATCTGTCGAGTATATCAAGTAAATTATACGGCGGTAAAACCACTACCTACACGCCTTAACTGATAAAATAATTTATCACGGGCACACAATAAATTTCCAATCGCTGCAAACATTTTTGAGTAGGACGACGAGAGTTGTTCTACTTTTTTTTAGCCAAAATTCCGACATCAGAACATCGTATCCCGATATTATATCGATTTAGCCATTTGCTTACTAACATACCATTTCTATCTTTGTAACCGTTATCTTTGCACGGATACAGGTTTAGGTTAAACAACCATGATTTTTTCAGGTTCAAAATAACAGCACTGTATTCGTTTTTGTCCCCTTTTTGGAGTAGGATGTATAAATACACCCGCAGACACTATTTGAAGGTAGAATATAATTTTTAATTTTAAACGCTTAATTTTACCCGAATGGATATCTTATCATACCTTTTAGAACTCTTGCAGCAACGCAAAGAAGTTGGTATTACCGGCTTGGGCACCTTTTATAAAAAGAAATACCCGGGAAGATACGATAAGGAAAAGCAAACGTTTTTACCTCCGGGATATACGCTTCAGTTTTCCAGCGATTTAACCGAAGAAAAGGCCTTGGCAGATTTTATTGCCGCTAAAAGGAATATCTCTAACGAGAGTGCCAATTATTACATTACGCAGTTTGTTGAAGAGATAAATCAAAAACTGGAGCTAAACCACGAAATCGAATTAGAAAATACCGGCCGTTTATTTTTTACCGAACAGGGACTGGATTTCGAACCAATAAAGAATATCAATTATGGTTCTGAATTTTATGGGTTGCCTTCTTTACCAGAAACTTCAACTGCAGAGGTAAAACCCGATTCGCAAAAAGATGAGGAAGAAGTGTACGATGAAATTGCCGAGGCACCGGTTGCTCCATCTCCGTTCGAAAATAAATCGTACCACCATCCTGTAATCGAAAATGTAGAGTTGGATGAAGTTAAAGATGATCTTAAAAACACTTTACAACATTCTGAAAACCCTGTAGAAGAAGTTACCGAAGCGCCTGAATTTATTAAGGAACAGCATGAAGAACATCCGAACCGTTTTGGTCATACACCAGAATCGGAGGTAGAAAATGTTGCTGCCGAACACCAGGCGGCTGAAACTGATCAAACTGATGAAACAAACCCGGTAGAAGATACAATTGCAGAAACCAGTACAGCTGAAGAACCAAAAGAGATAGAAGTTCCCGAATCTATACTGGCACAGCATGAAGAACACCCGAACCGATTTGGCCATACGCCGGAAACAGAGGTTGAAAATATTGCAGCAGAACATCATGCGGCAGAAACTACAACGCTTGTTGAAGAAGAAGCTGAATTAGAACAAAATGCAACAGAAACGGAAGAAACGCAGGTAGTTGATGAACCTGCTGCAGTTG
Organism: Pedobacter sp. 22226; assembly: GCF_052045455.1. Classification (NCBI taxonomy): domain Bacteria; kingdom Pseudomonadati; phylum Bacteroidota; class Sphingobacteriia; order Sphingobacteriales; family Sphingobacteriaceae; genus Pedobacter; species Pedobacter sp. 22226. Next base: position 15,467 of record NZ_JBQEPB010000010.1, on the reverse strand, counting down.
AAGTTCCGGAGTCGGTAGTGGCACAGCATGAAGAAAATCCTAACCGTTTTGGGCACACACCAGAGACTGAAAATAATCCTGCCAGATCTATTGAAACAGTAGTTCCAGAGTCGGTTTCTACGCCAAAACAAGAATATTCGAGCCGTTTTTCGCTCAGACCGGAAACCGAAGAGCCAAAAACATACCTTCATTTAGAAGATGAAACCAAACCGGAAGAACCGGTAATTGAAGCGCCGGAATTTATTAAGGAGCAGCATGCCGAACACCCTAACCGTTTTGGTCACGATCCGATTATACACGATCAGGAACCGCCACAGGGCATGTCTACCTGGTTAAAAGTAACCATCATCATTTTAATTTTGGTGATTATTGCAGCGATCACCTACCTGGTTAAGCCTGAGCTTTTTAACGGAAAAACCGAAGTAGCAAAAACAGCACCTGTGGTTATCGATTCTCCAAAAACAGCCGTTGATTCAGCTAAAATAAAACAGGATTCGATCGCTAAAACTGATAGCATTTTAAAAGCCAATCAGGTTCAGAAAAAAGCCGACACGGTTAAAAAGGCAGTTGTTAAAACAGCCGAAAAACCGGTAGCTGCCGTACCTGCTGAAAAACCAAAAGAAGATAAAATTGTACCAAACACCGGTCCTTCTACGTTTTATGTTATTGCAGCATCATTCCAGTCAGAAAAAAAAGCGCTTGTATTTGTGAAGCAAATGGAAAAAATCGGTTTAAAAGCAGAAATTGCCAGTGTGCCGGGCCGCTTAAAAAAGGTAAGTATAGCGAGCTTTCCATCTGAACAGGAAGCACTGAAACAAAAAAATATTTTACAGGAAAAACTTAAAGGAAAAGGGTATTTCGTACAACAAAAACACAACACACAACCATAATGATAAATTTATTAATTCAGGACACCACACAAGCATTACAAGACACCGCAAATGCGGTTAACCAGGCAGTAACACAGCCACAGGAACAATTACATTTTATCGATCTTCTTTTTAAAGGCGGTTGGGTAATGATCCCGTTAACCTTCCTTGCTTTTTTAGCCTTGATTATTTTTGTTGAACGTTACTTAACCATCAAAAAGGCCACTAAAGACGAAGCCAACCTTATGGTGCAGATCAGGTCTTACATTCAGTCGGGTAATTTAGACGGCGCCATGTCATTGCTGAGAAACAATAACTCTCCCCTTTCGCGCATGCTGCAAAAAGGTTTAAAACGCATTGGCCGTCCCATTAAAGATATTGAAGGTGCCATTGAAAATGTAGGCAAACTGGAAGTTTCTAAATTAGAGAAAAACATCAGTATATTGGGTATTGTTGCCGGTATTGCACCAATGCTAGGTTTCGTAGGTACCATTGTGGGGGTAATTACCATCTTCCACCAGGTATCCATTAAAGGTGCTATTGAAATCGGTACCATTTCTGGCGGTTTATATACCAAAATGATTACTTCGGCAACCGGATTAATTATCGGTATTATTGCTTACGTACTTTACCACATTTTAAACATCATGGTGGAGAAAATCATCCTTAAAATGGAAACCGATGCAATTGATTTTATTGATTTACTAGAAGAACCAGGCAAATAATGAATTTACGCAAAAGAACAAAAGGATCGGTAGAAGTACACACTTCAGCGTTGAACGATATTATGTTCTTCCTGATGCTGTTCTTCTTACTGGCCTCGGCTGTGGTAAATCCTACTGTAGTTAAATTATTATTGCCGCAATCATCCAGCGGACAACAATCGACCGCCAAAAAGGCCGTTACCGTTACCATAGACGAAAACCTGAAATATTTCGTTGAAAAGAAACCGGTTAGCATTGAAGAATTGGAGCCTACATTGGCCTCATACCAGAAACTGGCACCGGATATGACCATTTTGTTATATGTATCACGTAACGTAACCTATCAGGATGGATTTGTGGTAAACGATATTGCCAATAAATTAAAATTGAAACTTGTTGTAGCCGTTGAGCCTAAAAAATAATGAACTACAAAGCACAAAACGTACCTAACGGGGAAAATAATTATCCTAAAGCCATTGCTATTGCAAGCGGTATTATGGGCTTTTTGTTGTTGATCAGCTTTTTTATTGTGATTGGTTCATTCCAGCCACCTGAAGAAGTGGGTATGGGCGGTATGGTGGTAAATTACGGAACTTCGGCTGAAGGTATGGGCGACGATTATACCAGTATTGAAGAACCCTCAGCAGATCCGGATGCAAACGGAAAACCACCAGAAAAAGTAACACCCGAGGAAAAAGTTACCCCAACCACTTCTACCGAAAGTAGCGATAAAGAAGTGCAGACACAAAATACTGAAGATGCCATTGCGGTTAATACCAAGCCTACAAAACCGACCAAAACGGCACCCACTCCGGTAACTGAAGATAAGCCTGACAAACCGGTGATTAACCAGAATGCGCTTTACAAAGGCAAAAAAAACACCGGCCAGGGCCAGGGTGATGGAACCGGAAATACACCAGGAAACCAGGGTGATAAAGACGGCGATCCGTTAGCATCCAATTATGGTGAAGGTGGCTCTGGAAATGGAAATGTACAATTATCATTGGCCAGCAGAAAGTTTATCGATATCCCAAGAATTCAGGATGATGGACAAAGCGCAGGTAAAATTGCCGTTCAGATCCGAGTGGATAAGAATGGAAAAGTTGTTCAGGCCCGTGCTGGTGCAAAAGGAACTACTTTATCTGATCTAGCGCTCTGGCGAAAATGCGAACAGGCGGTATTAGGCTCCAGTTTAAATAAACTCGAATCTGCCCCCGATGTACAAACCGGGATCGTGATGTTCAACTTTAAAGTGAAATAAAATTTTAAGATATTATATAAACCAAGGTCTGTATTTTCACAGACCTTTTTTTGTTCAACATAATATTCACCACGCAGTGATTTATTTCCTCAAAAACCACCTCATATACTTCCTAAATTCACCAACCCCGCTTATCCCGCCGTGGTCTGTGTCCTCACAGATCAACTCATATACTTCCGAAGTTCCCGCGTCGTGGTCTGTGTCCTCACAGAACACCGCATATATATGTCCCTGTCTAAGTTCAGTTAAAGACTTCCGAAGTTCCGCCACCCCACATGCAATTTCAAAACTTCGGAAGACGAGCCCAATCCAGTTTGAACTTCAAACGCCAATCGCTTATATTTGGCACCTATTATGAACTACCAACAAACGCTTGATTTTTTATACAGTAAACTCCCGATGTTTACCCGCGTTGGCGCGTCTGCTTTTAAAAAGGATTTAACCAATACCATTATTCTTTGTGAGGCTTTAGATAATCCGCAGAATAAATTTAAAAGCATCCATGTAGCCGGTACCAATGGAAAAGGATCAACTTCGCACATGTTGGCTTCCGTGCTACAGTCGCAGGGCTATAAAACAGGCTTATATACGTCTCCACACTTAAAAGATTTCCGCGAGCGCATCCGCATCAACGGGAAAATGATCAGCAAAACTGAAGTCGTATCGTTCGTAAAAGACCAGCAAAAACTGATCGAAAAAACGGAGCCTTCTTTTTTCGAGGTTACTGTGGCCATGGCATTCGATCATTTTGCTAAACACGAGGTAGATGTGGCTGTAATCGAAGTAGGTTTAGGCGGAAGGTTGGATTCAACGAATATCATTACGCCACAGATTTCGGTCATTACCAACATCAGCCTGGACCATATGAACATGCTGGGCAATACACTGGCAGAAATTGCCGGCGAAAAGGCAGGCATTATTAAAAAAAATATCCCTGTGGTTATTGGCGAAACGCAGCAAGAATCGGCACCGGTGTTTATTAAAAAAGCAAAAGCTGAGGATGCGCCTATCGTTTTTGCCGATGCCGTATTAACTGCTCAGGATTTTAAAATCAAAAACAGTAAACTTTCCCTAAACGTTTATAAGGCAGAAAAAATTAAATACAAAGATCTTCAAAGTGATCTTACCGGGGTTTATCAGCATAAAAATATTTTAACCGTTCTCGAAACCTTAGCGGTACTGAATGAGAAAACTGAAATTAAAACTAATAAAGATGCAATTTATAAAGGCATCAGTCTGGTTAAAAAGCAAACCGGTTTACAGGGACGCTGGCAAACTTTGGCTAAAAGTCCTTTAGTTATCTGCGATACCGGCCATAATGAAGCGGGTATTACCGAAGTGATTAAAAACATCGCGCAAACCACTTATCAAAACCTGCACATTGTTTTTGGAATGGTAAAGGACAAAGATATTTCGAAAGTTTTATCCTTAATGCCTAAAAATGCGACTTACTATTTTTGCAAACCGGATTTAGAGCGCGGTTTAAGAGCCGATGAACTTAAAGAACAGGCGGCAACATTTAATTTAATCGGAAGCAGTTATACTTCGGTAGCCGAGGCCAAAGAAAAGGCCATTCAATCAGCCGATCCAAAAGATTTGGTTTTTATTGGTGGAAGTACGTTTGTGGTAGCCGAAGCGATATAAGCAAAGGAGATCAATACCATCATCTCCTTTGCTTATAATTAAACTACTGTGCTTCCAGTAGCCATTGCTGGTTTGATGATCCGGAAGTACCATTCATACTATACTGAACAATCTTAGTACCACTGCTTGTACCACTACCTGGGTTATCAAGAACATAGTGATTCGATAGATTACTTTGAATTACATATTTATTGGCGCCAACAGGAATTAAATTCCATTTTTGATTTGCCCCATTGGTAACGGTATACTGAATGATATTCCCATTTAATGCCTGTACCCCTCCTGAAATATCCAATGCTTTAGTGCTGTTGGCATTAACAATAACATAACTTGTTCCCTGCGTATTAAATTGCCACTTCTGGCCATTTCCGGTAGCACTGGTACTTTGAACTAAAAAGGCACTGTTAGCTGTGCTGTTATTTTCTATGGCGAGGTAAAGTCCGCTTGATGCATTTTTTATTTTATACCATGTACTGGCTGAAATGCCATTGGTAACCGGCACTGTTAGTGGTGTTGAATTCTGGTTAAAAATATCTGTAAGGGTAATTCTAACCGAATAACTACCTGTTCCTAGGGTACTGGAAATGGTTACAGATCTTTTTTGAGGCAATACCTCATTTACCGTACTAACTACTCCACCTGATGAATTTAGTAATTCTATTTTTGAAGAAAGTTGCGGACTTTTCAGCTGATTATTTACCCAGTTCACGGTAACCGTATTACCACTGGCAACAGCTGTTGCAGATTGTACTTCTCCAATGGTTAAGGTAGGTGCAGTGCCCTGGTTGCTTTGTGCCGGAAGGCTTAATGTGCGTCCAGTGCCAAAACCGGCACCAGGTTGCGTATTTCCTCCATGCTCCATAAAATAAGCATCTTCGGCAGTATCATAACCTGAATTAAAAGCCCTGTCGTAAATCCCGTTTCTACCTTCATCTCCTGCATTGGCACTAAAACTTCTGCTGGTATGTTTTTCCCATGTATTGCTTGTATTTAAGTTCCAGCAATCCTTAAAAAATGCCTTTCTAACATATCTTCCATCATAATCAGGATTGCTTCCAACCCAGTTTTCTAAAAAGGCATCGTTACCCGAACCCAGAAAGGTAGTCCGCTCAGGAATAGCCAATGTACTGGTATGAAACCAGACACCGCTCGACTGATTTTGAATAAAAGTTCCTATATATAATTTTCCGTCACGTTTCCATGCCCTTAAGGCTATATTGTACCAGGTGTTGAGTGCCCATTGGTATGGATTAATTGTTTTATATCCATCACCTTCTCCTCCAAATCTGCTGCTAATGGTTTGTGGGCCCGTATAAGCCACTTCAGAATAGATTCCGCCAGCAGTGTTCGGATCCCATAATGAAGAAATAAGGATATTTGGCGTTCCAAAAGAATTATCAGGCGTTTGCTGTAAGCCTGCATAGCCACCCGAATAATTATGTACAGAAAAATATTCGGCATTGGCAGATTGTGTAATTTTTATCTTATGTATTTTGGCAATAGCATCAGACGGAAAAGAAAAATAGAGATGTTCTGATGGAGCAGCGTTTTCTCCGCTGACAAGAGCTGTATTTACCGAACTCATTTTGGGGATTGATAATTGGGGATTTTCAGCAATAATGTTTTTTTGACAAGACATCAGTGAAAATAACAGCATCATCCAAGCCGTTAACGACCAGGGAAAAAAAGTAAATGGTTTCATATTTTTTTAGATTAGGTTGGGAATGTATTTGGTAATTAAAGCTACTCATAAAAATATGCTGATATTATTTTTTGTCTACACAAACGATTGACTGCGCTTTTTAACCTGAAATAATTATTTTAACAGCTTAAAAATGAGATACCTAATCCGAATTTGATAATTTCCATACTTAAAAATCAAAGTATTAAACCAATTACCCGCTTTTTGACTTGTATCAATAAGGCAAACGTTTGCGCGTAATTAATACTACATATCCGGTTAGCCTGTCAATATTGCAATAGTTTCTAAATCTTTACATAAACTTCAAAATATCTTCACTTAAAAGTTATTACTTTAGCCCTTTAACTAAAACACAATGAAGAAAATATCCTGTCTAATCTTTACCATTTCTATTTTTTCGATTTCGCTTTCCTCAGCCCAAACTAAAAAACCTGCTACAGCAACTGCTAAAGCATTCCCCGCCGAAGTTGCCCGCCCTAAATTGGTGGTTGGCTTAGTGGTCGACCAAATGCGCTGGGATTATCTATACCGTTACTATAACCGCTATACCAACGGTGGTTTTAAAAGATTGATTAACGAAGGTTTTTCTGTAGAAAACACATTTATTCCTTATACACCAACTTATACAGCCTGCGGCCATACTTGTATTTATACCGGTTCAGTTCCGGCGGTTCATGGCATTATCGGTAACGACTGGTATGATCCAGAAACTAAAAAGAATGTTTACTGTACCGAAGATTCCTCAGTATCAACTGTTGGCAGTACCCCTTCATCCGAAGGCAATATGTCGCCGAAAAATATGTTAACCACTACCATTACTGATGAGTTAAGGTTAGCCACCAATTTCAGGGGAAAAGTAATAGGTATTTCATTAAAAGACAGGGGTTCAATCCTTCCGGCTGGTCATGCTGCAAATGCGGCATACTGGTACCAGGGTAGCACAGGAAACTGGATAACCAGTACCTATTACATGAAAGAAGTACCTACCTGGATTGCTGATTACAATAAATTAAAACTGGCAAATAAGTTTTACGCAAAAAACTGGGAAACTTTATATCCGATTAATACCTATGTAAACAGTACAGCTGATGAGAAAGCTTACGAGGGTAAATCGAGTACATTTCCTCACCAGTTAACACAAAACGTTGATAAAAATTTCGATGCCATCAGAAGTACGCCTTATGGCAACACCATCACTTTGGATCTGGCCAAATTAGCCATCTTATCAGAAGATTTAGGTCAGGATAACATTACCGATTTCTTAGCGGTAAGCTGTTCATCTACCGATTATGTTGGTCATGCCTACGGTCCGAATTCTATTGAAGCAGAAGATACCTATTTGCGTTTAGATAAAGATTTTGAAGAGTTTTTCAACTACCTGGATAAAAAAGTAGGTAAAGGCAATTACACCGTATTTTTAACGGCCGATCATGGTGCTGCGCATGTACCTGGCTTTATGCAGGAGAATAAATTACCTTCAGGTGTAGTAAGCGACCGCGATGTTGCAAGCAAGTTAAATACTTACCTAAACGATAAATTTAAGGTGAATAATGTGGTTTTAAGATCTCAAAACAACCAGATCATTTTCGATCATGACAAAACCGATAAAGGCGATGTAAGTTTCGATGTAATTAAAGCGGCATCAGTTGAATTCCTGAAAAAATTAGATGGTTTCCAAAATGCGGTTGATATTGCTAAAATATCGCAATCTACACTTCAGGAAATACAGAAAAAAATGATTACCAATGGATACAATGCACGAAGAAGTGGAGATATCTATTACGTTTTACAGCCCAACTGGTTTAATGGTGGCAGCACAGGTACCACACACGGAAACTGGAATCCCTACGATTCGCATATTCCATTGGTTTTTATGGGTTGGGGAATTAAGCCCGGTGCAACAAACAAAATGCATTATATGACAGATATTGCACCAACACTGGCCGCACTGCTGCATATCCAAACTCCGAACGGAACCGTCGGAGAACCGATTACAGAAATCACCAATAAATAATTTAAGAAAACTATGCCCACCAGCATAGTTTTTTTGTTTTATAGCAACCTTCATCTCCGGAACGCAGTGGAGCGCCCGCCTGCTTCGGGCAGGGAGAAATCTATCTTGCATGAAAGACCCTGAAACAAGTTCAGGGTGACGGTGCGCTGGAACACGGAGCGGAAAGATCTATCTCAAGATAGATTTTGCTTTGCAGAGCCTTCGGGTTCTCGACTACGTTTCACTCCGCTCAAAATGACGTGCTGAGGGGATATGATATCTACTTGTTAAAATTCCATATTTTCCCTTATTTTAGATCATGTCAACATACACCGCTACCAAACTTACCCCTATGCTCGAATCGCATGATATGCCGGCAACCCTAACCTTTTATTCTGAAATATTAAACTTCACCTGCGTAGCAAAATCCGACGATCTTAGCTGGTTAACCCTCAGCAAAGATGGCATAGAAATGATGTTCTGCGCTCCTAACCAGCACCGCAACATTCCAAAACCGATCATGAGCGGTTCTCTCTACATCAATACAAATGAAGTTGCTGCGCTTTGGGAAAATTTAAAAGATCTATGTGATATCTGTTATCCCCTGGAAGATTTTGACTATGGCATGAGGGAGTTTGCCATTTATGATAATAACGGTTATTTACTACAATTCGGGCAGGATTTATAACTGAACCAAAAGCCATAACGGTATAGGGTATTCGCGCGTTAAGCAGCATATTTTAGTACATTTGCATACCAAATATATTTGGAAACAAGGATTGGTAATTTGAGCATGCCGGTCTTTTAAATCCCATAGTATGCAACAGGTAGAAATCTATAAGCCTAAAAATAAAATCCGATTTGTAACCGCTGCCTCCCTTTTTGATGGACACGACGCAACCATTAACATCATGCGTCGAATCCTTCAGTCTTCAGGTGCCGAAGTGATTCATCTTGGCCATAACAGATCTGTAGATGAAGTGGTAAACTGCGCCATTCAGGAAGATGTTCAGGGTATTGCCATGACCTCCTATCAGGGCGGACATATCGAATATTTTAAGTACATGTACGATCTTTTGCAGGAAAAGGGTTCGGGTCATATTAAAATATTTGCAGGCGGTGGCGGTGTGATTTTACCTTCAGAAATTGAAGAACTTCAGGCCTATGGAATTTCCAAGATCTACTCTCCTGATGATGGCCGTAAAATGGGTTTACAGGGCATGATTAACGACATGCTCATCCAAACCGATTTCGTTACCAAAACCCATATCACCAACGAGCTCGAAACCATCCCGACGAAAGATATTAAAGCCATTGCCGGAGCCATTACCGTTGCAGAAAATGACCCCGAAGGTGCCCAGAAATTTGTCGACGAATTAAAAAAACTCTCCAAAAATAACACGGCGCCTATTTTGGGAATCACGGGAACAGGTGGTGCCGGAAAGTCATCTCTTGTAGATGAACTGGTACGTCGTTTTTTGGTAGAAGTGAAAGATAAAACCCTGGCCATTATCTCTGTCGATCCTTCAAAAAGAAAAACAGGTGGCGCTTTACTCGGCGACCGCATCCGGATGAATGCCATCAATAATCCACGGGTGTATATGCGCTCTTTGGCCACCCGTCAGGCAAACCTGGCTTTATCAAAAAACGTACAGGAAAGCATCGATATCTGTAAAGCAGCTGGTTACGATTTAATTATCGTAGAAACCTCAGGGATTGGCCAGTCAGATACCGAAATTACCGAACACTGTGATGTTTCCTTATATGTAATGACCCCTGAATTTGGAGCAGCTACACAGCTCGAAAAAATCGACATGTTAGATTTTGCCGATCTCGTGGCCATCAATAAATTTGATAAACGCGGTGCTTTAGATGCCCTGCGTGATGTACGCAAGCAATACAAACGCAACCATAATATTTTCGATGCCAAAGACGATGAAATTCCGGTTTATGGCACCATGGCATCGCAGTTTAACGATCCGGGCATGAATAACCTGTTCGTGGCCTTAATGGACCAGATTAAATTAAAAACCGGAACCGATTTTAAGGCCAAAATGGAATTAACTTCCGATCAATCCGAAAAAATCTACATCATTCCTCCCGATCGCATCCGTTACCTAGCAGAAATTGCCGAAGCGAGCCAAATGTATAACGAATGGGTAGATAAACAGGCAACCATTGCCCGGAAAATGTATCAACTCAAAGGTGTAATTGATCTGTTAAGTGAGGCAAATTTACCTGACAAATCAAAAGTCTCCCCAGCAGGCGGAGATTTAGAGGAAGTTTATGCTTTCTTCGAAGAACAATTGGATGGCGAATGCAAACGCCTGCTCCGCCAATGGCCCGAAACCAAAAGGGCTTATAAAGAAGAATTTTTCATTTATAAAGTACGCGATAAAGAGATAAAACAACCCTTATTTTACGAATCACTTTCCAAACTGAATATCCCTAAAGTATCTTTACCGAGATACGAAGATTGGGGCGATATTTTAAGGTGGTTGCTAACCGAAAACCTTCCCGGCGAATTTCCTTATGCAGCTGGGGTATTCCCCTTAAAAAGAGATGGCGAAGACCCAACACGGATGTTTGCAGGTGAAGGTGGCCCCGAACGGACTAATAAACGTTTTCACTATGTTTCTTTAGGTCAGCCGGCGCACCGTTTATCTACCGCCTTTGATTCCGTTACCCTGTATGGCGAAGATCCGCACGTCCGCCTTGATATTTATGGGAAAATCGGTAATTCAGGGGTGAGTATTGCCACTTTGGACGATGCCAAAAAACTATACTCCGGTTTCGATCTTTGTGCGCCATCAACTTCAGTTTCCATGACCATTAACGGCCCGGCGCCCATGTTACTGGGCTTTTTCATGAATGCCGCAATTGATCAGCAATGTGAAAAATACATCATCGAAAATGATTTAACCAAAGAAGTTGAGGCTAAAATTAATGCCATCTATAAAGCTAAAAAAATACCGCGACCAACTTATAACGGAACTTTGCCTGAAGGAAACAATGGCTTAGGCTTAATGCTTTTGGGCGTAACCGGCGATCAGGTTTTACCGGCAGATGTTTATGCTAAGATCCGGGCTAAAGCCATCAGCTCAGTTCGTGGGACCGTTCAGGCTGATATTTTAAAAGAAGATCAGGCGCAGAATACCTGTATATTTTCTACTGAATTTGCCTTGCGGATGATGGGCGATATCCAGAAATATTTCATTGACGAAAAAGTACGGAACTTCTATTCGGTATCCATTTCGGGCTATCATATTGCCGAAGCAGGTGCCAACCCCATTTCGCAACTTGCTTTTACCCTGAGTAACGGTTTTACTTTTGTAGAGTATTATTTAAGCCGGGGCATGCACATTGATGATTTTGCACCAAATCTGTCTTTCTTTTTCTCCAACGGGATTGATCCTGAATATGCCGTTATTGGTCGCGTAGCCAGAAGAATCTGGGCCAAGGCGATCAAGAATAAATATAAAGGAAACGATCGCTCACAAAAGCTTAAATACCATATCCAAACTTCAGGCCGCTCATTACATGCTCAGGAGATCGATTTTAACGATATCCGTACAACTTTGCAGGCACTTTATGCCATATACGATAACTGCAATTCGCTGCACACCAACGCTTACGATGAAGCCATTACCACACCAACTGAAGAATCGGTAAGAAGAGCCATGGCCATCCAGTTGATCATAAACAGGGAATTGGGCCTCGCCAAAAACGAAAATCCGTTACAAGGTGCATTTATCATCGAAGAACTAACCGATTTGGTTGAGGATGCCGTTCTAGCCGAATTTAAACGCATCAACGATCGTGGCGGCGTTTTAGGTGCGATGGAAACCATGTACCAGCGAGGAAAAATCCAGGAAGAAAGTTTGTATTATGAAACTTTAAAACATACCGGCGAATATCCGATTGTAGGCGTTAATACATTTTTAAACAAAAATGGCTCCCCCACCATTGTTCCCGGAGAAGTAATTCGGGCCACAGAAGATGAAAAACAATATCAGATTTCGGCACTGCAAAAATTCCAGGACCGTAATGCAGATCGTTCGGCAGATTTACTGAAACAATTGCAAAAATCAGCCATTGCTGGTGATAACATTTTCGAACAGCTGATGGAAATCTGCAAAATCTGCTCCTTAGGTCAGATTAGCAAAGCACTTTATGAAGTAGGCGGTCAATATAGAAGAAACATGTAAATGAGAGCAATAGTATTATTTTTCATGCTCAGTTTTTCATTCAAAACCTGGGCGCAGGAAGCACCAAAGTCATCTTTTATTCTGGTATTGGGCGTTGCACAAGATGGCGGTTACCCACATATGGGCTGTCAGAAAAACTGTTGTAAAATGGCATGGAAAAATGAAAATTTAAGAAAAAATGTCGTTTCACTCGCATTAGTAGATCCACAAACAAAAAAATGGTGGTTGTTTGAGGCTACACCAGATATAAAACAACAGCTACAGGATTTTAGAAAGAGTACCAACGAAGCTTATCCCTATTTACCTGAGGGTATTTTTATTACCCACGCTCATATCGGCCACTATACCGGATTAATGGAATTTGGAAGAGAAGTAATGTCTACAAATGGTTTAAAGGTTTATATGCTGCCTAAATTAAAATCCTTTATCGAACAGAACGGTCCCTGGAGCCAATTGGTAAAACTCAATAATATTAACCTGATTACCTTAAACGCTGATCAGCCTATAAACATCGCTGATAATAAAATAACTGCTTTTACTGTTCTGCATAGAGATGAATTTTCGGAGACAGCTGGTTTTAAAATCGAAACACCAACCAAGAGGTATCTCTTTATTCCTGACATAGATAAATGGAGCAAGTGGAATAAAAATATCATTGATGAGGTAAAAAAAGTCGATGTAGCGATGATAGATGCTACTTTTTACAGCAATACCGAGCTTGGAAACAGGCCAATTGCCGAAGTTCCACACCCACTCGTAACCGAAACGGAAGAATTGTTCAGCAAAGAGGCCCGCAACATTAAAAGTAAGATCTTTCTGATCCATTTTAACCATACCAATCCTATGCTTTGGGATTCAACCACCCAAAAACAGGTTTTGAAAAATGGATTTAACTTCGCAAAACAAGGAGATGTCTATTATTAAATAGAGATCATCTTTTATTCAAAAAAAATGAAATGGCGATAGTAAGTCGCAAGAAGTCGTCATTTAGAGCGGAGTGCAGCGCAGACGAGAACCCGAAGGCTCTGCGAAGCAAAATCTATCGAGATAGATCTCTTTCCCGAACATTCTGGACTTCCCTTCAGTCGGGATGACAATACGCAACGCACAAAAAAGCCCCGATGTAAAATCGGGGCCTTCATATATCTGTTAAATGCTATTATCCGGCAATCCAGCTAAATTTATAATCTATTGTTGGGTTTTTCATTCTTTCGGCAACACGTAATAAACGCGAAGGTAAAGCCATAATATAATCACGGGCTTTTTCACCAGCCTCATTTAAATCACGCATTCCCTCAATTTTCCAGTCAACAATTAACTGTTGCATAATTTCAACATAGTCAATTGCGGTGTAAACACCCAAACGTTGTGCAGCATCCGTAAAATGGCCAAAGGTTTGACCGATTTTTAAACCTACCTCACGTAAAAAATGTGCTGGCATAACAATTTTCTGGCGCATCATATCTTCAAAAGCCAGCATCGCTTCATTAGGATCAACCTCGAAAATACGGTTCATAAAATCTTTATATGCTTTTGCATGTCTCGCTTCATCCGATGCAATTACACCACACATTCTTGATAATAATGTATCGCCATCTTTTTTAGCTAACGAAGCTACCCTTCTGTGCGAAATATTGGTTGCCATCTCCTGAAAAGAAGTATAGATAAAGTTACGGTAAGGATCATGACCAGTTCCGATATCGAAGCCATCAGCAATAAGGTATTGCGTAGAAATTTCCATTTGGCGCATATCAACACGACCAGACAGGTATAAATATTTATTTAACAAATCACCGTGACGGTTTTCCTCTGCAGTCCAGTGCCTGTTCCACTTCATCCAGCCGCCATCTTCTTTCATACTCGGGCCTTGTACCATGGCTAACCACGATTCGTATGTAGGTAAAGCTTCTTCTGTAATGGTATCTCCGATTAATACCGCTACCAGGTCATAAGAAAGATCCTTTGCATTATCCCTTAGAATTCTGATATCTTGATAAAATGTATCGCTAGTAGAATCAGGAAGGAAATCAGACGGTTGCCAGTTAGTATCGATTGGTTTAAGATAGGTGTCCATCATCTCCAGCATATACTTTTCTATATGCACCATTACTTCCCTTCTTTTATCTGCAAAAAAACTCATTATTTTTGTTTATATATTGTTAACAACAAAGATAACCAAATATTGTGGCAAACCTTATGATATTAACATATTTAGCGCTAAATCAGTTTTAAAAGTGACCTAAATTATTAACATTGGCTTAAATTGGTATAGGCGTAGTTTACAGATTGGGCAAAGCGGGTTTAGATCATCAAATATTGATATTTTTTTGGAGCGCAGGTTTCTGTGCGTGTGGGTTGGGTTCCGTCCTGCTGTACGCTTAATCCTTTTGGGGAAATCATTCTAACATAAGCAATCATCTTTGCCCAAAAGGGATATCGCTTCCATCAGGGCTATTTAACCAGGGATAGAGGTATGATGGAAAATGTAAAACGGATGATGGAAGATAGATAATGGAACAGCCTCTGCGACTATCAGCGCTATCTGCAGGAACAACCCTTAACTTATCTTAACTTCTTAATGGTAGATAAATACGTGATGAGTTTTAACATTAAGAAGTTAAGGCCATTAAGAAGAAGAAGCTTAACTTATCTCAACGCTACAATTGGAAGATGGAACAGATGATGGAACGGCTTCTGTGGCGATCAGCATGATCTGCGGGAACAACCCTTAACTTATCTTAACTCCTTAATGGTGAGAAATACTTTAGGTTCCTTTTATCATTAAGAAGTTAAGGGCATTAAGAAAAAGAACTTAACTCATCTCTTTCACTGAAAGATGTAAAATGGATGATGGAATGGCCTCTGCGGCGATCAGCATGATCTGCGGGAACAACCCTTAACTTATCTTAACTCCTTAATGGAGAGAAGGCAATACACCCCCCTGTAAACGAAGAAAACCCTTTAACATTTCTGTTAAAGGGTTTCTTTTAAGATTTGGCACCGACCTACTCTCCCACGTGTTACCGCAGTACCATCGGCTCTGGTGGGCTTAACTTCTCTGTTCGGAATGGGAAGAGGTGGACACC